>JAGOEM010000120.1 GCA_017997715.1 Ottowia sp.
GCCCAGCATGGCGACATCCAATGCAGCCTGCTGCCCGGCCTGGCCAACCGCCACGGGCTGGTGACCGGCGCCACCGGCACCGGCAAAACCGTCACGCTGCAGAAAATGGCCGAGGAATTCAGCCGCATCGGCGTGCCGGTGTTCATGAGCGACGTGAAAGGCGACTTGACCGGCATCAGCCAGGCCGGCAGCGTCGGCGGCAAGATGGCCGAGATCCTGAAGGAGCGCGGCCTGCCCACGCCCACCCCAGTCGCCTGCCCGGTCACGCTGTGGGACGTGTTTGGCGAGCAGGGCCACCCGGTGCGCGCCACCGTCAGCGACATGGGGCCGCTGCTGCTGGCGCGCATGCTGGACTTGAACGACACGCAAAGCGGCGTGCTGAATCTGGTGTTCAAGATCGCCGACGACAACGGCCTGCTGCTGCTGGACATGAAGGATTTGCGCAGCATGCTGACCTTTGTGGCCGACAACGCCAAGCAGTTCACCACGCAGTACGGCAACGTCAGCAGCGCCAGCGTGGGCGCCATTCAGCGCGGCCTGCTGGCGCTGGAGGGCCAGGGCGGCGACAAGTTCTTTGGCGAGCCGATGCTGAACATCGACGACATGATGCAGACCGTGGGCGGCCAAGGCGTGGTCAACATCCTGTCGGCCGACAAGCTGATGAATTCGCCGCGCCTGTACGCCACATTTTTGCTGTGGCTGCTGTCCGACTTGTTCGAACGCCTGCCCGAGATCGGCGACCCTGAAAAGCCCAAGTTCGTCTTCTTCTTTGACGAAGCCCACCTGCTGTTCAACGACGCGCCCAAGGCGCTGCTGGAGCGCATCGAACTGGTGGTGCGCCTGGTGCGGTCCAAAGGCGTGGGCGTGTACTTCGTCACCCAAAACCCCATCGACGTGCCCGACACCGTGCTGGCCCAGCTGGGCAACCGCGTGCAGCACGCGTTGCGCGCCTTCACCGCGCGCGACCAGAAGGCCGTCAAGGCCACGGCCGAAACCATGCGCGGCAACCCCGGCCTGGACATTGAAGCCGCCATCACCGAGCTGGGCACCGGCGAGGCGCTGGTCAGCTTCCTGGACGAAAAAGGCCGCCCCGGCGTGACGCAGCGCGTGTTCGTCATCCCGCCTGGCAGCCAGATCGGCCCGATCACGGCGGAGCAGCGCGCCGCGCTGATCAAGACTTCGCTCGTCGCCGGTACTTACGAACAGGCGGTGGACCGCGAATCTGCCTACGAGCTGCTGGCCCAGCGCGGCAACCAGGCCGTGCCCGCCGGTGCCGGCAAACCCGGCGCGGCGGGCACTGCGGCCGCACCCGGCGCCCCGGCCCCTGCCGACGGCGGCGGAGGCATGCTGGGCGATCTGATGAACATGGGCAAGGAAGCCTTGTTTGGCCGCACCGGCCCGCGCGGCGGCCAGTACGACGGCCTGGTGCAGAACGTGGTCAAGGGCGAGATGCGCCGCATGGGGCGCGAGCTCGTGCGCGGCGCGCTGGGCAGCTTGCTGGGCGGCAGACGAAAATAAGCATCAAACAGGCCGCCAGCGCCCTATTTAACTGCGCTGGCAGCTACTTTAACAATAGCAAATAAAACTCCACAGACCCTTCCGATGACCCCACAAGTCCACCACATCACCCACCCCCTGGTACAGCACAAGCTCACGCTGATGCGCAACAAGGAAGCCAGCAGCACCACCTTCCGCACCCTGCTGGGCGAGCTGGCCATGCTGATGGCCTACGAAGTCACGCGCGACATGCCGGTGCAGATGGTCGAGACCGAAACCCCGCTGGAGACCATGCAAAGCCCCATGATCGACGGCAAGAAGCTGGTGTTTGCCAGCATCCTGCGCGCCGGCAACGGCATGCTGGACGGCCTGCTGCGCGTGGTGCCCAACGCCCGCGTCGGCCACGTCGGCCTGTACCGCGACCCGGCCACGCTGCAGGCGGTGGAGTACTACTACAAGATGCCCGCCGACATGGCCGAGCGCGACGTGATCGCGGTCGACCCGATGCTGGCCACCGGCCATTCGGCGGTGGCCGCCATCGACAAGCTGAAGGCAGCCGGGCCGCGCTCGATCAAGTTTCTGTGCCTGCTGGCCGCGCCCGAAGGCATTCGCACCCTGCACGCGGCCCACCCCGATGTCGCGATCTACACCGCCGCCATCGACCGCGAGTTGAACGACCACGGCTACATCCTGCCCGGCCTGGGCGATGCGGGCGACCGCATCTTCGGGACGAAGTAAGCACCCCGCCCGCCGCCCAACCGCAGCACCCTGTGCGTTGCAGCGGGCGGGCAGCGGCGCACCCTGTACTGAGCAAATTCCATGGAACCCAACCCCCAACACGTTCTCTGGGCCGGCCTGGCCCTGGGCGGCGCCTTTGGCGCAGTGGCGCAGGTCAGCCGCTTTTGCCTGCTGCGCGGACTGCGCCAGTGGCGCGGGCTGGACGAGGGCCAGCGCGGCGGTGCGCCCGCGCTGCAGGCTTTTGCATTGGCACTGGCGGTGGCGCTGATCGCGTCGCAGTGGCTGGCCTTCACCGGGCTGATCGACTGGGCCAACGTACCCGTGGTGCGCGCGCGTTTTTCGGTCAGCGCGGTGTTCATCGGCGGCTTGCTGTTCGGCGTGGGCATGGTGCTGGCACGCAGTTGCGGTGCGCGGGCGCTGGTGCTGCTGGGCAGCGGCAACCTGCGGGCGCTGGTCACGCTGGTGGCCCTGGGCCTGGCGGCGCAGGCTGCGTTGACCGGGGTGCTGGCGCCCGCGCGCACCTGGTTGCAAAGCTGGGGCGTGGTCACGGTATCGCACGCCAGCCTGCCGCCGCTGGTGCAGTCCTACGGGCTGTCCGCCTTCACCGCCGTGGTGCTGGCCACCGCGCTGCCCGCGCTGGCGCTGCTGGGCCTTGCGCTGTGGCAGCCCGCTTTGCGGCGCAGCCCGCGCGAATGGCTGGGCGCGCTGCTGGTCGGCGCGCTGGTGGCGGCGGGCTGGTGGGTCAGCGCCAATGTGGGTTTTGACCCGTTTGAGCCGATTCCCACCACCTCGCTCAACTTCGTCGGCCCGGTGGCCGACCTGCAGCTGTACCTGCAGCTGTCGGTGGGCCGCAAGTTCAGCCTGGGCGCGGCCATCGTCGTGGGCACCCTGCTGGGCGCGATGGTGGCGGCACAGGCAACGCGCACGGCGCGCTGGGAAGGCTTTGACAGCCCGGCGCGCATGGCCGCATCGGTCTTCGGCGGCCTGTTGATGGGCTTTGGCGGCGTGGTCGCCCTGGGTTGCACCATTGGCAACGGATTGGCCGGCCTGTCGGCGCTGGCCTTCGCCAGCGTGCCGGCGATCGTGGGCATCGTGGTCGGCGCGATGCTGATGCTGGGGCTGCGTCCGCGCTGAACGCCAAGGGCGCAGCGTTCAGCGCCGTGGCGCCTGGGAGGGCGCACAACGCACCCTGCACCGCATGCGTTCGGCCACATGGACGCTACTGTTTATATAGCTGTCTGCGCAGTCCTACTGGGCGCCAGAGGCCGAAAAGGCTAAAAAAACACCGCATTGAATGCGCCGCAGCGCCCAGCCCGCAATGCCGTGCGCCATCAAGCCTTGGCCAGATCGCGGAACGTCTTGCGGAACTTGGCCACCTTGGGCGCCGCCACCGCCATGCAGTAACCCTGGTGCGGGTTCTTTTCGAAGAAGTCCTGGTGGTAGTCCTCCGCCGGAAAGTAGTGCGCGAGCGGCGCCACCTCGGTCACGATGCCGCCGTCGAACAGCTTGTCCTGGCTGGCTTCGCGGATCAGGTCGTTGGCCACCTCTTGCTGCTCTGGCGTGGTGAAGTAGATGCCGCTGCGGTACTGCGTGCCCACATCGTTGCCCTGGCGGTTGAGCTGCGTGGGGTCGTGCGTGGCGAAGAAAACCTCCAGCAGCTGGCGCGTGCTGACCTGCGCCGGGTCGTACACCAGCTTGACGACCTCTGCGCTGCCGGTGCGGCCGGTGCAAACCTGCTCGTAGGTGGGCGCGGTTTCCTGCCCATTGCTGTAGCCGGATTCGACGTCCAGCACGCCACGCACTTCCTTGAAAACCGATTCGGTGCACCAGAAGCACCCGCCGCCCAGGGCGATGGTTTCGGGTGCGCTTGCCTGTGAATGGGCCATGAGTTTTTTCCTGTTCAAACGAATCCAAACTATGGCGTCGTTTTGCCAAAAGTCAAAGGGGCCAGGCGGCAGGCACGTCAGCTTTCAGGCGGGCTTTCCTGAAACTGCTTGGCGCTGTCACAGATCTCGTACCACGCCGGCTTGGAGCCGACGAAAACGTGAAACTGGGTGCGCACCTGCGGGTCGTCGTCCAGGCAGTTGACCGAGATGGGAAACGAATCGCTGCCCGAGCCCACTTCACCCAAGGCCGTGCCGCAGCGCTTGCAGAAGGTTCTGGCGTACTTGAAGGGCGGCGCGGGCTCGTAACGTTGGATGGAGTCTTCGCCCGCCAGCAGCTTGAAAGCGCTTTTGTCGACAAACGCCAGGGTGCTTGACCCCGACTTACGGCAGCGCGAGCAGTGACAGACGCCCATCATGCTGGGGGGCGATGTCAGTTCAAACCGGATGGCGCCGCAGCAGCAACTGCCTTTGATCATGGGGGTTCCTTGGCGATTGAATACTGTATTTTTGCACAGTATTTTTAGCCCCGCAAGATGCGATTTGCCCCCGATCAGGCGGCGCCGCCGGGCACCTGGGCTAGGCGGCCTGCGCCACGCCGCGCACCTGCGCCAGGAAGGCCGCCAGCGCAGGCTGGTCGCGCCCGGGGCGCCACAGGCAGTGCGTGTCGTAGCGGGGCAATGCAGCGTCGGCATCCTGCAGCGGCACGAAGGCCACGCCGGCCATGTCCGCCTGCTGCATGGCGGCGGGCACCAGCGCCACCGCCAGGCCCTGCGCCACCAGCGACACCACGCTGAGCCAGTGGCGCAGCTCGTGCGCGCCCTCGGTGCTGAAGCCCGAGGCCATGCACAGGTTGACGATGCGCGCGTGGTAGTCGGGCGATACGGCCTGGGCAATCAGCGCAAAGGGCTGCCCGGCAAACGCATTCACGGCGATGCCCTGGCGCTGCGCCAACGCGTGGCCGGCCGGCACGCAGGCGACGAAGGACTGGCTGGACACCAGGATCTGCGCCAGCCCGCTGGGCACCTGGCTGATGTGGGCGAAACCGGCGTCCAGTCGGTCGTGCAACAGGTCAACCACCTGTTCGCTGCTGCTGAGTTCACGCAGGCTGAAACGCAGCCGGGGGTGCGCCGCCTGAAAGCGCGCCAGCATTTGCGGCAGCCCGCGGTACAGCATGGTGCCGGCAAAGCCGATCACCAGCCGGCCGGTCTGGCCGCTGGCCACCTCGCGCGCCTCGCGCAGGGCGGCCTGGGCTTGTTCCAGCACCGTGCGGGCCTGCGGCACCAGGGCCTGGCCCGCGGCCGTGAGCTGTACGCCCCGGCTGTTGCGCAGGAACAGGGGCGCGCCCACATCGGCTTCGAGTTGCTGCACCGCCACCGTCAGCGGCGGCTGGCTGATCGACAGGCGCGCGGCTGCGCGGCCAAAGTGCAGCTCGTCGGCCAGGGCCAGAAAGTAGCGCAGGTGGCGCAGTTCCATTGATCTGATCTGAATATTGATGAATCCGCAATCAATATTAGACAGCTATTTATCAGCGCGTCAAAATGCCTGTTTTGACGACGCCCCACACGGAGACAGGCATGGCCACCACAAAAGCGCATTTCAACTGGGAAGACCCGTTCGAGCTGACCCAGCAGTTGACCGATGACGAGCGCCAGGTGCTGGCCGCCGCGCACGACTACTGTCAGGACAAGCTGCTGCCGCGCGTGCAACTGGCCTTTCGCAACGAAACCACCGACGCCAGCATCTTTCGCGAAATGGGCGATCTAGGCCTGCTGGGCGCCACCATCCCCGAACAGTACGGCGGCGCCGGTCTGAACTACGTGTGCTACGGCCTGGTGGCGCGTGAGGTGGAACGCGTTGACTCTGGCTACCGCAGCATGATGAGCGTGCAAAGCTCGCTGGTGATGGTGCCCATCAACGAATTCGGCACCGAAGCGCAAAAGCAAAAGTACCTGCCCAAGCTGGCGCGCGGCGAATGGATTGGCTGCTTCGGCCTGACCGAGCCCAACCACGGCAGCGACCCCGGCAGCATGATCACCCGCGCCAGAAAAGTCGACGGCGGCTACAGCCTGTCCGGCGCCAAGATGTGGATCACCAACAGCCCCATCGCCGACGTGTTCGTGGTGTGGGCCAAGGACGATGGCGGCCAGATCCGTGGCTTTATCCTTGAAAAAGGCTGGAAGGGCCTCTCCGCCCCCGCCATCCACGGCAAGGTGGGTCTGCGCGCCAGCATCACCGGCGAAATCGTGATGGACGAAGTCTTCGTGCCCGAGGAAAACGCCTTCCCCGACGTGCGCGGCCTGAAAGGCCCCTTCACCTGCCTGAACAGCGCCCGCTACGGCATCGCGTGGGGCGCCATGGGCGCTGCGGAAGACTGCTTTCATCGCGCCCGCCAGTACGTGCTGGACCGCAACCAGTTCGGCCGCCCACTGGCCGCGAATCAGCTCATCCAGAAAAAGCTGGCCGACATGCTGACCGACATCGCCCTGGGCCTGCAAGGCGTGCTGCGCCTGGGCCGCATGAAGGACGAAGGCAACGCGCCGGTCGACCTCACTTCCATCATGAAGCGCAACAACTGCGGCAAGGCACTCGACATTGCGCGGCAAGCGCGCGACATGATGGGCGGCAACGGCATCAGCGACGAATACGGCGTGGCGCGCCACCTGGTCAACCTGGAAGTGGTGAACACCTACGAAGGCACGCACGATGTACATGCGCTGATTTTGGGGCGGGCGATTACAGGGATTGCGGCGTTCGGGAATTGAGCATTCCCCCCTGAGTCGCCTTCGGCGCCCTCCCCCCACGCTCTTCGCGCTGCGCGCTTCGGGCGGGGGCAACACCGATGCCCGCCGCAGGTGCGGGCATGGTGTTCAGTTGAACGACCGGTTTCGCCCCTTTGCCTTCCCCTGATGGGGGAAGGCAGGATGAGCGCTTCGGTCAGCGGGTTCCACGCGTGTTACCTGCCAGCGAGCGCAGCCAGACCGACGCAAGACTCACACGCAGCATTCGGGAGAGCTTCGAGCTCAGCGACCGCACCTATGGCAGTCCAAGGGTATGGCACAACCTGACGGCCGCAGCTGAACCGCGCGGCACCCACCGCGTGGCACGCCTGATGAAGCTACCCGTCGCGTGACCGGCCAAGTTGTCGCATGATCAGCAACTCGCCAACGCGACCAGCTAGCCCGCCCTCGCCCCTCCCGTAAGACCTCATGAAAATTTACCGCGGCCTGCACCATCCCGACATCCCGCCCGGTTGCGCGCTCACCATCGGCAACTTTGACGGCGTGCACCGTGGCCATCAGGCCATGCTGGCGCTGCTGCGCAGCGAAGCGGCGCACCGTGGCGTGCCCAGTTGCGTGATGACCTTCGAGCCGCATCCGCGCGACTACTTTGCCGCCCAGCTGAACAAGCCCGACATGGCGCCAGCGCGCATCGCCACCTTTCGCGACAAGCTGGCCGAGCTGGCGCGTTGCGGGGTCGATCAGGCGGTGGTGCTGCCCTTCAACCACGCGCTGGCCAGCCAGCCAGCGCAGGCGTTCATCGACGATGTGCTGGTGCGCGGCCTGGGGGTGCGCTATGTGCTGGTGGGCGACGACTTTCGCTTTGGCGCCCAGCGCAAAGGCGACTACGCCATGCTGGATGCGGCCGGCGCCGCCCAGGGTTTTGATGTGGCGCGCATGCAGGCCTACGAGGTGCACGGCCAGCGCGTATCTTCTTCCGCCGTGCGCGATGCACTGGGCGCAGGGCAAATGGACGAGGCCGCCGCGCTGCTGGGGCGCGCCTACAGCATCAGCGGGCACGTGGTGCACGGGCGCAAGCTCGGCCGGGCGCTGGCCGAATCCGCGCCGGGGCGGGCGGACGGCTTTCGCACGCTCAACCTGCGCTTTTCGCGCCGCGCCCACGCCTGGAAGCCGGCGGCCAGCGGTATCTTTGTGGTGGAAGTGCATGGCCTTGCCGCGCAGCCGCTGGCCGGCGTGGCCAACCTGGGGGTGCGCCCGTCGCTGGACCCGGGCGATGTGAACGGCGGGCGCGTGCTGCTGGAAACGCACGTGCTGCAATGGCCGACCCGACTGGGTGCCGAGGGGGCCTACGGTAAAATCATTCGCGTGGATCTGCTGCACAAACTGCACGACGAGTTGCGCTATCACAGCCTGGCGGCCCTGACCGAAGGCATTGCGCGCGACTGCGCTGACGCGCGCGACTGGCTGGCAGCGCGCCCGGGCCGAATTTGAAGGGGCAGCGGGCCCCTGCTCCCTCAGCCCCTTGGGGCGATCAACCCGCACCCTGCCCCGCTCATTATTCAATAGCGCACTGCGCTTGACTGGCGCGCGCTAGCGCCTGTTTTTATCCTATATATCAGATTCCAGCCCAACCATGAGCACCGACGACAAGACCGATTACCGCCAGACGCTGAACCTGCCGGACACCCCCTTCCCCATGCGCGGCGACCTGCCCAAGCGCGAGCCGGGCTGGGTGCAAGAGTGGGAAGACAAGGGCCTGTACCAGCGCCTGCGGCTGGCGCGCGCCGGGCGCGAAAAATTCATCCTGCACGACGGCCCGCCCTACGCCAACGGCCAGCTGCACGCGGGCCACGCGGTCAACAAGATCCTGAAGGACATGATCGTCAAGACGCGCCAGCTGAAAGGCATGGACGCGCACTACGTGCCGGGCTGGGACTGCCACGGCCTGCCGATCGAAAACCAGATCGAAAAGCTGTACGGCCGCAACCTGAGCCGCGACGAGATGCAGGCCAAGGGCCGCGCCTACGCCACCGAGCAGATCGCGCAGCAGATGCAGCAGTTCAAGCGCCTGGGCGTGCTGGGCGAATGGGACAACCCGTACAAGACGATGAACTTCGCCAACGAGGCGGGTGAGCTGCGTCTGTTCAAGCGCCTGATCGAGCGCGGCTTTGTCTACCGCGGCCTGAAGCCCGTGTACTGGTGCTTCGACTGCGGATCGGCGCTGGCCGAGGCCGAGATCGAGTACCAGGACAAGAAGAGCAACACCGTCGACGTCGCCTTTGAAGCTGCCGACCCGGCCAAGCTGGCCGCCGCCTTCGGCCTGGCCAAGCTGGACAAGCCGGCCTTCGTCGTCATCTGGACCACCACCGCCTGGACCATTCCCGCCAACCAGGCGCTGAACCTGGGCCCGCACCTTGAATACGCCCTGGTCGACACGCCCAAGGGCCTGCTGCTGCTGGCCAAGGCGCGGGTCGAAGACAGCCTGAAGCGCTTTGGCCTCGAAGGCCAAGGCCAGGTGATCGCCACCGTGATGGGCGACAAGCTGGGTGGGCTGGAATTCAAACACCCGCTGTACGACGTGGCCAGCGAAGACGGCAGCCACGGCTATCAGCGCCTGTCGCCGGTGTACCTGGCCGACTACGCCACCGACACCGACGGCACGGGTATCGTGCATTCGGCGCCCGCCTATGGCGTGGAGGATTTCAACTCCTGCGTGGCACACGGGTTGGCGCACGCCGACATCCTGAACCCGGTGCAGGGCGGCGGCAGCTACACGGCCGACTTTCCGCTGTTCGGCGGGCTGGACATCTGGAAGGCCGTGCCGGTCATCATCCAAGCGCTGCAAGAGGCCGATCGCCTGATGGCGACCAGCACCCTCACCCACAGCTACCCGCATTGCTGGCGCCACAAGTCGCCGGTCATCTACCGCGCCGCATCGCAATGGTTTGTGCGCATGGACGAAGGCGAAGGCGTCTTCACCAAGGACAAGGCGCCCGAAACCCTGCGCACCACCGCGCTGCGCGCGATCGAAGACACGGCGTTCTTCCCCGCGTCGGGCAAATCCCGCCTGCGCGACATGATTGCCGGGCGGCCCGACTGGGTCATCAGCCGCCAGCGCGCCTGGGGCGTGCCCATCGCTTTCTTTTTGCACAAGGAAACCGACGAGCTGCACCCGCGCACGCTGGAAATCCTGGACCAGGCGGCCGACATCATCGAGCAAGGCGGCATCGAAGCCTGGAGCCGCGTGACGGCCGACGAGATCCTGGGCGATGAGGACGCGCGCCATTACCGCAAGTTCAACGACATCCTGGAGGTGTGGTTCGACTCCGGATCGACCTTCTTCCACGTGCTGTGCGGCACGCACCCGAACGAACACCATGTGGACGTTGATCCGCGCACCGGCGCTCCGGGCCCCGAAGCCGACATGTACCTGGAAGGGCACGACCAGCACCGCGGCTGGTTCCACTCATCCCTGCTGCTGGCCAGCGCCATCCGGGGCCGCGCGCCCTACCGCAGCCTGCTGACGCACGGTTTCACCGTGGATGCGCAGGGCCGCAAGATGAGCAAGTCGCTGGGCAACGGCATCGACCTGACCGATGCCAACAAGAAATGGGGCGCCGAAGTGCTGCGCCTGTGGGTGGCCGCCAGCGATTATTCGGGCGACATCGCGGGCGACGACAAGATCATGGCGCGCGTCATCGACGCCTACCGCCGCATCCGCAACACGCTGCGCTTTCTGCTGGCCAACACCAGCGACTTCAACCCGGTGACCGACGCCGTGCCCGCCGACCAGCTGCTGGAGATCGACCGCTGGATGCTGGCGCGCGCGGCCGAGTTTCAGGACGAAGTGCTGGCGCATTACCAGGTGTATGAGTTCCACCCCGTGGTCGCCAAGCTGCAGCTGTTC
>JAGOEM010000292.1 GCA_017997715.1 Ottowia sp.
TGATGGGGGTGCTGCTGTCCATCGCCGGGGTGGCGCTGGTGTTGGCGCGCGGCGATCTGGCCCAGCTGGCGCAGCTGCGCCTGGTGCCGGGCGATCTGTACATGCTGGCGGCTTCGATCTGCTGGGCCTGGTATTCGTGGCTGCTGTCGCGCCGTGCCGAGCCCGATGCCATTCGTGCCGACTGGTCCGCCTTTCTGGTGGCGCAGATGGCCTATGGCTTGGCGTGGTCAGGCGCATTTGCGGGCGGCGAATGGGCGGTGGGCGCTGGCCACCTTCAGTGGGGTTGGGCGTTGGCGGCGATCCTGGTTTTTGTGGCCGTGGGGCCGGCCATCCTGGCCTACCGCTGCTGGGGCCTGGGCGTGCAGCGCGCGGGGCCCGCGGTGGCGGGGTTTTTCTCCAACCTCACGCCGGTGTTTGCGGCGCTGATGTCGGCCGTGGTTTTGGGCGAAGTGCCGCGCTGGTACCACGCGCTGGCCTTTGCACTGATCGTGGCGGGCATCGTGGTGTCGTCGCGCCGTTGATCGGGCAGGGGTTTCGGCCTACAACGTGGCGCGGGGGCGTTTTCTACACTCAACGCTTTGTTGTCCTTTGACCGGAGATCTTCCATGCCCCTGAACCTGACCAACGACGAGCTGCAACTGCTGGCCGCCCTGCCCCAATCGATCGGCTCTGCCGTGGCCTTTGCCGGGCGCAGCGGGCTGTTTGGCACGGGCAAGGAGATGTTTGCGTCTGGCCAGGCGCTGATGGCCGGCGTGAAGGACTACCCCGGCAACGAGCTGATTCAGGCCATCGTGCCCGACCCGACCGCCACCGACAAGCACGCCGAGCTGGACCAGGCCCGCGCCACGCGCGACTGGGCCATGGCGCGCATGAAGGAGAAACAGATCAATTCCGCCGACAAGCTGACGGCGCAGACGCTGGAAGACGCCCGCGAAGTGGCGCAGCTGCTGGACAGCAAGATCGACCCCGCGCAGGCCGCCCAGTACCGCCAATGGGCGCTGGGCGTGGCCGACAAGGTGGCGATGGCGTCCACCGAAGGCGGCTTTCTGGGCTTTGGCGGCACACGCCTGAGCGACGCCGAGAAAACGCTGATCGCGCAGATCCGCGAAGCGCTGAAGGCCTGATACGCCAGCGGCGCGGCCACGTCCGCGCTGCGCTGACCCAGGCGCGGTTGCGGCGCCGGCCTTCGGCGCGCGCAGGGCAAGGCAGGTTCCGCCCCAAGGCTTGCAGCCGACCTGGCGCCGCGCCGTTCAAGCGGCGTGCACCGTGTCATCAAGCTGCGCCAAGCGGATGAACTTCGCCAGCGCAGACGGCCGCCAGCGCTGGCCCGCACACGCACCGCCGCCTCGATTCAGTACGTACCCGGGTACGCCCCGCCGTCCAGCAGGATGTTCTGGCCGGTCAAATAGCTGGCCTGCTGGCTGCACATGAAGGCGCACACCGCGCCAAACTCTGCCGCCGTGCCAAAGCGCTGGGCGGGCACCTGGGCGGCCTGCAAGGCGCGGATTTCGTCCACCGGCTTGCCCGCCTTCTTGGCGGCGCCCGCCATGGTGCCGGCCAGGCGGTCGGTATCGAACTTGCCGGGCAGCAGGTTGTTGATGGTCACGCCCTTGGCGGCGATCTCGGGGTTGCGCGCCACGCCGGCCACAAAGCCCGTCAGGCCCGAGCGCGCGCCGTTGGACAGCCCCAGGATGTCGATCGGCGCCTTCACCGCGCTGGAGGTGATGTTGACGATGCGCCCAAAGCCGCGCGCGATCATGCCGTCGATGGTGGCCTTGATCAGCTCTATCGGCGTCAGCATGTTGGCGTCCACCGCCTTGATCCAGGCATCGCGGTCCCAGTCGCGAAAGGCGCCGGGCGGTGGGCCGCCTGCATTGGTGATGACGATGTCGAAATCGCGACGCACCGCAAACACGGCCGCGCGCCCTTCGGGCGTGGTGATGTCGGCGGCCACGTGCCGCACTTGCGCAGCGGGGCTGGCCTGCGCGATCGCGGCAGCGGTTACGGCCAATACGTCGGCGCCGCGCGCCACCAGCAGCACATTCACGCCCTCGGCGGCCAGCGCTTCGGCGCAGCCGCGGCCCAAGCCTTTGCTGGCGCCGCACACCAGCGCCCATTTGCCTGCAATACCCAAATCCATCGTTGCGTCCTTTGTTTGAATGCCTGCGGCGGCCTGGCTGGCCACGCGCGGCAATCATGCCTCAAATCGCCTTCTAGCGCTTGCTGCACCGGCGCAGGTAGCTTCCATTTCAATAGCAAATGATCGCCCTGCCCGCCCCCACGCGGCGCGCATGCAAACAGGCAGATGCCGCCACCCGAAAGATCGGCGCTGCTGTGCGCAAGCTGGCGTTCAGCACTGGCGGCCAGATCGACAGCGCGCCACGACCGCTGACCTGACCGCCATGGTTTGCCAACGAACGCGATGGCGCCAGCCACCGACGGCGCCAAACCATTTGCTATGTATTTAAAAGCTACTCACGCCCGTCTACCAAGCGCTAGAGCCTGTTTTTATATCGAAAATTTGCCTGGAACGCGACAGACGGCGGGGTCAATACCCGGCCACCAGGCCATCCCGGCGCGGATCGCTGGCGGCCACGTACCCGGCGGTGGCTGGATCGCCCAGGCGCCAGATGAACTGGCCGGCGCCAAAGTCCTGGTACACGTCGTTGGTGGCGGCCAACTGGTGGCCGCGTGCACGCAGGCCGTCTGCCACGGCGGCGGACGCGGTGGGCTCCAGGTTGAGGCTGAGGCCTTGGTTGACGCGCCAGCGCGGCGCATCGCACGCGGCCTGCGGGTTCTGGTTGAAATCGACCATGCGCACCAGCGTCTGCACATGGCCCTGCGGCTGCATGTGCGCGCCCATCACGCCAAAGCTCATCACCGGCTGGCCGGCCTGGGTCAGAAACGCCGGAATGATGGTGTGAAACGGGCGCTTGCCCGGCGCCACCTCGTTCGGGCTGCCCGCCTTCAGGCTGAAACCGTTGCCGCGGTTTTGCAGGCTGATGCCAAATTCGGGTTCGACGCAGCCCGAGCCAAATCCCAGGTAGTTGCTCTGGATGAAGCTGACCATCATGCCGCTTTCATCGGCCGTGGTCAGGTAGATGGTGCCGCCGGCCGGCTGCAGGCCCGGGCCAAAGTCCTGCGCGCGCTGCGTGTCGATCAGCCTGGCGCGGCTTTGCAGGTAGGTCGGGTCCAGCATCTGCTGGGCGCTGACCGCCATGGATGAGGGTTCGGCCACGTGGCGGTACACATCGGCAAAGGCCAGCTTCATCGCCTCGGCCTGCAGGTGGTAGCTGGCGGCGCTGTCGGCGCCCAGTGCGCGCAGGTCGAACTGC
>JAGOEM010000293.1 GCA_017997715.1 Ottowia sp.
CCCCCGCCGCATCCTCCTCGCCGCCACCGGCCTGTCGCCGCAAATCCTCACCGAAACCCTCTACGCCCTGGGCGTGGCGGCAGAGCCGGGCGCCGCCTTCATCCCCACCGAAATCCACCTCATCACCACCGAGCAGGGCGCCGACATCGCCCGCACCAGCCTGCTGCACCCCGACGGCGGCGCCTTGCACGCCCTGCTGGCTGACTACCCCCAGCTCGGCCAGCCCCTGTTTGACGGCAGCGACAGCCACATCCACACCATCCGCGACGCCGACAACCAGCCCCTGTACGACATCCGCACCCCCGAAGAAAACGCCGCCGCCGCCGACAGCATCACCGCCCTGATGGCCCACCTCACGCGCGACGAAAACGCTGCCCTGCACGTCTCCATTGCAGGCGGGCGCAAAACCATGGGTTTTTATCTCGGCTACGCCTTCTCGCTGTTTGGCCGCCCGCAGGACGAACTCTCGCACGTGCTCGTCTCCAGCCCGTTTGAAAGCCATCCCGAATTCTTCTACCCCCCCGCCACACCCCGGCGCCTGGCCACCCGGGGCGGCCAGCACATCGACACCGCCGACGCCCGCATCACCCTGGCGCGCATCCCCGTCGTACGCCTGCGCCACGGGCAGCCCCGGGCGCTGCTGCGAGGTCAGGCCAGCTTTGGCGACACCGTCGCTGCCATCCAGGAGAGTCTGGCGCCGCCCCGCCTGCGCATCGACCTGGCACGCAAACAGGTGCTCTGCGGCGCCAAGCTGGTCAAGCTCCCCCCGACATCGCTGGCCTGGCTGGCTTGGCACGCGCAGAACGCCCTGCGTGGCCAGGCAGAGCAAAGCTGGCGCAGCGCCGACGCGGCGCAATACCTGGCGCTGTACCAGCGCATCGTCACCATCGACGCCGTCGCGTATGAAAGAGCGCAAGCGCGCCTGGCCGACGGCATGGAAAAAGCCTTCTTCGAAGAAAGCAACTCCAAGCTCGAAGGCGCGCTCAAAAAGCAGCTCGGCCTGGCCGCAACGCCCTACCTGCTGACCACCTGCGGCCAGCGCCCCAACACCACACGCGGCCTGGCACTGCCCCCTGATGCCATCGAACTCGTGCGCTGACCATTCGGCGGAAACTTCAAGAACAATAGCTGCCAGCGCACACCAGTTCTGCGTTAGCGTTCAATTTGGCTTGAAATCTTGATCTTGCCGGCCCCGCTGCCGGCAAGCTTGTGGTGCCCTCGCAATGCGCCCGCTGCCGCGACACTCTCCCCATCCCACCCACGAGAGGAGAGCGCCATTACCGCCGTCGTGCTGCCCATCGTCACTGCCGCCGCGCGCGCCGCCATGCTGGCCGCCGCCAGGGCCGCGATCAGCCCCCTGCTGCTCGGCAAATAAGCCGCCGGCCCCACACCCGCCATGCCCCGCACCCTCTACCTCGTCGCCTACGACGTGTGCAACCCCCGGCGCCTGGCGCGCGTCACGCGCTACTTTCAGGCGTATCGCGTGGCCGGGCAGAAAAGCGTGCCAGAAATCTGGGTCACGCCCGCCGAACTCCAGCACATCCGCGCCGACATGGACCAACTCATCGACCCCACCGCCGACCGCCTGCAAATCATCGCGCTGGACCCGCGCATGAAGCCCCGCTGCATCGGCCAGGCCCAAAGCTTCCAGCCCGGCCCCTTCTGCGTCACCTGAACGCGTCGTCAGGAGCAACCGCATGAGCACCCTCTTCGTCGACCGCCGCGACATCCAGCTCGAACACGACGCCGGCGCCCTCGTCATCCGCGACCGGGGCACCCGCATCGCCACCGTGCCCCTGGCGCCCATAACCCGCGTGTTCCTGCGCGGCAGCGTCAATCTCACCGCCGGTGTGCTCAGCCACCTGGGCGAGCGCGGCATCGGCGTCGCCATCCTCTCCGGCCGCAAAGGCCAGGCCACCCTGTTCTTCGGCCGTCCCCACAACGACGCTCGCCTGCGCGTCGAGCAAACCCGCCGCAGCCTCAACCCCGGCTTTTGCCTGGCCTATGCGCGCTATCTCGTGCGGCGCAAGCTCCAGCGCCAGCACGACTGGTTCGGCGAACTGCGCAAGCAGCGGCCCCAGCAGCGCTACCCCCTCACCCACGCCATGCAAACACTGCAAGGCCAACTCGACAGAATCGACCGCGCCTCCAGCCTCGACAGCCTGCGCGGCCTCGAAGGTGCCGCCGCCAGCGCCTACTTTGCCGGCCTGCGCACCGTCGTACCGCCCAGCCTCGAATTCAATGAACGCAACCGCCGTCCGCCGCGCGACCCCTTCAACGCGCTGCTCTCGCTCACCTACACACTGGCCCACGCCGAAGCCGCGCTCGCCCTGCACGCTGCCGGGCTCGACCCCTGCATCGGCTACTACCACCAACTCAGCCATTCGCGCGAATCGCTCGCCTGCGACATCATCGAAGCCATTCGCCCCCTGGTCGACTGCATATGCCTGGCCATGGTTTCGCAGCAAGTGCTCACCGCCGAGCACTTTGCACACAGCCCTGCAGGCTGCCTGCTCGGCAAGGCCGGCCGCACCCGCTACTACGGTGCCTACGAAGAGCAAGCCGCCGGCCTGCGCCAGGCCATCCGCAACGAAGTCAAGGCCCTGGCCGAGCGCATTGCCCCCGACATGCCCGGCCCCGTCTTCATCACACCGCAGTACGACGGCGACATCTACGACGCCATGGCCGCCAGCGCCGCTCAGCCATGAGCGACACCATCATCTGCTACGACATCGCCTGCCCCCGGCGCCTGGGCCGCATCCACCGCCTGCTCAAGAAGCACGCCTGCTCGCTGCAGTACTCCGTCTTCCTATTCAGCGGCACACAAGCCGCGCTGCAAAACTGCCTGCAACAGCTGCAAACCCTGATGGATCCGCGCCACGACGACATACGCGCCTATCCGCTCCCAGAGCGCGGATTGCGCTGGTGCGTAGGGCAGTCAACCCTGCCCGAGGGCATTTATCTGGGTAGCCTGCCCGCGCCCTGGCAAGCCGCGCCCGGGCAAATCACCGCAGAACCGGCTTCTACAATGCCCGAGGAGCCGAGCCCGCCTTACATGATCATTTGATCGACCGCACCCGTGCGCAGGAACACATCTCCACCGCTGCCGCCAAAAATCCGGATATACCCCGGTAAACCCTTGTCGCTGAAGCGTTTTTCCGAGTCTGGAGCTTCAAGCCAGCCCTGATTTCAAAGGGATTAAGACAACGCGATCTTCGTGCTGGGCAATGCGGGCCAAGGCTTCAAGCCAGCCCTGATTTCAAAGGGATTAAGACACCCCCAGCGCGGCGGGCTTCCTGTCGGCGGAGGGCTTCAAGCCAGCCCTGATT
>JAGOEM010000121.1 GCA_017997715.1 Ottowia sp.
CCGCGCGTGTCCAGGCTTTCCACCAGGCCGGCGATCGGGTGCGCGCGCAGTTGCTCGTGCACGTTGGGCGGCAGCGGCAGGCGCGCCGCGATCTTGGTCAGCGCGGTCAGGTCCAGCTGTTCGCCGGCCAGCGTACCGCCGCCGCCGTCGGCGCCCTCAGGCTCGCGGTAGTTAAAACGAAAGTTGCCCCCCGGCCACGCCAGGCCATCGGCATCGACAAAGTTCAGCCCTTCGGTGCTGAGCGCCAGCCCACGCGCTTCGTCGCGCCAATTGACGCGCCCGGTGAGCGAAGCGAACGACAGCGGCTCCAGCTTCGGGCTGAAGCTCACCGCCACCGCGCCCAGCGCAAGATCGGCGGTGGCGCCCGCCAACTCGCCCCTGTCGACGCGCGCCCACAGCCGCACCGCGCCTTGCCCCTGGCGCAGGTCCACGCCCCAGCCGGTAGACATGTCGATGTACTGGCGCAGCCGCGACACGTCGGCATGCGGCACGTCGGCATACAGCTGGCCCACCCAATCCTTCCAGTAACCGGCATGGCGCGAGAACACCGGCTGGCGAAACTGGCCCATCAGGGTGAAGCGCTGGCCCCACTCGGCGTCTGGCGTTGCGTCCACGCGCATCTGGTGGCGCCGATGGCCATTGCGCACCACCACCTGCACGTCGCGCAGGGCGACCGGCGGTGCTGCCTTTTGCTCGTCCACCCAGCGCACCTGGCCCCCCAGCACCAGAAATTCGTCCTGAGAGAAAAACCAGTCGGCCGCGCTGGTATCGCCCGACGCATCGCCCGACAGGTCGATGCCGCCCACCAGCAGCCGGCCCTCGGCGGTGCGCCGCACTTCCAGCGAAGGCTGTTCCAGCACCAGCTGTTCAAGCTCGCCGCGCAGCAGAGACAACACCGAAAACGAAGCCAGCACACGGGGCAGGCGCAAGCCTGCGCGGCCCGTGGGGTCATGCACCTGAACGTCGAGCAGCGACACCGTGGGTACGAGACCATTCGATTCGGTTCGCAGCGCACCGATGGTCACCGGCGACGAAATCGCGCGGGAAGCCATCGATTCGAGCCGCGGACGCAACTCGTCGATACGCGGCACAATCACCCAGTGGAGGACGATGGTGGCCAGAACCAGCAGCGCGAATGCCACGCCAACCAGACGCGTCACCCAGCGCATCAGGACTGCGGCGGCTTTGATAGACAGCTGTGACAACGACGTTCGGAACCAACGATGAGGCGGGCGGTGGCTTGCCCACCTCGAGGAGCAATGAGGAAATTATGACCCGCGCCGATGTCAGAGGTTCGCACACCAGCGGTGAATCTTTGTTACCCGCAGCCGATACGCACAGCCACGGCACGCCCGGCGCTACCGCGCAACATTCGCGGCTGGTTCAGCGCCTGCGCCGCCGCTATGCGGATGAATTGCCCCTGCTTGCGCCCGGCGCGCCCGATGCGGCGGCGCTGCGCGAGGCGCTGCAGCGCCTGTCCGACCAAGGGCACGACACCGGCGCGGCGCTGCGCATCCTGCGCCAGCTGGTGATGGAACGCCTGGTGGTGCTGGACTGCGAACAAGCCGCCCCGCTGGAAGTGGTGACCAGCGCCGTGACGCAGCTGGCCGAGCTGGCCCTGGATGTGGCCTGCCAAACCGTGTTCGCCCAGCTGGACGAGCGCCACGGCGCGCCGCAAACCGACAGCGGCGAACGGGCCCAGATGTGGGTGATCGGCATGGGCAAGCTGGGCGCGCGCGAGCTGAATGTGTCGTCCGACATCGACCTGATCTATATCTACGACGAAGACGGCGAAACCGCTGGCCGGGAAGACGGGCGCGGCCAGATCACCGTACAGGAATACTTCACCCGCGCCGTGAAGGCCATTTACGGCCTGGTGGGCGACACCACCGAACACGGCTTCGTGTTCCGCGTAGACCTGGCGCTGCGGCCCAACGGCAACTCTGGCCCCACCGTGTGTTCTTTAGAGGCGCTGGAGGAATACATGCTGGTGCAAGGCCGCGAATGGGAGCGCTTTGCCTGGATGAAAAGCCGGGCGATGGCGCCGCAATCGGCCATCGCCAACGGATCAGCGCTGGCCTTGCGCGGTGTGGTGCTGCCCTTCGTGTTTCGCCGCTACCTGGACTACAGCGTGTTCGAGTCGCTGCGCACGCTGCACCAGCAGATTCGCGACCACGCCAGCAAGCGCAGCGCCGGCCGGCCCGAGCGTGCCAACGACGTCAAGCTGTCGCGCGGCGGCATCCGCGAGATCGAATTCACCGTGCAGCTGCTGCAAGTGGTGCGCGGCGGCCAGTTTCCCGAATTGCGCACGCGCCCCACGCTGGAAGCGCTCAAGCGCCTGTCGCGCGCCGGCCTGATGCCCGGCGACACCGCCGACGCGCTGGCCCGCGCCTACGTGTTCCTGCGCCGGGTCGAACACCGCATCCAGTACCTGGACGACCAGCAGACCCACATGCTGCCGACCGACGACGCCGACCTCGACTGGATCGCCGGCACCCTGGGCTTTGGCAGCGCCTGCAATTTTCTGGGCGAGCTGGACACCCACCGCGAGTTCGTGGCCGAAGAATTTGACCGCCTGCTGGGCAAGAGCGCGTCGGACTGCAAGGGCGCCTGCAAGAAGAAAGCCGCCACGCCCGCCGCCTCGGATCTGGACGGCGTGCAGGCCCTGTTTCCGCCCAGCATGCACGAACGCCTGGACGAATGGCGCGAACTGCCGCGCGTGCAGACGCTGGGCGACGCCTCGCGCGCCCGCCTGTGGCGGCTGATGCAGCGCACCGGCCAGTGGCTGGAGGAAGGCCGCATCACCGAAGTCAGCGTGCTGCGCCTGCTGGACTGGATCGAACCGCTGCTGCGCCGCGACAGCTATCTGGCGCTGTTGCTGGAACGCCCCGCCGTGCATGAACGCCTGCTGCGCGTGCTGGGTGCCGCGCGGTGGCCCGCGCGCTATGTCATGCGCCACCCCGGCGTGATCGACGAGCTGGCCAGCCCCGGCCTGCTGGGCGACCGCTTCGACCCCGCCGCCTTCGAGCGCGAGCTGGAATGGCGCCGCCAGGCGCTGGCCAGCACCGGCGAGGACGACGAGGAAGCGCTGCTCGATCTGCTGCGCCGCGGCCACCACGCCGAACTGTTTCGCACCCTGGTGCGCGACCTGGAAGGCCGCATCACCGTCGAACAGGTGGCCGATGATTTGTCCGCCATGGCCGACAGCGTGTTGCGCGTCACCCTGCGCTGGTGCTGGCCGCTGCTGCGCCAGAAGCACCGCGACACGCCGCTGTTCGGCGTTGTCGCCTACGGCAAGCTGGGCGGCAAAGAGCTGGGCTACGGCAGCGATCTGGACCTGGTGTTCGTGTTCGACGACGACGACGAGCGCGCCCCCGAAATCTATGCCGCGCTGGTGCGCAAGCTGATCAACTGGCTCACCGTGAAGACCGGTGAAGGCGATCTGTTCGAGATCGACACCGCGCTGCGGCCCAACGGCGGCTCTGGCCTGCTGGTGACCAGCTTCGAAGCCTACGCCGACTACCAGGAAAACCGCGGCACCAACACCGCCTGGACCTGGGAGCACCAGGCGATGACCCGGGCAAGGATGGTGCCCCCACGCTGCGCGGCTGCGCCTGCTGCGCTGCCCCCCGAGGGGGCCGACGCCCGCCTTGGTAGCGACCCAGCGGCGGGCTCGGTGCCCTCACCGGCTGCTGACACCCAAGCCGCCAGGGACGACGCTGAGGCCGATGCCTTGGTGGCGCGTTTTGATGCGGTGCGCCACGCCGTCATCACCGCGCCGCGTGACCGCGATGCGCTGAAGAGCGAGATCGTCACCATGCGCGACAAGATGCGCCACGCGCACCCGGTGCGCGGCGGGCTGTTTGACGTCAAGCACAGCCCCGGCGGCATGGTGGATGCCGAATTCGCCACGCAATACCTGGTGCTGGCGCACAGCGTGGATCACCCCGGGCTTGAGCCCAACCTGGGCAACATTGCCCTGCTGCGCCGCGCCGAAGAAGCCGGGCTGCTGCCGCCCGGCGTGGGCGTGCAGGCGGGCAACGCCTACCGCGAACTGCGCCGCGCCCAACACCGCGCGCGGCTGGACGAGCAGCCCACCCAGGTGCCACCCGAAGACATGGCCGCCGAATGCGCTGCCATCGTGCGGCTGTGGGACGCGGTGTTTTGAACCAAACAGGCCTCTGGCGCTTGATACACGGGCGCAGGCAGCTTCTTAATTCATAGCAAATACCGCCGCGTCACCTGCGCACGGTCATATAGCTGCCGCCGGCCGCGCCGCCACGGCCGGCCACGGCTGCGCAAACAGACACATTCCTGAACCGGTCTTTGCGCCCATAGGGCGGTGAGCATGGTGTAATTTCGCCCGCCTGCCCCTGCCGCGCGCACGCGCGAACCGGGCAGCGCAACCCGCCCCACGGCGACCGCCCAGGCACAACCGCTTTGTTGCGGTGGCCACCCCTTCCGGCGCGGTGCGGCGGCCCCCTTGCGCTCTGCAGCGCGGCCCTGTCACCGTTCAGCGAAATCGCCCCCAGCACACCTTTCCATGCGCGCGCCCAACGCCCTTGTTCACCCACCTGATCGCCGTGCGCGCCGGGCGCTGGCCTTGCTGCTGGCGGCGGCGCTGTCTGGCTGCGCCACCGCGCCGCCCCCCGCGCCCGGTCTGGCCCAGCTGGCGCCCCCTCAGTGGTACGCGCCCGCGCCGCACGGCGGCACCGCCAGCCAATTGGCCGACTGGTGGCAACAGCCGGGCAGCGATGCCACCTTGGCCGCGCTGGTGCAGGCCGCGCTGGCCGATTCGCCCAGCCTGGACGCCGCCCAGGCCCGCGTGCGCGCCGCGCAGGCGCAACTGGGCGTGCAGCGCGCGGGGCTGCTGCCGCAGCTCAGCGCAGCCGCCAGCGCCAACCGCAGCAACGCCGCCACCGTGGGCGCCACCGCGCCGGGCGCTGGCCAGCCCATCGTCACCACGGGGCAGGCCAGCTTGCAGGCCAGTTGGGAGATCGACCTGTTTGGCCGCCAGCGCGCGCTGGTGGATGCCGCCCGCGCCCGCGTCGATGGCGCCGAGGCGCTGGCCCAGTCGGCCCGCGTGTCGCTGGTGGCCGACGTGGCCGGCACCTACCACGGGCTGCGCCTGTGCCAGCTGATGCTGACCACCACCCGCGCCGATGCCGCATCGCGCAGCGAAACCGCGCGCCTGGCCCGCATCAGCCGCGATGCCGGCTTTACCGCACCCGCCACCGCCGCCCTGGCCGATGCCAGCGCCGCCGAAGGCCGTTCGCGCGTGCTGCAGCAGCGCGCCACCTGCGATGTCCAGCGCAAGGCGCTGGTCGCCCTGACCGGCCTGCCCGAACCCGATATTGAACAAAAACTGGCTGTAGCGCAGGTGGGGCAAGCGCAGGCAGCTCTGTTTAACATAGCAACACTGCCCGCCGAAACCCTGCGCCAGCGCCCCGACGTGTGGGCCGCCGAACGCGAGCTGTTGGCCACACTGGCCGAAACCCGCTCGGCCGACGCGGCGCGCTGGCCCTCGCTCAGCCTGGGCGGCAACGTGGCGGCGCTGCGCTTGCGCTCGGGCGGTGTCAGCAGCGACTTCAACACCTGGACCTTCGGCCCGCTGCAGCTGGCGCTGCCTTTGTTCGACGGCGGTGCCATCGCCGCCAACCAGGCCGCCACGCGCGCACGCTACGACGAAGCCGTGGCCAACTACCAAGGCACCGTGCGCCAGGCCGTGCGCGAAGTCGAAACCGCGCTGACCGAAGGCGACGCCACCCGCGCGCGCGAAGCCGATGCCCGCGCCGCCGTGGCCGGCTACCGCCAGCAGTTCAACGCCACCGAAGCGCTGTACCGCCAGGGCATGGCCAGCCTGCCCGATCTGGAAGAGGCGCGCCGCACCCTGCTGAACGCCGAAACCGCGCTGAACCAGCTGCTGCACGACCGCGACGCCGCCAGCGTGGCGCTGTACCGGGCCGCAGGCGGTGGGTGGAGGGCGAATGAAACAGCGCCCTGAGTCGCTTGGCGCCACGGCGCGCGTTGCCAGAGGCAACGGCCCTTCGGCTCGACCAGATCTGCGCGGGCAGATCTGGCGCCGCGGGCCTCAGCTCCCTTTGCGGCGCGCGGGGGGACAACGCCAGCGCGCGCTGCAAGCCAGAGCCCGGCGTTCGTCGGTCTGGCAGCTTGCGCCCTTGTCGCAACTTTCTACTCGGCGGCGCGACGGGCGAGCAGGGCCACGCACGGCCTGTTTCCTGACCTCGCGCTCACCGACTTGGCCCGCCCAGCGGCCATCGAACCACACTGCGCCACGCGGCGCTTGAATGCACACCATGCTCCATCCTCATCGATTGCTGCTCGCTTCACTGGCTTTGACCGCGCTGCTGGTTGCCTGCGGCGCCAAGGACGAAGGCGCGCCGCAGGGTGGCGCTTCGGCAGCGGCCCCGGCCAACGGCGCCAGTGCGCCGCGCGCCGCGCTGACCGTCACCGCCGCCACGCCGCAGCGGGTGGATTGGTCGCGCGAACTGGCGGCCAACGGCAACATCGCGCCCTGGCAAGAAGCCAGCATTGGCGCCGACGTGGGCGGCCTGCGGCTGAAGGAATTGCGCGCCAACGTGGGCGACGTGGTGAAAAAAGGCCAGGTGCTGGCCACCTTTGACGCCGCCCCCGTGCAGCAGGACCAGGCGCAGGCCCGCGCCAGCCTGGCCGAAGCCGAAGCCGCCTATGCCGACGCGCGCGGCAACGCCGAACGCGCCCGCGCCGTGCAGGCCAGCGGCGCGTTGAGCCAGCAGCAGATCAACCAATACAACACCGCCGAAAAAACCACCCGCGCCCGGGTGGAAGCCGCCAAGGCCGTGGTCGCCAGCCAGAACCTGCGCGTGCGCAACACGCAGGTGGTGGCGCCGGACGACGGCGTGATTTCGGCCCGCCCCGGCACCGTGGGCCAGGTGGTGTCGGCCGGTACCGAACTGTTTCAGATGGTGCGGCTGGGCCGCCTGGAATGGCGCGCCGAAGTGATGGCCGAAGACCTGCCCGCCATCCGCCCCGGCCAGCGCGTGCGCCTGGAACTGCCTGGCCGCGCGGCCGATGGCACGCCCGGCGCCGGTGCCGAGGTGCGCGGCACGGTGCGCCAGCTGGCGCCCACGCTGGATGCGCGCACGCGCTATGCGCTGGTCTATGTGGATCTGCCCGCCGGTTCGCCCGCGCGGGCCGGCATGTTTGCGCGCGGGCGCTTTGACATCGGCACCGCATCGGCGCTGACGGTGCCGCAGGAATCGGTGGTCATGCGCGATGGCTTTGCCCATGTGCTGCTGCTGGGCGAAGGCAACCGCGTGCGGCTGGAACGGGTGGACACCGGCCGCCTGGCCGACGGCCGGGTGGAGATCACCAGCGCGCTGCCCGCCGCGGCGCGCGTGGTGGCGCGCGGCGCGGGCTTTTTGAACGACGGCGACCAGGTGACGGTGGTGGGTGCACCCGCTGCATCCGTTGCACCTGCTGCATCGGCAGCGCCTGCCGCCATCGCAAGTTCAGCGCCAGGTTCAGCATCAAATATGGCTGTAGCGCCCGCCAGTAGGGCGCAGACAGCTAGTAAATAAATAGCATAGTGCGGCCCATCACCGTGACCACCCCTTCCCCAAAGACGGCGCCACCATGAATTTTTCCGCCTGGTCGATCCGCAACCCGGTGCCGACGCTGATGCTGTTCGTGCTGCTCACGCTGGGGGGGCTGTTCTCGTTCCACCAGATGAAGGTGCAGAGCTTTCCCGACGTCGACCTGCCCATGGTCACCGTGGCCGCCGCGCTGCCGGGCGCCACGCCGGGCCAGCTGGAAAACGAGGTGGCGCGCAAGCTGGAAAACAGCCTGGCCACGGTGCAGGGCGTCAAGCACATCACCACCAGCATCGTCGATGGTTCGGTCACCATCATGGTCGAATTCCAGCTGGAAAAAGACCTGCAGCAGGCGGTGGACGACGTGCGCTCGGCCGTATCGCGCGTGCGCAGCGACCTGCCCACCGACCTGCTGGAGCCCATCGTCGCCAAGCTGGATCTGGCGGCGCAGCCCATGCTGGCCTACACCGTCGCGTCCAACCGCATGAACGAGGCCGATCTGTCCTGGTTCGTCGACAACGACGTGGCCAAGCGCATGCTGGCGATTCAGGGCGTGGGCGCGGTGTCGCGCGTGGGCGGCGCCACGCGCCAGGTGCACGTCGACCTGGACCCGGCGCGCCTGCAAGGCCTGGGCCTGACGGCGGCGGACGTATCGCGCCAGCTGCGCCAGGTGCAGATGGAAAGTGCCGGTGGCCGGGTCGACCTGGGCCAGGGCGAACAGCCCGTGCGCACCCTGGCCACGGTGGGCAGCGCCAGCGAATTGCGCGCGCTGCCCATCGCCCTGCCCGATGGGCGCAACGTGCGCCTGGACCAGGTGGCCAACGTCAGCGACACCGTGGCCGAGCCGCGCGCGGCGGCCCTGTTGAACGGCAAGCCGGTGGTCGGTTTCGAGATCGCGCGCAGCCGCGGCGCCAGCGAAGTGCAGGTGGGCAAGGGCGTGCGCGCTGCCGTGGCCGAAATGCGCGCAGCGCACCCGGATCTGACCTTCACCGAAGCCTTCGACTTCGTCACGCCGGTGGAAGAGGAATACCACGCGTCGCTGAAGATGCTGGGCGAAGGCGCGCTGCTGGCGGTGATCGTGGTGTGGCTGTTTCTGCGCAACGGGCGCGCCACGTTTGTGGCGGCGGTGGCGCTGCCGATGTCGATCCTGCCGGCGCTGATCGGCATGTACGCCTTTGGCTTCACCATCAACACCGTGTCGCTGCTGGCGCTGTCGCTGGTGGTGGGCATTCTGGTGGACGACGCCATCGTCGAGGTGGAAAACATCGTGCGCCACCAGGGCATGGGCAAGTCGCCCTACCAGGCGTCGATGGAAGCGGCCGATGAGATTGGCCTGGCGGTGATCGCCACCACCTTCACGCTGATCGCGGTGTTTTTGCCCACCGCCTTCATGACCGGCGTGGTGGGCAAGTTCTTCAAGCAGTTTGGCTGGACCGCGGCGATGGCGGTGTTTGCGTCGCTGGTGGTGGCGCGCATGCTGACGCCCATGATGGCGGCCTACATGATGAAGCCAGACCCGCGCGCCCACCACGAACCGCGCTGGCTGCAGGTCTATGGCCGCTGGGCGGCGTGGTGCGTGAAGCACCGGCTGATCACGCTGATCGGCGGGCTGCTGTTCTTCGTCGGTTCCGTGGCGCTGATTCCGCTGCTGCCCACCGGCTTCATTCCGCCGGACGACAACTCGCAAACGCAGGTGTATGTCGAACTGCCGCCCGGCTCTACCCTGGTGCAGACCGAGCGCGTGGCCGAAGAAGCGCGCCAGCTGCTGCTGGCCAACCCCAACGTGAAGAGCGTGTACACCACGGTGGGCGGCGGCTCGGCCGGGGGCGATCCGTTTGCCGGCGCCAACGCCGATGTGCGCAAGGCCACGCTGACCATCCAGCTGGCGGCGCGCGGCGAACGCCCGGTCAAGCAGGCGATTGAAAGCGACTTGCGCCAGCGCCTCGGCACGCTGCCCGGCGTGCGCAGCAAGGTGGGCCTGGGCGGATCGGGCGAGAAATACATCCTGGTGCTGCAGGGCGAAGACCCGCTGGCACTGACGCAGGCCGCGCGCGCCGTCGAAAGCGACCTGCGCACCCTGCCCGGCCTGGGCAGCATCACCAGCACCGCCAGCCTGGTGCGGCCTGAAATCGCAGTGCACCCCGACTTTGCCCGCGCGGCCGACCTGGGCGTGACCAGCGCCGCCATCGCCGAAACGCTGCGCGTGGCCACCCTGGGCGACTACGACGCGCAACTGCCCAAGCTGAACCTGGCGCAGCGGCAGATACCCATCGTGGTGCGGCTGGACGACCAGGCGCGCAAGGACCTGGACGTACTGTCGCGCCTGCATGTGCCCGGCACCAAGGGGCCGGTGCCGCTCAGCCAGGTGGCCAGCCTGAGCTACAGCGGCGGCCCGGCGGTCATCAACCGCTACGACCGGGCGCGCAACGTCAACCTGGAGATCGAGCTGTCGGGCCAGGCGCTGGGCGACATCGCCGCCAAGGCCAAGGAACTGCCGGCAATCAAGAACCTGCCGGCCGGCGTGCGCGTGGTGGAAGTGGGCGACGCCGAGGTGATGGGCGAGCTGTTCATCGGCTTTGCGCTGGCCATGCTGACCGGCATTCTGTGCATCTACATCGTGCTGGTGCTGTTGTTCCACCACGTGCTGCACCCGGTCACCATCCTGGCGGCGCTGCCGCTGTCGCTGGGCGGCGCCTTCGTGGCGCTGCTGATCGCCGGCAAGTCGTTCTCCATGCCTTCGCTGATCGGGCTGATCATGCTGATGGGCGTGGCCACCAAGAACTCCATCCTGCTGGTGGAATACGCCATCCTGGCGCGGCGCGAACACGGCATGAGCCGCTACGACGCGCTGATGGACGCCTGCCACAAGCGCGCCCGCCCGATCATCATGACCACGCTGGCCATGGGCGCCGGCATGCTGCCCATCGCCATCGGCTGGGGCGCTGCCGACCCGAGCTTCCGCTCGCCCATGGCGGTGGCCGTCATCGGCGGGCTGATCACCTCCACCTTCCTCAGCCTGCTGGTGATTCCGGCCGTGTACACCTACGTGGGCGATGTGGCCGCCTGGTTCGGCAAGCTGTTTCACCGCCCGGCCAGCGCCGGCAAGGCGCCGCCCGCCCCGGGTGGCGCAGCGG
>JAGOEM010000122.1 GCA_017997715.1 Ottowia sp.
TGCCGCGGCCGCCGCGCCAGTCCTTGTTCGAAGGGCCGTCCACGGTCTTTTGCGTGGCAGTGGCAGCGTGCACGGTGGTCATCAGGCCGCGCTTGATGCCCCACTTGTCATTCAGCACCTTGGCCAGCGGGGCCAGGCAGTTGGTGGTGCAGCTGGCGTTGCTGATGATCGGCTCGCCCGCGTATTTGGCGCAGTTCACGCCGTGCACGAACATCGGCGTGTCGTCCTTCGACGGGGCCGACAGGATGACCTTCTTGGCGCCCGCGTCGATGTGCTTTTGCGCGGTTTCCTTGGTCAGGAACAGGCCGGTGGATTCGATCACCACATCGGCGCCGACTTCGGCCCATTTCAGGTTGGCGGGGTCGCGCTCGGCGGTCAGGCGAATTTTTTTGCCATTGACCACCAGGGTGTTGCCTTCCACCGCGATGTCGCCCTTGAACTGGCCGTGCACGCTGTCGTACTTCAGCATGTAGGCTAGGTAATCGGGCTCCAGCAGGTCGTTGATGCCGACGACTTCAATGTCCTTGAAGTTGGCCACTGCCGCGCGAAACACCATGCGCCCGATGCGGCCGAAGCCGTTGATGCCGATTTTGATGGTCATTGCATTAGTCCTTTTGAAGTGATTGAACTTGGGCGCGTTGTCGCTTTGGTGCGACTGCGCAACTGTTGTACGCGACGACTGCATCCCAATGAATGAGGCCGTCCTTGCCGACAAAATTGATCATGAATTCCCGGAGCAGCGCATCGTGCTTGAGATCAAGCGCTGCCTTGAATTTTGTCGCGTGCTCGTTGGCAAATGTCTCCATCGCGCTGGAGATGCGTAAATAGAATTCGTCTTCTCCAGTGAGCAATGCCCAGAACCTTTGCCCTGCCATGCGCTCGACACTACTCGCTTGCTTGCGCGCCGAGTTACGGCCATAGCCATAACCGATGATCGGGCGAAACATTTTTCCAAGCTTTCGCATACGGCCTTGGAGTTGGCTGAACTCGGTCGATTGCCCCTTTTCACTTTGCGAATTGAAGATATTGGTGCCGGATTTCACTGCAATCGCGAGGTATTCCGTGGCAGTTTCTATGGCGATGTCCTGGCCGGCTCCGGCACCCACGCTGACGGTGGCGGGGTTCGGTAAGCCTT
Source organism: Ottowia sp. (assembly GCA_017997715.1). Lineage (GTDB taxonomy): Bacteria > Pseudomonadota > Gammaproteobacteria > Burkholderiales > Burkholderiaceae_C > Ottowia. The sequence continues at coordinate 1,136 of JAGOEM010000122.1, forward strand.
GCTGCGCCTGTTGAGCAGCAAACACTGCGAGTGGCTCGAAAAAATCGTTTCCAAAGATGGTTTCGTCGGAGCTCGAAACTCTGGCCAGCAGCATTTGCTCAATGAAATCCGTCGCTCGATTGGCACCCAGCGCGCGATAGAGGTAAGGATTTTTCTTGAGCAGCTCACTCAATTTGAGCTCTTGCAGTTTCGTAAACCGCTTTGCATACAAGATCGCAAGCAACTCGCCCACCTTTTTTTCAAGGACTTCCTTTGCAATCAATTGATATGTCCTTGAAGCTTCTGAGTTTGGGTGACGCGCTGATGAACCGATGTTCCCCGCATGCGCTTGACTTTCACAGTGGCCGAGCCTTGCGCAGTTGCGACCAGGACCTGGCCAATTGCCCTCCCAAGTGAAACAGGCACGGCATTGCCAATCTGGCGATAACAGTCGCTCAGCGAGCCTTCGAACTTCCAGTCATCTGGAAAACCTTGGACGCGAGCGTATTCGCGTACAGAGAGCGGGCGCAGCTGTGTAGGGTGCCCCAGCAGCGTGGCCTTTTGCACTGGGCTAGTCACCAGGGTGGGCGCGGGTTCGCTGCGAGTGAGACGCCGATAGAAGCCTACTTTGCCGCCACCAGACTCATACGCTCCGCCCATCGCAGCTTGTCGCAACGATTCAGGCAAGTTCTTCCAGTTGCCGCCTTCCGGAACATGATTCAGGTAGTTTTGGATGGTGCTGGAGAACTTGGCGTGAGGGCTGGTCTCGGGAAGCCCCTCAAGTGCGTCGCCTAGGGTGCGCCACCGCAACGCAGGATCTTGATGGAACGGAAAATGGGAAGGGGCCGGTAGAAACACGGCTTCCGCATCGCGGCTGCCAATGATCACAAGGCGCTCACGAAATTGCGGCGCACCATAGTGAACCGCATCCAATACGCCATGCACCGTGCGATAGCCGGCGTCATTGAAAAGCTGCAAGATGTGATTCAGTACTGGCGGTGAATCCGCATCGCCAGGAACGGATCGCATAGATGCCAGCCCCTTGACGTTCTCCATAACGAAGAATCTGGGCCGTAATTGCCGCACTACCTGAACAAAATGTTCATATAGTTGCCCGCGGCTGTCCGTCACGCCCAAGCGCTTTCCTGCTGTTGAAAACGGTTGACACGGTGGGCCGCCGACGACAGCGAAGATATCTCGCCCGGTCATGCCGCAAGAGTCGAGCAAACCATGCAGCTGTGGATCATCGGCGAGCAGGGTTCTCAGATCGCCGTCAATTGCCAAATGACCATTTCGACGAATCGTCTCTACGCACCAGCGGTCGATGTCCTGGGCAACGACGGTTCGCAGTCCGGCCTGTTCCAAGCCAATATCAAGCCCCATCGCGCCGCTGAACAAGGACACCACGGGATAGGGGTGCGCGCTGTTCTCCTCGCGTTGCGCGAGGGTAGCGTGGAACAGTGGGAGCTCGTTGCGCACAGTGAGTTTGTCGAGAGTGGGGCGTGTTGACTTAGCCGTTGAGCACGGCTTGCACCGTCGCGGCCACGTTCTCTGGCGTGAAGCCGAACAGCTCGAACAATTGCGGGGCTGGCGCCGATTCGCCGTAGCGGTCGATGCCGACCACGGCGGCGCAGCCGTATTTCCACCAGCCGTCGGTCACGCCCATTTCCACGGCGATGCGCGGCAGGCGCGCGGGCAGCACGCTTTGCTTGTACTTGGCGTCCTGGCGGTCAAAGGTGGTGGTGCTGGGCATGGACACCACGCGCACGGCGATCTTCTGTTTGGCCAGCAGCTCTTGCGCCTTCAGCGCCAATTGCACTTCAGAGCCGGTGGCGATGATCACCGCCTGCGCCTTGCCGCGCAGGCCCAGGTCAGACGGCTCGCTCAGCACATAGGCGCCGCGGCTGATGTCGCCCAGGTCGCGCTTGGGTGCGTAGGGCAGGTTCTGGCGGCTCAGCAGCAGGGCGGTGGGCTTGGCCTTGTTTTCCAGGGCCACGGCCCAGGCGATGGCGGTTTCGGCGGTGTCGGCCGGGCGCCAGACGTCCAGATTGGGAACCAGGCGCAGGCTGGCGGCGTGTTCGATCGACTGGTGCGTGGGGCCGTCTTCACCCAGGCCGATGGAGTCGTGCGTGAACACGTGCACCACGCGCAGCTTCATCAGCGCGGCCATGCGGATGGCGTTGCGGCTGTAGTCGCTGAAAGTCAGGAAGGTGCCGCCGTAGGGGATGTAGCCGCCGTGCAGGGCCACGCCGTTCATGATGGCGGCCATGCCGAATTCGCGCACGCCGTAGTTGATGTGGCGGCCGATCTGGCCTTCGGCGCTCTTGATCACGCTGCCGTCCGGCGCAAAGCGCAGGTCGGGCGTGGCGGCGGTCTTGGTCAGGTTGGAGCCGGTCAAGTCGGCGCTGCCGCCCAGCAGTTCGGGCAGCGCGGCGGTGAAGGCTTCCAGCGCCAGCTGGCTGGCCTTGCGGCTGGCCACGGTTTCGCCCTTGGTGTGGGCAGCTACGGCGATGTCTACGGCGGTTTGCGCAAAGGTCTTGGGCAGATCGCCGGCCAGGCGGCGCTGCAGCTCGGCCGCCAGCGCCGGGTGGGCCTTGGCGTAGCGCGCAAAGCGCTCGTCCCACTGCGTTTCGGCGGCCTGGCCGGCGGCCTTGGCGTCCCAGTCGGCATAGACCGCGGCGGGAATCTCAAAGGGCGGGTAGTCCCAGCCCAGCACCTTGCGGGTCAGCGCGATTTCTTCGGCACCCAGCGGTTCGCCGTGGGCCTTGGCGGTGTCCTGGCGGTTGGGGCTGCCTTTGCCGATGTGGGTTTTGCAGATGATCAGGGTGGGGCGCTCGGCGCTGCCGCGCGCTTCGTGCAGGGCGCGGTCCACGGCGTCCACGTCGTGGCCGTCGATCGGGCCGATCACGTCCCATTGGTAGGCTTCAAAGCGCTGGGCCACGTTGTCGACGAACCAGGGCGCCACCTTGCCGTCGATGCTGATGCCGTTGTCGTCGTACAGGGCCACCAGCTTGTTCAGCTTCCAGGCGCCGGCCAGTGCCGCCGCTTCGTGGCTGATGCCCTCCATCAGGCAGCCGTCCCCCATGAATACGTAGGTGTGGTGGTCCACCACGCCGTGGCCGGGGCGGTTGAATTCGGCCGCCAGCAGCTTTTCGGCCAGCGCCATGCCCACCGCATTTGTCAGGCCCTGGCCCAGCGGGCCGGTGGTGGTTTCCACGCCAGGCGCGTAGCCCACTTCGGGGTGGCCGGGGGTTTGGCTGTGCAGCTGGCGGAAGTTCTTCAGCTGGCCGATGGGCAGGTCGTAGCCGCTCAGGTGCAGCAAGGCGTACAGCAGCATCGAACCGTGGCCGTTGGACAGCACAAAGCGGTCGCGGTCGGCCCAGTGCGGGTTGCCCGGGTTGTGCTTGAGGTGCCGTGCCCACAGCGCGACCGCCATGTCGGCCATGCCCATGGGGGCGCCGGGGTGGCCAGAGTTGGCTTGCTGGACGGCGTCCATCGCGAGGGCGCGGATGGCGTTGGCCATCAAAGAAGGAGTGGGCATGAGGGGCAGGGCGAATAGGCGGAAACCCTTGATTTTATCGGCCTTGCCAGCCGGCACGACGATGGGCGCCACCTTGCCCTGCCCGCCGCCTGCTTCAGCGGCCCAGAACGGCCGCCGCCAGGGTCAGAACCGCCCCGCCCGCGGTGCAGCGCCACCAGATGGATTGGCCCGCGTGCGCAGCCTGGCGCCAGGCCTGCGCGGCAAGTGGCGGCCCGGCAGCGGCGGCGCCTGCCGCTGCCTGGGCCGTGATGCGCCCACGCTTTCCAGACTACAGTTGCGCGGATGAATTGCTTGATCTGCATGGGCCATGCTTGGCGCGCCGCCGGCCGGACAGAAATCAGGGTGGGCCAGGCGTCGCCATGGGCCTGAACGTGCACGATGGCGCTGGCCCGGCGCGCGCGCTGATCCTGGCCGCCGGGCGCGGCGAGCGCATGCGCCCGCTGACCGACCATTGCCCCAAGCCGCTGCTGCCCGTGCGCGGCCAGCCGCTGCTGCAGTGGTGGCTGGATGCGCTGGCGCGCGGCGGCGTGCGCGACGTGGTGGTCAACACCGCCTGGCTGGGCGATCAGATTGAGAGCTATTTTGGCCTACAGCGCCCGCCAGATGGGCGCAGCCAGCTATCAAATAATGAGTTATCCGTGCGCTGCTCGTCCGAGGGCCGCGACTTCGGCTACGCGCTGGAAACCGCCGGCGGCATTGCCCGCGCGCTGCCCCTGCTGGCCCCGCAGCCGCACGATGTGTTCTGGGTCATGGCGGGCGACATCTTCGCGCCCGACTTCGTCATCAGCGCCGATGCCGTGCAGCGCTTTGCCGCCAGCGGCCTGCTGGCGCACCTGTGGCTGGTGCCCAACCCGCCGCACAACCTGAAGGGCGACTTCGCCATCGGGCCGGATGGACTGGCGCAGAACGAAGCGCCCGCCGGCGGCCAGCGCCACACCTTCAGCACCGTGGCCCTGTACCGGCGCGCCCTGTTCGAGCCGCCTTGGTGCGACATCCTGCCCGGCAACCCGCAAGGCACCGCCGCCCCGCTGGCGCCGCTGCTGCGCCGCGCCATCGCCGCCGGCCAGATCAGCGCCGAGCTGTACACCGGCCCCTGGACCGACGTGGGCACGCCCGAGCGGCTGGCGGCGTTGAACGACTGCGCCGGATGACCACGTTTTCTGCAAAGCAAGCCGCCCGCGACCTAAGCCAGCTGCTGCGCGCCGGCAACCCGCAGGCGCTGAGCCTTTGGTTAACCCAGTGCAAGCGCCAGCAGGGGGCCGCCGATCAGCGCCAATGGCTGAACCAGCCGACCGAACCCTGGCTGCCGCAGCCACCCCTGTTGCTGGCGGCTGGCCTGCCCGCTTGCACACCCGAGCTGCTGGCGTGTCTGCACGCGCACGGCGCAGAGATAGACGCCAAGGTCTCAAGCTACGGCCTGCCGCAGACGGCCTTGCGCGCCGCCTTGGGCGCAGGCAACCTGGCCAGCGCGCAGTGGTTGGTCGGCGCGGGTGCGTATCTGAACTACAGCTGGGAGGGGTATACCGCCCTGATCGATGCGGTGCACGGCCACGATGTGTTGCGCGACCCCCATTTGCTGGACACGCTGCAATGGCTGATCGATGCGGGCACTGATCTTGACGGTGTCACGCGCTATGGCGAATCGGGGCTGCGCGTGCTGTCGCGGGTTGGGCGCTTCGATGCGGTCGCCTTGCTGGCGGCGGCCGGCGCCGATACTGCGCAACTGGACTTTTCGCCCCTGCATTGGGCGGTGGCGCTGGGTGATGATCTGGAGCGGCTCAGCGCGTGCATCGACCAGCGGCCCGAGACGCTGGAGGCGCGCGACTGGTGGTCGCGCACGCCATTGCTGTTGGCCGCGCAGGCGGGGCGTGTGCCGCAGTTTGAGATGCTGCGCACCCGGGGTGCCGATATGCATGCCCTTGCCCGCTGCGACAAGCCGGTGCTGCACCATGCGGTGGACGGCGATCATGTCGCCATGCTTTCGCACCTGCTTGCCCTGCCGGTCGATGCCGAGCAGGCCGACCAGTTTGGCAACACCGCATTGATGGCGGCCAGCGAGCAAGCGGCCGTGCGCACGCTGGAACAACTTTTGGCGCACCCGGTCGAGATCGACACGCTCCAGCATGTCGGACAAACGGCGCTCGCCCTTGCGCAGCACAAAGAGGTGGTCGCACGCCTTCTGCAGGCGGGGGCGTCGCCCACCCAGTTGACGAAAGAGGGCGTGCGTGCCACGCTGGGGTTCACGCCAGAGCCCGACCCGTCTCTGCTGGATTGCTCCGCCAGCGCGTTCAATGCGGGCAGGGTACGTCGTTTCGCCCACCGCAATGGGGAAGACATGACCACGCCGTATGCCCTGGGCATGATTCGTTCTGGCATCACTGCTTACGCGGCCATGCAATACCTGCACCCTTCACCCGACGCGGTGCCAAGATTTGGTGCCGATGCGATCCCGCCCGTGTGGTGCGCCTCACGCTTTGGTCAAAGCCTGACGTTTCTGCCAGACGGCCGGATCGTGCAAATCGGCGGAGAGCACGAGGACAGCTACGACCCGGATTTCTGCATCTACAACGATGTCTTCGTGCACCACCCGGATGGCGAGATTCGCGTGTACGGGTATCCCGAAGACGTGTTCCCGCCCACCGACTTTCATTCCGCCACATGGGTCGACGGCTGCGATGGCCCCGCCATCGTCGTCATCGGCTGCCTGGGCTACCCGGCGCAACGCACCCCCCGTGACACGCCGGTCTTCCGGCTGCGCGTGCGTGACTGGACGATGCACCCCGTAGCGACCCACGGCGACGCACCGGGCTGGATTTACAAACACACGGCGCGCGCCCGTTCCCCGCACGAAATCGAGATCGAAGGCGGGGAACGGATGAGCGACTCATCCCCCTCACGCCAGGCCTGGGCCCCCAACCATCGACGCTATGTGCTCGATCTGCGGACCGGCGCATGGCGTGGCACAGACACAGCTCCTCAATGACCGACATGAACCCCTTGCCCTACGCCCAACGCCGTGCCCGCGTGGCCGCCCAGCTGGGCGCCGATGGCATCGCCATCTTGCCGACCGCGCTTGAACGCCAACGCAACCGCGACAGCGACTTTCCCTACCGGCACGACAGCTACTTCTACTACCTGACCGGCTTTACCGAGCCCAACGCCTGGCTGGTGCTGACCGGCGACGGCCGCAGCACGCTGTTTTGCCAGCCCAAGGATCTGGAACGCGAGGTCTGGGACGGCATCCGCCTGGGGCCCGATGCCGCGCCCGAAGCGCTGGGCGTGGACGAAGCGTTTTCGGTGAGCGAGCTGAGCGCACGCCTGCCCAGGCTGCTGGAAAACAGATCCGTCGTCTGGTATCCGTTTGCCACGCACCCGGGGCTGGAAACGCGCATCGACGGCTGGCTGAACCAGGTGCGCGCCCGCGTGCGCTATGGCGCGCTGGCGCCCGACGGCCAGCGCGATCTGTGCGCCATCCTCGATGAAATGCGCCTGACCAAAGACGCGCACGAGCTGGCCACCATGCGCCGCGCCAGCCAGATCAGCGCGCATGCCCATGTGCGCGCCATGCAGCGCAGTGCGGCCATGCTGCGCGCGGGTGATGACGTGCGCGAATTCCACCTGGAGGCCGAGCTGCTGCACGAATTCCGCGTGCACGGCGCCCAGTTTCCGGCCTACACCAGCATCGTCGCCGCGGGCGCCAACGCCTGCGTGCTGCACTACCGCGCCGACACCGCGCCGATCCGGCGTGGCGAGCTGGTGCTGATCGACGCCGGCTGTGAGCTGGACGGCTACGCCAGCGACATCACCCGCACCTTTCCCGCCGACGGCCGCTTCACCGGCCCGCAGCGCCAGCTGTACGAACTGGTGCTGGCCAGCCAGCAGGCCGCGGTGGACGCCACGCGCGCCGGCGCGCGCTTCAACGACCCGCACGACGCCACCGTGCGCGTGCTGACGCAGGGCATGCTTGACCTGGGGCTGATCGACAAGCACGCGCACCCCACGCTGGACGACGCCATCGCCGCGCGCGCCTACTTCCCCTTCTACATGCACCGCACCGGCCACTGGCTGGGCATGGACGTGCACGACTGCGGCAGCTACGTCGAGCCGTCCGAAATCGGCCAGATCAGCGAACGCACCGACCCGCTGTCCGGCGAAGTCATCAAGGACCGGCCCAGCCGCATCCTGCGCCCCGGCATGGTGCTGACGATCGAGCCCGGCATCTACGTGCGCCCCGGCGACAAGGTGCCCGAAGCGTTCTGGAACATCGGCATCCGCATCGAAGACGACGCCGTGGTGACCGACACCGGCTGCGAACTGATCACGCGCGACGTGCCGGTAGACCCGGACGCGATTGAAGCGCTGATGCGCGGCTGAACGCGCAGCATGGTGCGCATCCTGTCGGTCAACGTGGGTGCGGCTGCGCGCGTGTCGGTCGGCAACCGCACGGTGCTGAGCGGCATCCGCAAGACGCCCGTGCCAGGCCCCGTGGCCGTGCGCCCGCTGGGCCTGGCGGGCGATGAGCAAGCCGATCTGAGCGTGCACGGCGGCCTGCACAAGGCGGTGTACGCCTACCCCAGCGAACACCTGCCGTTCTGGCAAGCGCAGCGCCGCGAAGGCGGCGCCAGCCTGTTTGACGAAGCGCTGCCACCCGGCTTCATGGGCGAAAACCTCACGCTGGCGGGGCTGCTGGAAGACGCGGTGTTCATCGGCGATACGCTGACCTTCGACGGCTCTGACTGCGTGCTGCGCGTCACCGCCCCGCGTGAACCGTGTGGCAAGTTCGTCGCCGTCATGGGCTTGCCCACGGCCGCGCGCACCATGGTGCGCGAAGCGCGCTGCGGCTTTTACCTGGCGGTGGAGGTGCCGGGCGCGGTGCAGGCCGGCATGGCGGTGCAGCTGCATCCGGGCGCACGCAGCTATTCGATCCCCGACGCGATTCGCGCCAAATGGGCCAAGCACCGCAATGGCTAGTGTTTCGGGCCGCGGGCGCCCGTGTGGCGGGCGCAGGCAGCTATCAAATTAAAAGCAAATGAGCGGCCAATCAGCGGCGGCTGGGCGGCGGTTTGGCGGCGGATCGGCTGAATCGGCGGCTGGGCGCGGCACGGCCCAAGGCGCTGCCCGGTCGCTGTGAGTTTGGAGTGAAAAGTGCCGTTATCGCCCGCCAGACGGGCGCTGGCAGCTATCAATAACAAAGCGAAAAGCTAGCTTTGGCCGACCGCGCCGCTGTCCCTGCGCTGCGCATCGCCATTCAGGCTGAACAGCACCGCCAGCGCCGCGCCGGCGGCGGCGCCGGTCAGGTGGGCGGCAAACACCACGTTGAAGCCCCAGCCGCTGTCAAAACCCACGGGCACCACCCAGCCGCGTTCCAGCGCCAGCTTGACCATCAGCCCGCCGCCCAGCAACAGCCCCAGCCAGCGCAGGGGCGGCTGGGCCATGGCGCGCAGCGCGACGATGGCGGCGGCCGCGTGCACCACGCCCGACAGGCCGTAGTAACCGCCGATGGGCGGCCACATCAGCAGGGCCAGCGTGCTGATGGGCCAGGCCAGCCACAGCGCCAGCGCGTCGCGCGGGGTGGCCCCCAGCGACGCACCCACCACCGCCAGTGCCGCCAGCGCCAGCGCGTTGCCCAGCAGGTGCGGCCACAGAAAGTGCAGCAGGCCGGCGGTCCACAGCGTCCAGGGCTGCTGGCGCCACAGATCGGGCTGCCACATCCAGCGTTCGGGCACCACGTGGCCGGCCACGCCGGACAGCCACAGCAGCGCGCTGGCTGCGATCAGCAGCACACACAACAGGGGCCAGGCGGCGCGGCGCATCAACCGATGTTATCTGTAGTCGCCGCTGCGCCACCCGGGGCTGGCGGCGCCTTGCCGGCGCTGGCCTGGCGGTGAAACAGCTTGCCGAACCAGGCGGCCACATCGTCCACGTAGGTGTACACGGCCGGAATCACCAGCAGGCTGAGGAAGGTGGAGGTGCTCAGCCCGCCGATGACGGCCACCGCCATGGGCGAGCGGAAGCTCGGGTCGGCAGCGCCCCAGCCGATGGCGATGGGCAGCATGCCGG
>JAGOEM010000294.1 GCA_017997715.1 Ottowia sp.
GGTCAGAGCCGTAGCCAATTGGCCGGCGTAGGTCACCGTAATCCGCCCTTCGTTCGCGGCGGGAGCGGTCACGTCAGCGATCGGTGCGATCGCGATCGAAGCAACTTTATCGCCAGGAGTGAATTCATAGCCGTACGAACCAGCGGCGGCAGCACCAGTACCCGAGTAGGCAGCGACCGCGCCCGAGTTGCGAGTAGCGAAGGTTTCAGCCACGGCTGTCTTGGCGGCACCCGCGAGAACGAGACCTTCAGAAACCTTGGTGCGAACCACGTAATCTTGGTACGCGGGCAGTGCGATGGCAGCCAGAATACCGATGATGGCCACGACGATCATCAATTCGATCAGGGTAAAGCCTTTTTGCAGGGATTTCATGATTCAGTTCCTTTGAAAAAATGAGGTTACTAACCGGGAGACACTTTGCTTATGCGTCACCGCACATCTTTTCTTTTGCAGGAGGCGTGCCAGGTGAGGCATGGGCCTTGATTCGTGCAGCAGTTCACAGGCTGAACACCGCCCGGCACCGAAAGTGACAATTTGCGGCGGTTTGCGGCGCTACTGCAGCCGACGTTTCTTGTCAGAGTCGAGTCTTGGAACAAGTTTTGACATCTTTGGGGCAGGGGCCGGGAGGGCGCCAACGGTGTATGGGCTGAGGGTCTCAGCTCAAATTTACTGCAAATAGAATAGCAGCTTACGCCCATGGTTGCTGCGTTTTAAGCAGATTTAACCCATATTTTTCGCTGCGCAAAGGCTGTTACTGGCATGCTGGGTTTGGCCGACACAGCCTCGCGCCGCAGCCCACGCAGGTACCCGGCACTGAGCAGCCGTAAATCGCGGCGGGCAATGGCCGCAACGCGCTGTTCTGCGCTGCCGTGCGTCAGCTTGTTCCTGACGATCTCGGGCTCGAACGGTTCGATGTGCGTGATGTAGATGAGGCTTATGTCGGCCGGACACGAAGTGGGCCAGATTGCGATTGCGATTGCGGTTGCGGTTGCGGAGCGGCTTCGATCACCGGACTGTGCACGTCCAGCTGAATGACGCTGTTGCAAAGAATCCGGGTGGCTTTGACATCGCGGACATTGATCCGCCAGGGGAACGTGTAAACGGCTTCGTCCTGCAGCTCGGAGGCGCCTGTGCCACAACTGCCCGACGCGCACACCTTTATGTTCAGCGCGCTGAACTACTTGGCATCGATCGTTGTCGTGCCATCCCATTCGGCGCCCGGCGGTTTTTGCAGGAAAGCGGCGGTCCGTTCGCCGCAAAAGCGGTAGAGGTACACGTTGGCGTTCATGGCGCGCAGGTGCTGAAGTTGGCTTTGGCAGGTGGCGAAATCCTTGGCGCGCCAGGCGGTCAGGGCCTGTTGCCAGTGTTGCAACTCGGTTTGCAGCTGTGCCAGGGTCTGATCGGCGGTCGGTGTGCGGACGGTGTAGATGGTGACGGCCTGCTGCCGGCCTTTGACCCGCACGCGGTCAAGTTCCTGCCAAAGCAGACCGTGCGGCAGCTCGCCCACCTGGTCGCGGGTCGATTCGCTGACGACCAGGTCGACGCCGTACAGGCGCGTCAGGCCCTCCAGACGCGAGGCAAGGTTCACCGCATCGCCGATCACGGTGTAGGCGCGGCGCACGTCGGAGCCCATGTTGCCAACCGACATGACGCCGGTGTTCAGCCCAATGCCGACGCTGACGACCGGCAACTGCGCGGCGGCGCGTTCCTGGTTGAATTGGCGCAGGCTGTCGATCATGCTCAGCGCGGCCAGCAGCGCCCCGCGCGCATGCGCGGACGTTGCCACGGGCGCCCCCCAGAACGCCATGACGCAGTCGCCAATGTATTTGTCGATGGTGCCTTCGTGCTGCCGAATCACCTGGCTGAGGCGGCTGAGCACGCTGTTGAGCAGCGCCTGTAGGTCAAGCGGCGCCATCGTTTCGGACATGGTGGTGAACCCGCGCAGGTCACTGAACATGACCGTCAGCTCTTCCGCGCGGGCCTGCATGGAATAGCGCTCGGGGTTGCGCACCATCTGCCGGACCAGTTCTGGCGGTACGTAGGTGGCGAACTGCATGGCCAATTCGCGTCGCGCGCGAACTTCAAGCAGGTAGCCTAGCGTCAGGTTGACCGCCAGGGCGGCCAGCACCATCAGCAGGACGGTGGCCATGGGCAGCACCCAGTGCTCACTCAGGAACAGCGCGGTGTTGGTCGCCAACACCGCCGCCACCAGCACCCCGCCCAGTGCAATGAGCCGGCCCACACCCTGCGTGGGCATGATCAGCAACAGAATCGCCCCGATACCGAGCACCATGACCAGTTCAAGCCCCGCCGCCCAGGTGGGAACCACCGGCACCCGCCCGTCCAGCATGCCGGACACCAGGTTGGCATGCATCTCCACGCCTGGGTAGGCGCTGCCAACGGGCGTGGTGCGCAAATCCATCAACCCGGGCGAGGTAAAGCCGATCAAGGCTACCTTGCCAGCCAGTTCTGCTGCCGGCAGCTTTACGAGCAGAACGTCGGCGGCCGACACGTAGCGAAACGCGCCCCCATCCGGGCCGCCGCGCCCCCTGAATGGAATCAGCGCGGTGCCGCGTGCGTCTGTCGGCGTCGTTAAACCGCCCGCGCTGCCGCCGACCAAGCGCAGCGCGTGCAGGCTACCGTGCGGTTTACCGGGCTCTCTTTCAATCAGCAGGGAGGATGCCTGCTTGGCCTCGCGCAGCACCGCCAGCGCCAGCGATTCGTAGAGCTGGCCTTCAAAACTGGCGATCAGCGGAACCGAGCGAACCACTCCATCCTCGTCGGTGACGGCATTGAACAGGCCTGATCGCGGCGCGGCGCGCGCCAATTCTGGAATGTTGGCGCCAAAGCCGTTCCACGACAACAGGCCGGGCAGCGGCGGGTCGTCTGGCGCGACGGGCAATGGCAACTGCCCGGCGCGAACGCCTCGGCGGTCGCTGGTGAAGTAGAAACCCAACACAGCGGGGCTTTTGGCCAACGATTCGGCCAGCACCGCGTCGTGGTCAAGCTGCGCTGCGTTGCGCGCAAGCCATTCGGTCAACAGCGAATCGTGCTTCAGCTCGCCCAAGGCCAGCTGTTGCATGGGCTTCAAGGTAGAGCTTCGGTCTGGCTCGGCGAATACGGCGTCAATGCCCAGCGCAGCCACTTGCTGGCGCTGGGTCAGTTCATTGACTAGCGCGGCCAGCTGCCGGCGATCCCATGGCCACTGGCCGATCTGCGCCAGACTGGCTTCATCGATATCGACGATAACGACACGCTCATCCCGCGTGTTGGGCATGGTGAGCTGCATGCGCCCGTCG
>JAGOEM010000123.1 GCA_017997715.1 Ottowia sp.
CCCAGACGATGCGCACCGTCACGTCATCGCCCACCGCCAGCCAGGCCGGATCGGTCAACTGGTGCGCCTTGATCTCGCGCGACAAGGGCCCCACCACGATCACGTTCACGCCCAGCGCCAGGTTTTCTCGCGCGGTGGCCATCAGGCCGGCGTATTCCGGGTTGCGCAGGTGCTGCAGGTAGGTGGGGCTGTCGCGGTCGTTCGGGTCGCCGGTCAGCGCGCCCATCACCGCCGCGCTATAGCCGCCATACAGCGTGTCTTTGTCCAGCAGGCAAAACGATTCGCCGGTGCGCGCCATCAGCGGGCCAATGAGTCGCTTGGCCAGCGTGGTCTTGCCGGTGCCGGCGTGGCCGCAGAAGAATATCAGTCGAGGCATGCGCCGCAGTATGCCGGCAAGACGCCTGCGCCCTCGGTGGCGCAGGTGCCCGCAGCTTGGCTCGAAGGGACGGGGTGCGGCACCCAGGCGCGCCGCGCCGCAGCTTTATAGGGAAAACAACGGCTTGCGCATGTCAGGGCTGCGCTAACAGCTATTATTTCAGTAGCGATCCAGCTAAAGGCTCAGGTTGCACCTTGGCGCAGGCGCAGCCGCCGTGCGCCCAAGCCCGCTGCCGCCAGCCCCATGAACACCAGGCCCCACTCGCCCACGGTGGGCACCGCAGTCGGTACGGCAGCGGCAGCGAGGGTCAGCGAAGCAGAGCTGACTGTGGCGACGTCCGCATTGCAGTAGTCCTCCAGGCGCAGCGTCCAGTTCCCGTTAACCTGCGCGGGGGTCAACCCGGCAAAGGTGGCCAGGAACGGGGTGGTCGGTGCGGGCGCGGTCACGCCCGCGCCACCAGGTTGCGTGGTTGCGTACGCTCCGGGGGGAACGACTCCGTTCGTGTCGAGCGGTTGCGCGACAGACCAAATGTTCTGCGCACTCACCGACGGATCCACAAACTGATACACGCCACCGAAATTTGAGCTATCCCCTGTCCCGCCAGCGGTCGTAGCACCTATGCGCCCATACAGCGAAAACGTGACGGCTCCCCCAGGCGCTATCAGTGTGGCTGCGCTCTCGCCGACCCAATTTGTGGCGATGCCCAGGCTGACCGAGATGCCAGTTATCGTGCCCGTAACACCTGTCACGGGAATGGACAGATTCAGAGGCGCGCCTGGGGTGCCGCAGAGCGAAGGACTCCCAGGGCTATCCGGAACCGTCGCCGGAAGCGGTGTGGTGGTGTTGAATGTCTGTGCGCTCGCCAAGCCGGCCGTAAGAACGGCTGCTGCGGCGACGATGAGCTTGATGGCGAACATGATGATGGCCCTCCGGGTTGTAGTGAGGCGGGATTTAGGCATGGCGAGAAGCGAATGACCCGCCCAGACCTATGGCACCCGCTTGGCACCTGTTTGGATATATTTAGGTTGACACCGGATTTATACCCATGCCGGCAGGCCTACGCCATATGCCATAAGACATACTCCATAAGATGTATGCCGTAGCGCCGATACAGGCGTCAAAAAAGCGCGGAATCGACCTTCAACGCTCTGTAGCCAAGCGCAAAAGCATCGTTAAATAGTCTTCGGCGTGATGGCCGTGCCTAGCCAGCATGCGCCTTGCGTCGGGTTTTAGACAGGGAAACGCGGGCGCTGATTCGACGGTTGGGCGCGCATCGGTGCAATTGCCGGCGCGGCGCCTACCGATGCTCGCCCCATTAGACGTACAGGCGCGAGCTTTTCGGCAGGTGGGCCATCAAGAACTCCATCTGGTCGGCCAGAATGCGCCGGTTGCGCAGGATGAAGTCTTCCCACAGGCTGGGCACATAGGGGGTGTACAGCAGTGGCATGCGTGCCTGTTCGGGCGTGCGGTCGCTCTTGCGGTGGTTGCAGGCGCGACACGCGGTGACCAGGTTCATCCAGGTGTCGCGTCCATGTTGCGCGGCGGGGATGATGTGTTCGCGCGTCAGTTCGGACTCATGGAACTCGTGGCCGCAGTAGGCGCAGATGTTGCGGTCGCGGGTGAACAGCTTGGCGTTGGTCAGGCCCGGGCGCAGTTCAAACGGGTTGATGTTGGGCACGCCCTTGGTGCCGATGATGCTGTTGACCGTGATGATCGACTGCTCGCCGGTGCGCGCGTTGTGGCCGCCGCGAAATGTGGCCACGGTCTGGCCGACTTCCCAGCGCACTTCTTCGGCCGCGTAGTGGATCACCGCCTGTTCCAGCGAAATCCACGATTGCGGCAAGCCCTGTGCCGATAGCTTGAGCACCTTCACGCAACGCCCCCTGTTCAAGGAAACCCTGTTGGTGTGGCCGGCGTTGCCAGTGTCGGCCGCTCTGTGCAGCGCCACCACAGCGGCGGTGCAATGCATCAATATAGCCTGTTTTCATGGCAGATTTGTGGCCCGGCGCCCGTGGAACCTGCACGATCAGCTAGCAAAAGAGTAATTGGGCACGCAGACCGCCACCCCGTCGCGCGCGTGACCGGCTGCGCGGCGCACTGCACTACAGTCGCCCCATGACCGATACCCCCCTGCCCGCCTTGACGCGCTTTGGCCTTGCGCTGACCGACCACGTGGCCCACCTGACGCTGAACCGCCCGGAGCGAATGAACAGCATGGACCCTGCCTTCTGGCACGAGCTGGATCAGGTGCTGACGCAGCTGCACCGCTCAGGCGAGGCGCGCGCGCTGGTGATTTCCAGCGACGGCAAGCATTTCAGCGCGGGCATGGATCTGGCGGTGTTCGGCGGCAGCCTGCAGCTGGACGATGAAAGCGCTGAGGGCCGCGCGGCCGTGTTCGATTTGCTGGGCGAAATGCAGGCCACCTTCACGCTGCTGGAGACGTTGCGCATGCCGGTCATCTTTGCGATTCAGGGCGCGTGCGTTGGCGGGGCGGTGGATTTGGTCACCGCAGGCTGCATCCGCTACGCGACGGCCGACGCGTTCTTTTGCGTGCAGGAAATCAACATCGGCATGGTGGCCGACGTCGGCACGCTGCAGCGCCTGCCCAAGCTGCTGCCGATGGGCCTGGTGAAAGAGCTGGCCTACACCGGCCGGCGCCTGGGCGCCGACAAGGCGCTGGCGCATGGCCTGGTCAACGAGGTATTCGACACGGCCGAAGCCTGCCTGGCCGCCGCGCTGCAGTGCGCCAAGGAAATCGCCAGCAAGCCGCCGGTGGCCATCTGGGGCACCAAGCAGGTGCTGCACTATGCGCGCGACCACAGCGTGGAAGACGGCCTGCGCCAGATGGGCTGGATTCAGGGCGCGATCTGGAGCACGCGCAACGTGCGCGAATCCGTGGCCGCCATGAAGGACAAGCGCCCCGGCGAATTTGCGCCGCTGCAGCCGCTCAAGCCCTTCGGCGGCTGAACGGCCGGGCCACCTGCGGCGCTGCGGGCCCGGATCACCGCCGTAGTTACTGCCGCGCCGTGCGCACGTTGGCCGGCATGGCGCCCGGGTGGCTGGTGCGCCAGGGGTTGATGTCCAGCCCGCCGCGGCGCGTGTAGCGCGCGTACACGGTCAGCTTGATGGGGCGGCAGCGCTGCCAGATGTCGCTGAACATGCGTTCCACGCAGTGTTCGTGAAAATCGTTGTGGCCGCGAAAGCTGATGATGTAGCGCAGCAGCCCGGCCTGGTCGATCTGCGGCCCGGCGTAGCGAATCTGCACGCTGCCCCAGTCGGGCTGGCCCGTCACCGGGCAATTGCTTTTCAGCAGGTGGCTGATCAGCGTTTCTTCCACCGGCTTTTCATCGAATGCGGCACTCAGCAAGTCGGGCGCGGGTTGGTAGCGGTCGCAGTCCACGTCCAGCCGGTCGAGGTTCAGGCCGTCCAGCTCATGAATGGGCTCGCGGTCAAAGTCGGCAGGCAGCACCAGGCGCACCCCTGCAGACGCCTGCACCGGCCCGCCCTGCCACAGCGCGGCACTGACGTCGGCCTGCAGGCGCTGGCGCACCGCTGGTTCGTCCGCAAATCGGCTGCCGTTGAAGCTGTTCAGGTACAGCTTGAAGGACTTGCTTTCGACGATGTGCGTGCTTTCGCACGGCACCACCACGTGGGCGATGGCGACCTGCGGTTTGCCGCGCAGATTCAGCCAAGACAGCTCGTAGGCCGTCCACAGGTCTGCGCCAAAAAACTGCCGCTGCGCGCCCGCCGCCAGCGTGGCGCGCTGCGGCGCGCGGGCGATGGGAAACAGCAGCGCTGGGTCGTACTGATCGACGTAGGCGCTGGTTTGGCCCAGCGGCGAGTCATGGGGGGTGAATGCGTTGTTCATGCCAATGGGACCAGGCGATCAGGCCGCCGCAGCGGGCGCGGATTGCAGAAAGGGGATCAACAGCGCCTGCACGCGGCGCAGGATTTCGGGATGGGGCGCGGGGGCCAGGTCGTGCGCCATGTCGGGCACCACCTCCAGCCGCGCGCCGGGTATGCGGCGCGCCGTGTCTTGCCCGCCGGCCAAGGGCACCAGCGGGTCGTCGGCACCATGCAGGACCAGCGTGGGGCAGCGAATCTGCGCCAGCTGCGCGGCGCGCCCGGTGTCGGCCAGGATGGCGGCCAGCTGGCGCAGCGTGGCGGCGGTGCTGGGCCGGTGGCGCGCCGCCGTGGCATCAAAAACCGCTTGCAGCTGGGCGTCGGTTGGGGGCAGCGCCTGGCTGCTGATGGCTTTCAAAAAGCGCACGTAGTAGGCCTGCAGGGCCGCATCGTCGCGGGCGCGGGTGCGACCCATGCCGACGCGCATCACCTCGGGCCGGGGTTTCAGCAGGCCACGCGCTCCGCTGCTGCCCATGATCGAGCTGAGGCTGAGCACCCGCCCCGGCGCGGCCAGCACCAGGCGCTGCGCGATCATGGCGCCCATGCTGATGCCCACGATGTGTGCGCGCGCCACGCCCAGCGCATCCAGCACGCCCAGGGCATCGCCGGCCATATCGGCCAGCCGGTAAGGCACGCGCGGGCGCAAACCCAGCCGTGCCTGCAGCGCGACCCAGGGGATGGTGGGCGTGCCCTGCTCGCGCAGGTGGGTGGACAGGCCGGCGTCGCGGTTGTCCATGCGGATGACGCGGTGGCCGGCATCGGCCAGTGACTGCACCAGATCGGCCGGCCAATGGGTCAGCTGGCCGCCCAGGCCCATCAACAGCAGCAGCGGTGTGCCGGTGCCGCCGCTGTCTTCGACTTCGATCCGCAGCCCGTTTACTTCAATTTTCATAGCTACTTGCGCCCGTAAATAGGGCGCTGAAGGCCATTTTCATTACTAATTTGATCCTCAGATGAACTCCCGCTCGCGCAGCCACTTGGTGGCGATCCACTTCTCGCCCGCCGTCACCGGCGCGCCGCCATGCAGGGTGCGGGTGGACGGGTCTGGCCGTTCGTAGCTGAAGAACACCGCGTTGCCGCGCTTGGGCGCCACCGACAGGTGCACGTTGGGAAACACCGTGCCGCCGCCCTTTTCAGGCTCGCGCAGGTACATCACGATGGTGCCCACGCGCTGGCCGCCGCGCTTGAGGATGGTGGCGGTGCCGGGCTCGCTGGGGTCAAAGTAGTCGTAGTGCGGCTTGTATTCGGTGCCCGGCACGTACTGCAGCACCTGAATGCCTTCGCCATTGATCTCAGGCCAATTCACCAGCTTGGCGATGCGCGCCTCGATCTTCGTGATCAACGCGCTCTCGCCGCGCTGAAAGAACATGCCCTGGCTGGTGCGGTCGGCATTGACCTCTTCTCCGCCGGTCTTGGTAGCCACGGTCAGCGAGCGGCTCAGGCGCGGCCGGGCTGCGTTGATCAATGCGTCGCACTCTTCATCCGACAGCAGGCCGCCAAACACCACCACGCGCGGCGACGCCATCACCGTCAGTACGGCGACCTGGCGATCGCCCCCATCCAGGTACAGCGGGGAATCGCCCACATCGGGTTCGGGCACGGGCACGGCGGGCGGCAGGCCTTGCTCGACGGCCTTGGCGTCCAGGTGGCCGCGCAAGGTGGTTTCCATCGCATCGACGGCCACGTCCTCGTCCCAGCCAGAGGCCTTCATGGACTGCAGGACCGATTCGGCGCTGTGGCCGGCCTGGGCCTGGGCGATGATCCATTGGCGAAGTTCGGTCGTGATCTGTTGGGTCATGGCGCTAGAGTTTGCGGCGAAACACCAGCCGGTCGGGGCTGGATGCAGAGGGGACGAAGGCGTAGCCTTCCAGGTCAAAGCCTTCCAGCTGCGCCGGGTGGCTGATGCTGTGCTGCGCAGCAAACCGCGCCATCAGCCCACGCGCGCGCTTGGCCAGAAAGCTGATGACCTTGTATTGGCCGTTTTTGTAATCTTCAAACACGCAGTCGATCACCCGCGCCTTGAGCGCCTTGCGCTGCACCGCCTTGAAATATTCTTGCGACGCCAGGTTGACCAGCACCGGCGCCGTTTCAGCCGCCAGGCGCCGGTTGAGGTAGTCGGTGATCTGAAGGCCCCAGAACTGGTACAGATTGCTGCCGCTGTCGGTCTTCAGCGCGGTGCCCATCTCCAGGCGGTAGGCTTGCATGCGGTCCAGCGGCCGCAGCACGCCATACAGGCCACTCAGAATGCACAGGTGCGCCTGCAGCCATTCCATCTGCGGCGCGCTCAGGCTGGCGGCTTGCAGGCCGCCATACACGTCGCCATTGAAGGCCAGCACGGCCTGGCGCGAGTTGTGCGCGGTAAAACGCGGGCGCCAGGCGGCGTACCGCGCCACATTCAGCCCGGCCAGCGCATCGCTCAAATGCATCAGCTGGGCGATCTGCTGCGGCGACTGCTGGCGCAGCACCTCGATCAGCTCGGCCGACTGTTTGGCAAACAAAGGGGATGTGTGCGGCACCGCTGGCGGCACGGCGCTTTCATAGTCCAGCGCTTTGGCCGGGGACAATACAAACAACATGCTGCCGATTTTGTACCAAGATGCGCACCTGGTTGCCATCGACAAACCTGCCGGCCTGCTGGTGCACCGCACGGGGCTGGACGCGGGCGAAACGCGCTTCGCCGTGCAACTGCTGCGCGACCAGATCGGTCGGCCTGTGTGGCCCTTGCACCGGCTGGACAAAGGCACCAGCGGCGTGCTTGTTTTCGCCCTTGACGCAGATACAGCCAGCGCAGTCAGCTCTCTTTTTCAGAGCAGATCATTAGTAGCCAAGCGCTACCTGGCCATGGTCCGTGGGTGGCCGGCGCAGGCGGGGCGCATCGACCATCCACTGAAGCGAATGCGTGACGACACGCGCCAATCAGCGCGCGCGACCGAGGTGCAAGAAGCAGTCACCCGCTTTGAAAGCCTGGCGCAATTTGCGCTGCCAATACCTTACGGCAGTTTCAGCCAGACCCGTTGCGCCCTGCTGGCCCTTTGGCCCGAAACCGGCCGCCGGCACCAGTTGCGCCGTCATTGCAAGCACATCGCCCACCCTATCCTGGGCGACGCCACGCATGGCAAAGGCCCACTGAACCGATCATTGGCGCAATGCCTGGGCCTTCAGCGCTTGTGGCTGCACGCGCAGTCCTTGCGCCTATCGCACCCCTGCACGGGTGAAAACCTGGTGATCGAGGCCGCGCCGGGCGCCGAGTGGCGGCGTTGGGAGGCGACCCAGACACAAGGCTAAGGCAAGGCTGAACAAGTCCTGCGGGTGCTTGGCATGCTTGACCGCGGGCGGGTTGGGGAGTTGCAAATCCTCGCGATCGCACGGAATATCGCTGGTTTATGCCTTGCAGCCCATGCGCATTCAGCGCGTGGTGCACCGCTAGGACTTATCTGCGCCACCCCAGTCGAATAAGACGATTTCGCCGGGAGCAACCAGCCCGCTGGCCAATCAGAAGGCCGTGTCGCGCCCAGCCAGAACGAACTCGTACAACAGCACACTGAATCCATTGGGGACGTAGTCCATGGTGCAGTCCAGCAGCATGGGCAATTCCTTGCCAGGCAGCAGCCCGCTGACCCGCATCGCCACGCGCAGCGCGACGTCCTCCCCCGCCACCGCGTAGGTGTACCCAATGCCCTGCGCCACATAGATCAGGATGTCGACGTCATGCTGCACATCGTCACTGGATTCGACCAGCGCCGTAGCCGCAGCGGTGTCCAGGGCCATCAGCACCTGGGTCATGTACGCCTGCGCGGCCAATGGCGTACGCACCGACAACTGCTCCGCGCAAATGCTGTAAACATTGGTCGCAAGTTGTCCCTCTGGCGTTGTCCGCGCGACATCTTCGCTCGCGCCGGATAGGCTCGCGGGTTCCGCCAACCGATCCGCAAAAATCGGGGGTGGCACATCGGCCAAGGTGGTGAGTTCCTCCAGCGTCATCAGCGGCAGGGATATCGGCCCCTCGAGCGGCGACGGTGTGTCGATCGTGCTCGCGAGAAAGCGTGTCGGAGGCGGATCTTGCGCCAAATCCGCGTGGGGGATAGCGCTGTTGGTGCGGGGCTCAAACGGGACGCCATCTGGCCGGCCGACAACAAACCCCCGCCGCTCCAACCGATCCACATCAGCCGCCACGCCCAAGCCAAACAGATCGGCCAGATCCTTCATCGTTCGGCTGCCATTGAACAGAACCATCAACTGGCGCTCGCGCAGGCTGAGCGCGCTGCGCTCGCGCAACGCAGCTCTCCCTTCGGGCGTTTTATGGTAGACCATTGCGTACTTTTGGCATAGATGCAAACCATTGTAATTGCGCTTACCGGGTGTACCAACCCTAGGTGCGGGCTTGCCGGAAAAAGTGCATCGACTCCGGGTTTTGCTGAGCGCTCTAGCCAAAAAAGATAGCGCCGTGAACAGACTCGGCGAGTCGTCGTGAGCAGGTAGTGAGGGTGTGCAGGCGTACCGCGGCTACTAGCGCACTCCTTGGGCTGCCGATCGGATTCACCGCGCCAACGAACGGCTGGGTGCCACAGCCCCTGGGCGAATGGGGCAAAGGCGTCGAGTCGCGCCGGGCGCCCCTCTCCCGGGGTGACGACCACAGGCACAGCGGGTCAAGTATTCGCGGTACGGGGCCTATGAATTGCGACGAACCGGCGAGGTACTAACGCTGACCAGTGCATTTCGCTCCCGGATAAGTTCGACCGCCTGCTAATGTCGAGATCTGATCCACGAGTACCTTGACACTCTCGAGCTCGAGCGAACCTGCAATCTCTCGAAGTCGTCGCGGTCGGCTGCCGGCGCCCCGCGGCGTCGCTGCTCAGTTCCCGCATCGCCCGCCCAAGAACTCGCTGCAAAGTAGTCGTCATTGGGGCGTTGCAGTGGTCTGGCGGGTCGGACTGCGGGCCTGCCGCGCAGAGATGTTCTCAACGCCGCCGACCTGCGAGGGCACACGGTTTTACACCCTACTCAACTGGGCGCCACATGCGACGCCTAGAGCTGGAGATCCAGCAGGCACCAGCGCAGGCCGGCCACAATCAGCCCCCCCTCTCGGACGGGACACGTCACGACGGAGGGAGAAGCAAGCAACGGGATCTGCAACCGCTCTGGATTTCAGGTATGGCGCTTCGGGTTGAATCCGCCGTGGTTGAAACTTGACCTTCTCTATTACTGTGCCGTCCAAGCACCATCTGACGCCCAAGCCTGACCACGGACGTTATCGGTTGCAGGAGAACAGAAGAAAACCGCCATGCCACCAAGCTGTTCTGGTGTCGTGAACTGAAGCGAAGGCTCCTTTTCCTGGAGCAGTTCTTTGGTAGCCTGCTCGACACTGATGCTTTCACGCGCCGCACGATCATCAATCTGCTTTTGAACCAAAGGCGTCAGCACCCAACCCGGGCAGATCGCGTTACAAGTAATTCCGGTGGTCGCAGTCTCCAACGCAACGCTCCTAGTGAAACCAATCAACCCATGCTTGGCAGCGACGTAAGCCGACTTTCCCGCAGAGGCAACCAAACCGTGCACAGACGATATGTTGACGATGCGGCCCCAGTTGTTCTCTCGCATATACGGAATCGCAAGGCGCGTCGTGTGGAAAGCCGACGAAAGATTAATAGCAATGATCGCGTCCCACCGCTCCGCAGGAAACTCTTCCACATTGGAGACAAATTGGATGCCCGCGTTGTTGACCAACACATCAACACCGCCAAACTTGTCGGCGGCAAACCGCATCATCGCCTCAATCTCAATTGGCTTGGACATGTCGGCGCCGTGATACTCCACCGAAACGCCCAACGCAGCAATCTGTGCCTTCGGCGATTCGACATCACCGAAGCCGTTCATGACGATGTTAGCGCCTTGTTTAGCCAGCTCAAGAGCGATCCCAAGCCCAATGCCACTGGTGGATCCGGTAACAAGCGCAGTCTTTCCTTTAAGAATCATGTGTACTCCTGATGGGTCAAACAAAATATGAAGCGACGGCCGCATCAATCATAGTCGGTTAAAGCGAAACTACACGCCGCTTGTCAGTGACACAGCTTGCCACATGACGACCACGGGAGCTGAGTACACAAGATTGGCCCGATCCTACTTGTGGGATCCAGGGCATTTCCGTTTCCCCAAAGCAAAACGCCCAGTCTTTAGGACTGGGCGTTTGCTGCTGTAATAGCCTGACGATGTCCTACTTTCACACGGGAATCCGCACTATCATCGGCGCTGAGGCGTTTCACTGTCCTGTTCGGGA
>JAGOEM010000015.1 GCA_017997715.1 Ottowia sp.
AGCTGGCGGCGGTTGCCCTCATCGCGCTCGGCCACCGTCTTGGGTGGGCGGCCACGGCGGGCGGGGGGCGAAGCGTCTGGCGCGCTGTTAACGGTGGGCATCGCGCAAGCATAACAAGGCCGCTTACTTTTGCAAAGCGTTTGCTTTGTAGAATTCAAACACTGCGCATTCAGGCATCGCCCGCTTCACCCATGCCGCTGCGCGCACCCCGCAGTCATGCGGCGTGTGCCCCGGCCAAGCAGCGCCCCCGGCCGCCTGCGTAAGATGCCGGCATGACCGCCATTCACGCGACAACGCCCTTGCAAAAGGCCCAGATCGCCGCCCACGCCGCAAGCCCTTTCTGGCCACAGGCGCAGCCCAAGCGCCGCCCCCAAGCTGCGGCCACCCGAAAGCACTTCACATGAGCACGCCCCCACCACCCAGCGCCGCCGATGCGCAGCGCCTGGCCAAGCTGGTGGCCGCGCTGGTGCCCTGTTCGCGCCGCGAGGCCGAACAGTACATCGCCGAAGGCTGGGTCACCGTAGACGGCCAGCGCGTCGATGAACCGCAAGAGCGCGTGCGCCCCGACCAGCGGGTAGAGATCGACCGTCAGGCGCGTCTGCAGCCGCCCGTGTCCGCCACCTTCTTGCTGCACAAGCCCGTTGGCATGAAGACCAGCGCCGCCACCGAGCTGCTGACGCCCGCCAACCACTGGCGCGACGACACATCGGGCGTGCGCCCCACCAAGGCCCACCTGCACGGGCTGACGGCCTTGCTGCCACTGCCCGCGCCGGCCTGCGGCCTGTGCGTGTTCAGCCAGGACTTTCGCGTGGTGCGCAAGCTGACCGAAGACGCCACCGTGATGGAGCAGGAACTGATTGCCGACGTGCAAGGCAGCATCGCCCCGAATGGCCTGAAGCGCCTGGGCCACGGCCTGGCGCGCGATGGCTGGGCGCTGCCACCCGCGCGCGTCAGCTGGCAAAACGAAACGCGCCTGCGCTTTGCCACCAAGGGCATCGCGCCCGAAGCCATTGAATGGATGTGCGCCCAGGTCGGCCTGCAACTGATGGCGCTGCGCCGCATCCGCATCGGCCGCATCCCCATGGCCGGCCTGCCGCCCGGCCAGTGGTGCTACCTGCCACCGGGCGTTCGCTTTTAAACCGCAGCGCGCGCCATGAACACGCAGGTCAAGGAAGACGAGGTAGAGATCACCGCCGTGCGCGCGCAGGGGCCGGGCGGGCAGAACGTCAACAAAGTGTCCACCGCCGTGCACCTGCGCTATGACATCCGCGCATCCTCACTGCCCACTACAGTGAAAGACCGCCTGCTGGCCCTGCCCGGCCGTCGCGTCACCAAAGAAGGCGTGTTGGTGCTGAAAGCCCAGTCCGCCCGCAGCCAGGAGCAGAACAAGGCCATGGCGCTGGCGCGCCTGCAGGCGCTGGTGGACGAGGCGGCGCAGGTGCCGGAAGTGAGGCGGCCGACCAAGCCGACGTATGGATCGAAGCTGCGCAGGTTGGCGGGGAAGGCGCAGCGGGGGGAGGTGAAGGCGGGGAGGCGGCGGGTGAATAGAGGGTAAGCCGCGCAGGATCTCCCTGAGTCATAGGCTGAGGTCACCATTCCAATTGGCATGCCCTCAGGGATGTTCTCGGTCAGTGGGATTGCTAAGGATGGTCTGCGCAATGCGCTTTGAGATGTGCTGATGCCCAACTACCAAGCCAATTTGCCGCGTCAGCTTCGTCAGGGCTCGGCATCAGGCCGCTTTCGGCCCATTTGCCGACCGTCTGGCCGTTCGCAGGCGCACTCATGCCTGCGCGCCCACCAGAGTTCGTCGCACCATCCACAGATTGGACAGCGCAAACAGCGTGTGCAACTGCGCGGTGTTCTTGGCCAAGCCGCGGTAGCGCACCTTCACGTGGCCGAACTGGCGCTTGATCACCCGCAACGGGTGCTCGAGCTTGGCGCGGATGCTGGCCTTGAGGCGTTCGAGTTGGTCGGTCAGGTCATCAACGAGTGTGCTCTTGTCCAACTCGCGGCGCTTGCCTGGACGCATTGCGATATTCCAGCGCACACCATCCTTGGCGTCGGGGCGCTTGCCGGCGCCCTGGTAGCCGGCGTCACCCCAGGCCTCGGTTTCCTCACCATGCAGCAGCGTGTTGGCCTCGACCACGTCGCCGACGCTGCCGGCCGTTGCGCGCACCGTGTGCACCAAGCCCGAGTCCGCATCCACACCGATGTGGGCCTTCATGCCGAAGTACCACTGGTTGCCTTTCTTGCTCTGCTTCATTTGCGGGTCGCGTTCACCTGAGGCGTTCTTGGTGGAACTCGGCGCCGCAATCAGCGTGGCGTCCACCACGGTGCCGGCACGCAGCATCAAGCCCTTGGCGCCCAGCAGTTCGTTGACCAGCGCCAGGATCTGCGGGGCCAGCTTGTGTTCCTCCAGCAAACGGCGAAACCGAAGGATCGTGGTCTCGTCGGGCACCGGCGTGTCCCAGTTCAGGCCCGCGAATTCGCGCAACAGCGGCACGTCGTGCAACGACTCCTCCATCGCCGGATCGCTCAGCGTGAACCACTGCTGATGCGCAGCATCGTCTCCACGGCAAACGGTGGGCGCCCGCGCCTGCCCTGCGGGGCATACGGCGCGATCAGTCCGACAAGTGCGGCCCACGGCACCACGCGCTCCATCTCCGCCAGGAACTCGCGCTTGCGTGTGCGCTTGGTCGTCAGCTTCAGGCCCAGCTCGACTTGTTTCATCGCTCGGATTTTCTCAACGCGTCAGTCCGTCAAGCATGGCGGTCGACTCTTTGTGCAGACCTTCCCTAATGTCAGATATCGTAAGAATTCTGTGGGTTCTGCATGCGTTGAGTAATTGCGCGGTCAATCAAGGCCTGAACTGTAGGGCTAACATTCACCAGTCGCACAGTTTGCATGAAACGCATAGGGCCAAGCTCAAAGAATATCTTCCCAAAGACCTCATCGGCGAAACTGCTAGATATGACCGAAATCCCTGAAAAATCAACATAAATCGACTGCCCAGGACACGCTTGAATAATATTTCCCAATTTCACCCTGACCGGTTTACCCGCCGGCCGAGATCGAAAAGAAAATGCCTGCTCCGTTAACTTGAATGGTATAGATCGAAGGCCATCCTGTTCGTACTGCAACTCTATATAGTCAACTGGATCATGAATACGCCCATCTATTGAGAGGGCACGTTCAAGCAATGAAGGCTCGGAAAAGTCAATCAAGGCATCAATTGTTGTTCCGGTAAATGGAACCGACTCGCGTCGCGCCGCAACATGATCCCCTGAACATATTAGCGCGGCATTTCCCGCGTTCATGGAAAATTTTCCACCCCCAACTCGGCAAATCTCGAGTGATCCGTAGAGACCGTTACCCTGGAAATCGACAGCATTTCTCGTAACCCCAGATTTAACAGCCTCGAGAAGGGCATCAACATCATTGCCGATGTCTGGCTTTGCTCCGCGAAGGGTTGCGGGAACGCCGCTCCCTGCATCTGATATCGTGAATTCGACCCGATGCCGTGCGAGATCGAAAACTGAGAGTTGCAGTAGACCGCCAATAGAAGAATCCGAATGATTCAGTACGTTATCTGATATTTCGTTCAAAGCCCACTCAACAGCGGCAAAGGCTGATCGGTTAAAGTTTGGAATAACAGAGAGAAGCTTCTCAAGCAATTCATTGAGGAGACTTTCTTGCTCTTCATGAGTGGAATAACAAGCCGCTGGCAACTGGCGCGACAGATTGTTGCGATGGGGGTAGTCATGATCACGTGGGCATAAGAAATGCGCCCACCCGGTGCTTCTAAATAGTCGATTCAGTCGCTCCTCCCTAGGAAGGGTCAGTTGAAAGTCGATTCTTGACTCCCGAAGGCGCATAACATGAGCACATAGAGGAAGCATTGCGCTGGAAAACGCTGCAGTGCAAAGCGCGAAGTCAAAATCAATATCAGAATGCCCTCTAATTTCCACCGTCTCATGAATTACGGCAAACACCTTTCTTACGTCTTGAATACCAAAATCGCCGGCGATTGTTATCCTATTGCGTTCGCGGCCTAGCAGAAAAGGTTTTGACATTAGATAAACTTTATAGCAATTAATGCGGTTTGGTGCAAATTAACGCTGTCACATAACCGTTACACGCGCAGCCCGGTGCTTGTATGCAGGATCCTCTGTACCCTGGCTACAACGTCCCATCTGGACAGAGTTGATTCCAGTCACTTAGTTAGGGCGCAAAAAATGCACCTTCCCCGCCACCCGCTTAGCCTTCTCCCGCGCTGCGCCCACATCCCCATCCCTCGCCAACGCCACCCCCATGCGCCGTTTGACAAAGCTCTCCGGCTTGCCAAACAGCCGCACATCGGTACCCGGCTCGCGCAGGGCTTCGTCGATGCCTTCAAACTGAATGCCTTGCGCGTCCACGCCGCCGTAGATGACGGCGCTGGCGCCGGGGGTTTTCAACGATGTATCCACCGGCAGGCCCAGGATGGCGCGGGCGTGCAGTTCAAACTCGCTTTGCCACTGGGTGATCATGGTGACCATGCCGGTGTCGTGCGGGCGGGGGCTGACTTCGCTGAACCAGACTTGGTCGCCCTTCACGAACAGCTCTACGCCAAACACGCCCAGGCCGGACGGCTGGCCGTCAAAGCCCACCCCTAAGTCATCGGTCACGGTTTTGGCGACGCGCTGGGCCTCTTGCAAAGCCGCGTCGGTCATGGGGTGGGGTTGCCAGCTTTCAACATAGTCGCCGGCCACTTGCAGGTGGCCGATGGGTTGGCAAAAGTGCGTTTCCACCGCGCCGCTGGCGCCTTTGGCGCGCACGGTGAGCAGGGTGATTTCGTAGTCGAAGTCGATGAAGCCTTCAACAATCACGCGGCCGTGGCTGACGCGGCCGCCTTGCATGGCGTGGTGCCAGGCGGTTGGCACGTCGGCGGGGCCGTCGATCTTGCTTTGGCCTTTGCCGCTGCTGCTCATCACGGGTTTGACGATGCAGGGGTAGCCGATGGCGGGCTGGCCGTCGGTGCCGTCGATGGCGGCTTGCAGCTGGGCGGCTGAATCGCAAAAGCGGTAGGGGCTGGTGGGCAGGCCCAGGGTTTCGGCGGCCAGGCGGCGGATGCCTTCGCGGTCCATGGTCAGGCGGGTGGCGCGGGCGGTGGGGATGACGCGCACCAGGCCTTCGGCTTCCAGCGCCTGCAGTTCGGCAGTGGCGATGGCTTCGATCTCGGGCACGACGAGCAGGGGCTTTTCGCGTTCGATCAGCGCGCGCAGGGCCTGGGGGTCGTCCATGGCGATGGTGCGGGCGTGGTGCGCCACCTGCTGGCCGGGGGCGTTGTCGTAGCGGTCCACGGCGATGGTTTCAACGCCCAGGCGCTGCAGGGCGATGAGCACTTCCTTGCCCAGTTCGCCACTGCCCAACAGCATGACGCGGGTGGCGGATGGCGACAAAGGGGTGCCGATGGTGGTCATGTTGGATCGCGTTCTGAAGGTAGAAAACTATGATTTATATAGCTGCCTGCGCCCGTGTAGCGGGCGCTAGAAGGCTATTTGGCTTGAAACATCAGCCCAGCGCCTTGCCCATGGCCTGGCCCATGCGCACGGCGCCGCCGGGCGCCCAGTCGGGGTTGAAGCGCAGGGTGCCGTGCGGCCACAGCATGACCACGGTGGAGCCGAGCAGGAAGCGCCCCATCTCGGCGCCCTGGGCCAGCGCGATGGGGTTGTCCTGGTAATAAAAGCGCCGCACATCGGCCGTGCGCGGCGGGTTGACGGTGCCGTGCCACACGGTGGCCATGCTGCCGACAATGGTGGCGCCCACCAGCACCAGCACGAAGGGGCCGCGCGGCGTGTCGAACACGCACACCACGCGCTCGTTGCGGGCAAACAGGCCGGGCACGCCGCGCGCGGTGGTGGGGTTGACGCTGAACAGCTCGCCCGGCACGTAGTCCATCAGCATCAGCCGGCCGGCGCAGGGCATGTGGATGCGGTGGTAGTCCTTGGGGCTGAGGTACAGGGTGGCGAACTGGCCGTTTTCAAACTCGGCCGCTATCGATGTGTCGCCCGCCAGCAGCGCCAGCGTGCTGTAGCTGTGGCCCTTGGCCTGGAAGATCTGGCCGCGCTCTATCGCGCCAAATTGGCTGATGGCGCCATCCACGGGGCACACGTAGTCGGCAGCGGCCAGCGGGCGCGCGCCTTCGCGCAGCGGGCGCGTAAAAAAGTCGTTGAAGCTGGCGTAGCTTTCAATGCGCGGGTCTTGCGCCTCGGCCATGTCCACGCCGTAGCGCGCCACAAACCGGCGGATGGCGGCGTGCGTGACGCTGCCCAGCTGGGCGCTGGCGAAGCGCCCGGCCAATTGGGTGAGCAGCTTCTTGGGCAGCAGGTACTGGGGCAGGACGGCTAGGCGATCGGACATGCGGGTGATTCTAGGGGGCAGGCATGCGGGGCACGCGGCAATGCGGGCTGCCCGCGCGGGCCGGCGCTGGGTGGGCGCAAGCCCTGTGCGCACAGGGGCCGATGCGGGCGCCGCAACAGGGGCGCTGGCAACCGGGTGGCATTGCCCCGGCACGGGCGGCTTGCGCTGCGCGCCACGCCTTTGCGCCTTTGCGCCTTTGCGCCATGGGGCGTAGCTGCGATGCCGGCCCGAATCATGGTCTGCGCGGGCGTCGGCGTGCAGACAAGTAGGCGTGCCAGTTGACCGGCACATCCGCCAACTGCACCACGGCGCGGCTGACCGCATGGCCCCGCACGCGGGGCGCATCGCAAGAAGAAGGGTTGGGCGCGCGACCAAGCGCACGCCGCTGGCGGCCACCGCTGCACCCGCGCGGCAGGTGTTGCCGCGCTGGCCGCAGGTGGCGGCGCGCTTACTCTGGCTGGCCGATGGTCAGCGCGATGGCGCCCACGCCGTCGATCTGGCCGGTGATCTTGTCGCCGGGCTGCAGCGGGCCCACGCCTTCGGGCGTGCCGGTGTAGATCAGGTCGCCGGGCTGCAGGTGGTAGTACTCAGACAGGTTGGCCACCACTTCGGGCACGCTCCAGATCAGGTCTTTCAAGTCGCCGTTCTGCTTGAGCTGGCCGTTCACGCTGAGCTGGATGTTGCCGCTTTTCAGGTGGCCCACTTCGCTGGCGGGCACCAGCGGGCTGATGACGGCGGCGTTTTCAAAGTCTTTGCCAAAGTCCCACGGGCGGCCCGCTTCGCGCGATTTGGTCTGCAGATCGCGCCGCGTCATGTCCAGCCCGCAGGCGTAGCCCCACACGGCGTCCAGCGCCTGTTCGGGCGTGACGCGAAAGGCCGGCTTGCCAATGGCGATGACCAGTTCCATCTCGTAGTGGTAGTTCTGCGTGCCCAGCGGGTACGGGATGGTGGCGCCGGTGGCGATCAGGTCGATCGGCGTTTTGCTGAAGTAGAAGGGCGGTTCGCGATCGGGGTCAGAACCCATTTCGCGCGCGTGCGCGGCGTAGTTGCGGCCCACGCAAAAGATGCGGCTGACGGCGTACTGCTGGCTCGATCCGCGCACCGCCACGGCGGCCTGCGGGGCGGGGGGAAACACGTATTGGCTCATGCGGTTTGCTCTCTATTCAATAGCTGGTTACGCCCATCTGGCGGGCGCCATTGGTCAAAAGTCTTCATAAAACCAAAGCGCGCGCCGCATGGGCGCGGCGCGTGCGTCGGCACCGCCAGTGTGTCACCTTCGGTCGGTCTTGGCAGCGCGCGGTCAATCTCGGGTTTGCCGTGGGCCGGAATGACGTGGATCGCGCTGGGGCCCGCACGCGGGCGCGTGCGAATCGCTGGGCAGCGCCACGTGCTGGGCTGCGTGGCGCGCGCCGGTCTGGCATGTGGCAACCGGGCGCGCCGCAGTCGGCACCGGCCTGCCCACGCACGCCCCGCGACGTGTGATGGGCACCCGCAGGCACAATGGCCCGATATGACAAGGCCAGCCCTGCTCGACGTGCACGAGCTCGTCAAAACCTATGGTGAAACCCGCGTGGTGGACGGTGTGTCCTTCAGCATCGCGCCGGGCGAATGCCTGGGCATCATCGGCCCCAACGGCGCCGGCAAGACCACCACCCTGCGCGCCTGCCTGGGGCTGACCGCGCCCGACGGCGGCCACATCCGCTACTTTGCCAAGGACGATGACCAGGCGCTGCACATGCCGCGCGACGCACTGGCCATCAAGGCGCGGCTGGGCGTGGTCACGCAGTTCGATTCGCTGGACCCGGACTTCAGCTGCGCCGAGAACCTGATCGTGTTCGGCCGCTACTTTGGCCTGCCGCGCGCCGAACTGGCCCAGCGCGTGCCGCCGCTGCTGGAATTTGCCGCGCTGACGCACAAGGCCGACGCCAAGCCGGGCGAGCTGTCTGGCGGCATGAAGCGCCGCCTGTCGCTGGCGCGCGCGCTGGTCAACAACCCCGACCTGCTGCTGCTGGACGAACCCACCACCGGCCTGGACCCGCAGGCGCGCCACCTGATGTGGGAGCGCCTGCAGATGCTGCTGGCCAACGGCAAATCCATCCTGCTGACCACCCACTTCATGGACGAGGCCGAACGCCTGTGCCACCGCCTGCTGGTGCTGGACCGCGGACGCAAGATCGCCGAAGGACGGCCGCGCGAGCTGATCGCCCAGCACCTGGAGCCCGAAGTGGTGGAAGCCTATGGCCCCGGCGCGGCAGCGCTGGCCGGCTCGGCGCTGGCCGCGCACGCCGAACGGGTGGAACAAAGCGGCGACACCGTGTTCTTCTACACCCACAACGCGCACGCACTGCTGCAGGCCTTGCAGGCGCACCCGCAGCTGCGCACGCTGCACCGGCCCGCCAATCTGGAAGACCTGTTCCTGAAGCTGACCGGGCGGCAGATCCGCGAGGACGGTTGATGAAGAAAATGCCTTACTGCGCGCTGCCTACCTGCGTCAGCAGCTTCTTTTTTGAGAGCAAACGCGATGCCTGACACCGCCGCCCCAACACCGCCCACACCGGCAGATGCGGGCCCCTCGGTCTGGGCGCCGCCGCGCCTGTCGATGCGCTGGTGGCCGGTTTTTCAGCGCAACCTGCTGGTGTGGCGCAAGCTGGCCGTGCCCAGCCTGCTGGCCAACATTGGCGAGCCGCTGCTGTGGCTGGTGGCCTTTGGCTACGGCCTGGGCGCCATGGTGGGGCGCGTGCCCACGCACGGGCAAGAGGTGCCCTACATCCTGTTTCTGGCCAGCGGCTCGATCTGCATGAGCGCGATGAACGCCGCCAGCTTTGAGGCGCTGTATTCCGCCTTTTCGCGCATGCACGTGCAAAAGACCTGGGACGGCATTTTGAACACGCCGGTGCAGCTGGACGACGTGGTGCTGGCCGAAATGCTGTGGGCCGGCTTCAAGGCGCTGTTCTCGGTGGCGGCCATCCTGCTGGTGATGCTGGCCCTGGGCATCAGCCACAGCCCCAAGCTGATTCTGGTGCTGCCGATCCTGCTGCTGACCGGCATCACCTTCGCCAGCCTGGCGCTGGTGTTCAACGCCAAGGCCAAGGGCTACGACTTCTTCACCTATTACTTTGCGGTGTTCTTGTCGCCGATGATGTTCCTCTCCGGCGTGTTCTTCCCGCGCGCCCAGCTGCCCGCCTTCGCCCAGGCCATCACCGACTGGCTGCCGCTGACCGCCGCCGTGGAACTGGTGCGCCCGCTGTTTTTGGACCAATGGCCCGAACACCCGTGGCGCCACCTGCTGGTGCTGCTGGCCTACGCCGTCGCCGGGTTTTGGGTGGCGCTGGCGTTCACGCGGCAGCGGTTTCGGGCTTGATGGCTGCGCGCTGCCTGGTGCGTCAAGCTATTTAGTTGATAGCTGTCATCGCCCGCCGATTGGGCGCTACAGGCCTTTTCAACCAAGTTTTTACAACCGCCCTGCCACCGCAGGCTGCTGCGAAGCCCAGCCACGCGCTGGCCCGCTTCACACGCGGCGCGCCGTGCTTTCGCGCACCACACGCCGGATCAGCGGCGGCGCATCGCCGGTGTGGAAGGCCAGCTTGCGGTCGCGCAGCGCCACGTCGGCGGCGGTGACGCGCTGAAAGCGGCGCAGGTGATCGGTCCATGAAGCGTCTTCGATCACCTCGACAAAGCGCCCCGGGTCGTTGATGTCGGACAGCAGTTCCCACGCCACGGCGCCCTGGCGCAGGCGCGAACGGCGGCTTTGTTCCATCAGCGCGCGAAAGGCGGGCGCCTGGGCGGGGTCGATCTGGTATTCCACGGTGACCAGCACATGGCCCGACTGTGGCGGCGTGGTCACTTCGGGGTGGGGCAGCGGGCCGGCGGGCGTGGGGTCTTCCATCACGCCGCGATCAGGCCAGCGCCAATTGGCCATCAGCATGGCCACGGCACCGCTGGCCGCGCCCAGGCCCAGCGCCCACGGCACGCTGAACCAGGTGGCGACCTGGCCCCACACGGCGGCGCCGCTGGCGGCCGCGCCCATGATGGCCATCTGAAACATCGACATGCCGCGCGCGCGCACCCAGTCGGGCAGGCTGATCTGCGCCGACACGCTGAGCGTGTTGGCGGTGGTGATCCACGCGGCGCCGCCCGCCAGCATGGCCAGCACGCCGATCCACAACTGCGTGTTGACGGCCATCACCGCCATCGACGCGGCCTGGGTGGTGGCGCCCAGCAGCACCAGCCGGTCGCGCGACAGCGCCTGGCGCAGGCGCGGCAGCGCAAAGGTGGACGCGATGGCGCCCGCGCCCATGGCCGCCAGCAGCACGGTGAAGGTGCCGGCGTTGCCGCCCTTGATCAGCAAGGCCACCAGCGGCAGCAGCGCCATCAGCGCGGTGGAATGAAAGAAGAAGATGGCGATGCGCAGCAGCACGCCCTTCAGGTGGTAGGACTGCGCCACGTACTGCAGGCCCACGCGCATGGCGCCGCGCAGGCTTTCGCGGCCCAGCGGGTCGGGCCGGTGCACGCGCTGCCAGCGCGTGATGACCACGGCCGCCACGATGGACAGCACGGCGTTCAGCAAGAACACCCAGGCGCTGCCCAGGCTGGCGATGATGGCGCCGGCAATCAGCGGCCCCAGGATGCGCGAGGCGTTCATCGACACGCCATTGAGTGCCAGCGCGGCGGGCAGCTTGGGGCGCGGCACCAGTTCGGGCACGATGGCGGCAAACACCGGCCAGCGCAGCGCCAGGCCAATGCCGTTCAAGAACACCAGCATCAGCAACAGCGGCGGCGTAACCACGCCGGCAAACACCGCCAGCGACAGCAGCGAGCCCACCACCGCCACCCACATCTGCGTGAAGAACAGGAAGCGCTTGCGGTCCAGAATGTCGGCCAGCGCGCCCGAAGGCAGACCCAGCAAAAACACCGGCAGCGTGGCCGCGGTCTGCACCAGCGCCACCCAGATCGGCTTGGCGGTCAACGTGGTCATCAGCCAGGCCGATGCCACATCGTTCATCCACATGCACAGGTTGGCGATCAGCCAGGTGCTCCACAACATGGTGAACACCCCATGCTGAAAAGGCGCCAGCGCGCCCAGGTCGTCTGTGCTGGCGACGGGTGGCGGGGCGCGGGTTTCGCGGTGGCTGTCGGGCATGGCGGGTCGATGATAGGCCAATGCCCCGGGGCGTGCCTGGCAGGCCCGTATACTATGTTTTACATAGCTGCCTGCGCTTATCTGGCGCGCGCTACCGGCATAAAACCCTATAAACGCCGCGCACTCAAGCGCGCAGAAAGTCGACTTCGCCCGCGCGCCCTGGCAGGTCGATGCGCAGGCGCTGCGGCGCGCCTTCGGCCAGCAGGCGGCCGGCGCGCCACACCTTCAGCCGCGCGGCGCGCAGGCGGATCGCCTCGGCCACATCGCGCGCCTGCAGCAGCACCAGATTGGCGGGATTGCCAGGCGCAATGCCGTAGTCGGCCAGCCCCATCACGCGGGCGGCGCGCGTGGTGACGGCGTCAAAGCAGTCGCGTAGGCCGGACTGGCTGGTCATCTGCGCCACGTGCAGGCCCATGTGCGCCACCTCCAGCATGTCGCCGCTGCCCAGGCCGTACCAGGGGTCCATCACGCAGTCGTGCCCAAAGGCGACGTTGACGCCAGCGGCCAGCAGTTCGGGCACGCGCGTCATGCCGCGCCGCTTGGGGTAGCTGTCGTGCCGGCCTTGCAGGGTGATGTTGATCAGCGGGTTGGCTACCACGCTGACGCCGCTTTCGGCGATCAGCGGCAGCAGCTTGCTGACGTAGTAGTTGTCCATGCTGTGCATCGACGTGCAGTGCGAGCCCGTCACGCGGCCTTGCAGGCCAAGGCGCTGCGCGTGGTAGGCCAGCGTTTCGATGTGGCGCGAATGCGGGTCGTCCGATTCGTCGCAATGCATGTCGACCGGCAGGCCGCGCTGGGCCGCCAGTTCGCACAGCAGGCGCACGCTTTCAGCGCCTTGGTCAAGCGTGCGTTCAAAGTGCGGAATGCCGCCGACGACCTGCACCCCCAGGTCCAGCGCGCGCGTCAGATTGTCCAGCCCACCGGGGCTGCGCAGCACGCCGTCTTGCGGAAAGGCGACCAGCTGCAGGTCGATGTACGGCGCCACCTGCTTTTGCACCTGCAGCAGCGCACGCACCGGCAGCAGGCTGGGGTCGCTGGTGTCGACGTGGCTGCGGATGTGCAGCAGGCCGCGCGCCACGGCCCAATCGCAATACGCCAGCGCGCGCTCGATCAGCGCTTCTTCGGTCAGCAGCGGCTTCAGCTCGCCCCACAGCGCAATGCCTTCCAGCAGCGTGCCGCTTTGGTTGACGCGCGGCAGGCCGTAGCTGAGCGTGGCGTCCAGGTGGAAATGCGGGTCGCAGAAAGGCGGGCTGAGCAGCAGGCCGCCGGCATCCACCGCTTCGTGCGCGGGCGCCTGCAGCCCGGCCGTCACCTCAACGATGCGGCCGCCCTGCACCGCCACCGACATATCGCGGCGCCCATCTGGCAGCGTGGCGTGGGTGATCAGCAGGTCAAGCATGGTGCGGGTGGCGCCGGCATCGGCGCTGGATCAGCGTTGGTAGAGGGCGGTGAGCTTGGCCTCGGCCAGCTTGGCGAAATGGATGTTGAAGCCGATGTAGGCCGCAGAGGCGTCGGCCGGCACGTCCAGCGCGGGGGTGTTGAGGGCGTACAGCGTGAAGATGTAGCGGTGCGGCCCATGGCCGGGCGGTGGCGCGGCGCCGCCGTATTCATGGCTGCCGAAATCGGTACGGCCCAGCTTGGCCCCTGGCGGCAGACCGGCGCCGCCGGCAGCGCCCGCCCCCAGCGCCAGCCCGGTGGCGTTGGCCGGAATGTCGTAGACCACCCAGTGCCACCAACCCGATCCGGTGGGCGCGTCGGGGTCGTACATCGTCAGGGCAAAGCTTTGGGTGCCCTCCGGCGCGCCCGACCAGGCCAGGTCGGGCGACACGTTCTGGCCGCCCGCGCCCATGGCGTGGTGAACGAATTCCAGTGGCAGCGTCTGCTGGTCGGTGATGCGGGTGCTGCTCAGGGTGAAAGCCATGGGGTCTCCTTGCGTTGGGTGGCGCGGGCGCGGCGGCTGGAAAAAGCTCAGCGCTCGCCTTTGCGATAGGGCTTCATCAAGGCCTGAGGATACGTCGCCTTGCGCGCCACCAACACCAACGCCAGGATAGACAGCAGATAGGGCAGCATCAGGTACAGCTGGTAGGGCAGGAACGCGTCGCCCGATTGCTGCAGGCGCAGCTGCAACGCATCAAAGAAAGCGAACAACAGCGCGCCCAGCAGCGCCTTGCCAGGCCGCCATGAAGCAAACACCACCAGCGCCACGCAGATCCAGCCGCGCCCGTTGACCATGTTGAAGTAAAAAGCGTTGAACGCCGACAGCGTGAGAAACGCGCCCGCCACCCCCATCAGCGCCGAGCCCGCAACGATGGCGCCGGTACGCACCGCCAGCACGTTGATGCCCTGCCCTTCGGCCGCGTGGGGGTTTTCGCCCACCATGCGCACGGCCAGGCCCAGCGGCGTGCGGTACAGCACCCAGCCGATCAGCGGCACCAGCAGCAGCGCCAGCAGCGTCAGTGGCGTTTGCGCGGCCAACACCGGCAGCCCAAGCCCTTCCATTGGCGCAAACGGCGTGACCGTGGGCGGCGTGTTCACCTTGGGGAAGGCCACGCGGTAGCCGTAGTAGCTGAGCGCGGTGGCCAGCATCGTGATGCCCAGGCCCGACACATGCTGCGACAGCGCCAGCCCCACCGTCAGCCAGGCATGCAGCAGGCCCAGCACCGCGCCCACCAGTGCCGCCACCGCCACGCCGATCCAGAGATCGTGGCCGGCGTACACCGTCAGCCAGCCACCAAACGCGCCGGCCACCATGATCCCTTCGATGCCCAGGTTCAGCACCCCTGCGCGTTCGCACAGCAGCACGCCCAGCGTACCCAGAATCAGTGGCGTGGCCACGCGCAACACCGCTGCCCAGAAGGGTGCGCTGCTAAGAACGTCGAGCAGGTCGGTCACCTTATCACTTCCTTTTTTATAGCTGCCTGCGCCCGTCCTGATTGCGCCAAAGGCCTTTTTTGCTTGAAACTGTGCAGCAAAGAACGCAAGCTTTGATGCGCACACCGGGGCACGCCAATGGCACGGCCGCTTGACGGCAGCCGCCACGCAACGGCTGCCCCGCCGCGCAGGCGGCTGCTGCTTGTCTGTGTGCAGCGGCGGAACAAATGGGGGGCGCGACGCAGTCGCCCAGGGGGCTTCACCGCTTCACCCTGTACTGCGTGAACAGCGTCGCCACCAACACCGACAGCAGGGAGATCGCCACGATGACGTCGGCCAGATAGGTCGGCACGCCAACCGCGCGGCTCATGCTGTCGGCGCCCACCAGCACGCCGGCCACAAACACCGCCGCCGCCACGACGCCCATCGGGTTCAGCCCCGCCAGCATGGCGATCACGATGCCGCTGTAGCCATAGCCGGGCGACATGTCCAGCGTGACGTAGCCGGTGCGCCCCGCCACTTCGATCGCGCCTGCCAGCCCCGCCAGCCCACCCGACAGCAGCGCCACCAGCACCAACGTGCGTGTGACCGGCACGCCGGCAAACGCAGCGGCACGCGCATTGGCGCCCACGGCACGGATGCGAAAACCCGTCACGGTGCGCGCCATCAGCGCCCACAGTGCCACCGCCAGCGCCAGCGCCCCCAGCAAACCGGTGTGCAGGCGCGTTTGCGGCACCAGCCTGGACAGTTCCAGGTCCGGTTGCAAGCCCACGCTTTGCGGCCAGCCCATTGCCATCGGGTCTTTCATGGCGCCGTCCAGCAGCGCCGACACCGCCAGCAGCATGATGAAGTTCAGCAGCAGCGTGGTCACCACCTCGTCCACGCCCAGCCGCGCCTTCATCAGTACCGGGCCCAGCAGCCACAGCGCACCGGCCAGTGCCGACGCCAGCAGCATCAGCGGAAACAGCACGTAGGGCGACCATTCCAGCCCGGTGCCGCCGTGCAAGCCACCCACCGCCACCGCCGCCAGTGCGCCGGCGTACAGCTGGCCTTCGGCGCCAATGTTGTAGAAGTGCGCACGGAAAGCCACCGCCGCGGCCAGTCCGGTCAGGATCAGGGGCACCGCGCGCGTCAGCGTCTCGGTCAGCGCGAAGGTCGAACCAAACGCGCCCTGCACCAACAGCGCATAGGTGCGCGCCACCGGCGCGCCGGCCCACAGCACCAGCAAGCCGCTGACCGCCAGCGTGAACAGCACCGCCACCAGCGGTGCCCACAGCAGCGCGGCGCGCGATATTTGGGGGCGTCTTTCCAGCCTCATGCCTTGGCCTCGTTCGCGGGATGGTCGCCAGCGCCCGCCATGGCCAAGCCAATCGCGGCGCGCGTCCAGTCGTCGGGCGGGCGCGCGTCGGTCAGCTGGCCGCCGTGCATGACGGCAATGCGGTCGCCCAGGGTCAGCACTTCGTCCAGGTCGTCGGAGATCAGCAGCACCGCGGCGCCGGCGTCGCGCGCGGCAATCAGTTGCTGCTGCACGAAGTCAACCGCACCAATGTCCAGGCCCCAGGTGGGTTGGTGCGCCACCACCAGGCGGGGCGGCGCTTGGTCCGTGGGGCTGGCGCCTTCGTCGCCATTGGCTGGCGTCAGCGCGCGGCCCAGGATCAGCTTTTGCATGTTGCCGCCAGACAGCGCACGCGCCGGCGCATCCGGCCCGCCGCCGCGCACGTCAAAGCGCTGCGCCACACGCGCCGCATAGGCGCGCGCGGCGCGCCGTCGCACCCAGCCCACGGCATTGGAAAAGCAGGCGCTGCCGATCCGTTCGGCCACCGCGTTTTCCCACTGCGGCAAATCGCCCACCACGCCCACGCCGGCGCGGTCTTCAGGGATGCGCGCCACGCCGCGTGCGGCCAGCCCGGCTGCGCTGGCGCGCACCGGCTGGCCCAGCAACTGCGCCTGGCCTTGCGTGGGCACGCGCTGGCCAGACAAGAGTTCGGCCAGCGCCACCTGGCCATTGCCCGACACACCGGCGATGGCCACGATTTCGCCCCCGCGCAAGGCCAGCGTGACGCCGCGCAGCCGCTCGCGCGCGCTGCCCGCGGTGTGCACGTTCTGCAGGGTGCACACCACTTCGCCCACCGCACCGGCGGGCTGGCGCGGGCGGCGCGCCACCGCATGGCCGACCATCCATTCGGCCAGTTGGCTTTCATGCGTATCCGCGGCGGCACATTCGGCCACCAGCCGGCCGGCGCGCAGCACGGCGACGCGGTGCGACACGCGCAGCACTTCGCCCAGCTTGTGGCTGATGAAGATGATCGACAGGCCCTGCGCCACCATCTGGCCCAGCGTGGCAAACAGCGCCTCGCTTTCCAGCGGCGTCAGCACGGCGGTGGGTTCGTCCAGGATCAGGATGCGCGCACCGCGGTACAAGGCCTTCAGTATCTCGACACGCTGACGTTCACCCACCGAAAGCTGGCCCACGCGCGTGGCGGGGTCCACGGTCAGGCCGAACTGCGCCGCCACGGCCAACAGCCGCTGGCACGCGGCCGCACGGTGCGTATAGGGCTGGGCCAACGGTTCGCTGCCCAACATGATGTTGTCCAGCACGCTCAGGTTGTCGGCCAGCATGAAGTGCTGGTGCACCATGCCGATGCCGGCGGCCAGCGACGCCTTGGGGTTGCCCGGCGGCAATGGCGCGCCAAAGGCCTCGATCTGCCCCGCGTCCGCCACGTAATGGCCGAACAAGATGGACATCAACGTGGATTTGCCGGCGCCGTTCTCGCCCAGCAACGCCAGCACCTCGCCGCGCGCCAGTTGCAGGCTGATGCCGTCGTTGGCCAGCAAGGGGCCAAAGCGCTTGGTGATGCCCTGCAGGCGCAAGACCGTGTCCCGCTCACCCACGGGCGCATTCTGCACGCGCGATTCATGTGGCTCAGTCACGTAATATGCTTCTTTTTATATAGCTGCATACGCCCGTATATAGGGCGATGCAAGCCGATTTGATTGGTATTTATGGCGCCGCCGCGCGCTTACTTGGCGGTGGATTTGGGCTGGCTGTCATCCACCTTGACGGTGAACTTGCCGGCCAGAATGTCGGCCTCTTTCGCCTTGACCTTGGCCTTCAAATCGGCCGGCACCTTGGCTTCAAAAGTGCCCAACGGGCTGAGCGAGCTGCCCTTGTGTTTCATCATCGAATAGGGGCCGTAGTCCTCGGGCTTGAAGGCATTGGCCTTGACGTTCTTGAGCGCCAGGCTGATGGTGGGCTCCATGCTCCACAGGGCCGACGCGACCACCGTGTCGGGGTACTGCGCCTGCGTGTCGATGACGTTGCCGATGGCCAGTTTGCCGCGCTCTTTGGCCGCGTCGCTGACGCCAAAGCGTTCGGCATACAGCACATCGGCGCCCTTGTCGATGGCGGCAAAGGTGGCTTCCTTGGCCTTGGGCGGGTCGAACCAGCTGTTGATGAAGGTGACGGTGAATTCGACCTTGGGGTTCGCCTCTTTGGCGCCGGCCATGAAGGCGTGCATCAGGCGGTTGACCTCGGGAATCGGAAAGCCGCCCACCATGCCGATCTTGTTGGTCTTGGTCATGCCGCCAGCGATCATGCCGGTGAGGTAGGCCGGCTCCTGGATGTAGTTGTCGAACACGCTGAAGTTGGGCGCTTGCGGCTTGCCCGAGCTGCCCATCAGGAACGCGGTCTTGGGAAAGTCCTTGGCCACCTTGCGCGCCGCCGCCTCCACCGCAAAGGATTCGCCCACGATCAGCTGGTTGCCGGCGGTGGCGTATTCGCGCATGACGCGTTCGTAGTCGGCGTTGGCCACGTTTTCACTGGCCTTGTATTCGATCTCGCCACGGGCTTCGGCGGCTTTCAGCGCGTTATGGATGCGGCTGACCCACTGCTGCTCGAACGGCACGGTGTACACGCCGGCCACCTTCAGCTTGGTCTGCGCCAGCGCGCCACCGGCCCAGCCCAGTGAGCCGGCAATCGCCAGCGAAGTGGCCAGCAGGTGGCCGGTAAAGATGCGTCGGCGGGTCATCGCGTGCTCCTAGAAGAGAATGAAAATACTATTGTATTAATAGCTGCTTGCGCCCGTCTGGCGTGCGCTACAGGGCTATTTGGTGCCGAATATGCGATCGCCCGCATCGCCCAGGCCGGGCAGGATGTAGCCTTGCGCGTCCAGCTGGCGGTCGATGGCGGCGGTGTAGATGGGCACGTCGGGGTGTGCGGCTTGCAGCGCGGCGATGCCCTCCGGGCAGGCCAGCAGGCAGACGAACTTGACCGAACGCGGCCCCACCTCCTTGATCCGGTCCACCGCCGCGATGGCAGAGTTGCCGGTGGCCAGCATCGGGTCGACCACGATGACGTCGCGCTCGGCCATGTCGGCGGGCAATTTGAAGTAGTACTCCACCGCGGTCAAGGTGCGCGGGTCCCGGTACAGGCCGATGTGGCCCACGCGCGCGCCCGGCACGATGTCCAGCATGCCGTCCAGAATGCCGATGCCGGCGCGCAGGATCGAGACGAACACCAGTTTCTTGCCGTCGATCACCTGCCCGGTCATGGTCTCCAGCGGGGTTTCGATCTCGACCGCCTGGGTGGGTATGTCGCGCGTGACCTCGTAGGTCATCAGCATCGCCAGTTCTTTCAGCAGGCGCCGAAAGCTGTTGGTGCTGAGGTCCTTGCGGCGCATCAGCGTCAGCTTGTGCTGCACCAACGGATGATCGATCAGGTGAACGTGGCTCATGTCTGCTTTCATGCCTTCCGTGGTCAAAACACCGTGCCGTCGCTGGCAATGGAAAGCGGTGGTGTTCCCCCACGCAAGTGCTGTGCCAACACCCGCCCAGCGGCCCAGGTGCCGCCCTCCAGCACGCAGGCCAGCGGCAGCGCATCGGCCTGCAGGCCCAGCGCCACACACACGCGGGGCGCCAGTTCGTCCAGCAAGGCGATGGTCAGCGCGCGCCATTCCACCACCAGGGTGTCAGCGGGCGTCCAGCTGGTCTGGGCCCAGGCCGGATCGCGCAGCTGCAGCACGCCGCCATCCAGCAGCAGGCCGCCGTTGCGGTATTCGGGCAGGCCGGTCAAGGCTTGCAGGTCGGTGACCGGTTGGCCGGCCCATTCAAAGGGCTCCAACAATGAATAGGTCAGCCACTGCGACAGCTTGTGGAAGGGCACCCAGCCGGCGACCAGCCCGTCGCCGCCCGCGGCCGGGTGCTGCCAGCAATCGCCCAGCGGCACGCCTTGCAGCACATTGCCGGCCGGCCAGATGCCGGAC
This sequence comes from Ottowia sp., assembly GCA_017997715.1. Taxonomy (GTDB): domain Bacteria; phylum Pseudomonadota; class Gammaproteobacteria; order Burkholderiales; family Burkholderiaceae_C; genus Ottowia. Next base: position 19,675 of record JAGOEM010000015.1, read on the forward strand.
AGCGTGCCCAGCAGCAGGTGCAGGATGGCGTGCGCGGTGACCGCTTGGCCGCCCGCAGTCAGCGCATCGAACAGGCCGCCGGGCCGCCCGCAGTCACCGAACACCGCCGGCTGCGCCGCCAGTGCCGCGCCCAGACTGCGCAGCAAGGCCGCACGCCCCTCCAGCCCGACCAACGGGTTGCCGTCATGTACCTGAAAAGCCTGCGCCAGCGCGGCCGCATCCACGCGCGCCAGCGCCGCCGCGTCCACGCGCAAGCCCTGGTCCGGCGCAGAGGAAAACAGGCCACTGGTGAAAGCATGAAAGCTGGCCACGCCCAGCCCTTCGGAACGGGTCAGGCGCTGGCCGCTGTCGGCTTCGTGCCACGACCAATCCGGGCCCGCACCGGCATCCAGCAACACGGACACCACCGCCAGGTCGATCTGGGCGCGGGCGCGCTCCGCCGCGCTGGCGCCAGCCAGGCGCTGGTCCAGCCACCGGCGGCGGTCGATGCCACCGGCCTCGAAATGCCGCCAGCGGCTGTGAAAGGGAATGGCCAGCGTGGGGTAGCGCTGGCGCGTGACCTCGGCCACCAGCGTGGCGATGGGCGCCAGCGCCGTGTCGTCCACCTGAAAGAACTCGGAATGGCCGGCCCGCGCCCGCGCCAGCAGCGCCTGCGCACGGGCGCGCACCGTTGCGGTGCTGCGCAGCGTATCGATGGCGCCCTGAAATGCGTCACCCGCAAGCAGGCCGGCTTCCGTGGACGCAGACAGCGTGAATGGGGCGGCGGTCACGCGCCCAGCTCCCGGCCCTTGGTGTGGCGCAACTGTTCGGCGCTGGGTGTTTCCCCGGGCGTGAAATAGCCGGCGGCCACCTTGGCGTCCATCTCCACGCGGGCGTCGGCCGGGATCAATTCATCGGGGATGTTGACGCGCTCGCCCACCTCGATGCCGGCGTCGGTGATGGCGTCGTACTTCATGTTGCTCATGCTGACCAGCCGGTGGATCTTGCGCACGCCCAGCCAATGCAGCACGTCGGGCATCAGCTGCTGGAAGCGCATGTCCTGCACGCCAGCCACGCATTCGGTGCGGGCGAAGTACTGGTCGGCGGTGTCGCCACCTTCCTGGCGCTTGCGGGCGTTGTAGACCAGGAATTTGGTCACCTCGCCCAGGGCGCGGCCTTCCTTGCGGTAGTACACGCACAGGCCCACACCGCCGCGCTGCGCGCCCTGGATGCATTCTTCGATGGCGTGCGTCAGGTACGGCCTGCAGGTGCAGATGTCGGATCCGAACACGTCAGAGCCATTGCACTCGTCGTGCACACGCGCCGTCAGCTCGACCGAGGTGTTGGCCAGGTCGGCGGGATTGCCGAAGATGTACAGCGTCAGGTGGCCGATGGGTGGCAGAAACACGGCAAGGTCCGGCCGCGTCACCAGCTCTGGGTACATGCCGCCGGTTTCTTCGAACAGCACGCGGCGCAGATCGGCCTCGGTGCAGCCAAAGCGCTCGGCCACGCCGGGCAGGTACCAGACGGGTTCCACCGCCGCCTTGGTCACCAGTGCACCGCCGGACGGCAGCAGCACCGTGCCGTCCGCCTTCAGTCGCCCTTTCTGCATGGCCTCGATGATCTCCGGCAGGATCACGTGGGCCTTGGTCACCGCGATGGTGGGGCGGATGTCGTAGCCAGCAGCCAGCGCATCGGCAAAGTGAACGCCAATCTCGGCGCCCCACGGATCGAGTGAGACGATGCGCCCGGGCTCGCTCCAGGACGGGTAGGGGCCGATGCGGTCGGTGGGCGCCGTGTTGGTCAGGTCAGGGCGATGGTGCGGATCCAACGCGCGGGCCGCCACCGCCAGGGCGCGGTACACGCTGTAGCTGCCGCTGTGGGTGCCAATGACGTTGCGGTGCGACCGCGTCGTGGTGGACCCGATGGCCGGGCCGCGTTCGGCCGACGTAGCCGCGCCCCATTGGATGGCCGGCGCACCTTGCCCGCCAGTGTGTGAAGTCAATCGGATGTGGCGCGCCGCACCGTGGGCCCGCGCAGGCGCGGCTGCATCGGCGGCAGGAAGCACGGGGGTGGAATTGGGCATGCAGGCGGTCCTCGTCGGTCAGTGACATCACGCGACGCACGTTCCGCCCGAAGGCGCCATGCGACGCCCAAGCGATGAAGCACATTGCGTGCCCGCCCTATCCCTGAAGAGCGGACCTGCCCTGCCCCCGGGCTACATCTTGGGTATGCGCAGGCGGCTGATCATCAGCGAACCGGACAGCGCGTACAGCAGCACCAGTGGATGCAGCGTAAAGCCGGCGATGTGGAGCGCGCCGCCCCACAGGTTGGGCCCCACCGCACCCAGTGCGGCGGCGACCCACAGCAACAGCACCAGCACGATCGAGGTGGGGATCGGCGTGCCTTCGAAATACTTGACCTTGTCACCACCGTCCGACAAGGCTTCGGCCGTGACATTGAAGCGCGCCAGGCGCGACACGCCGCAGGCCACAAAAAAGACCAGCACCACGCGGTCCCACAGGCCCTGCATGCCGCAGCCGTAGGCGATCAGCGCCGGCGCCACGCCGAAGGAGATGACGTCGGCCAGCGAATCCAGCTCGCGCCCGAGCAGCGACGACTTCTGCCGCCAGCGCGCCACGCGGCCGTCGAACACGTCGAACACCAGCGCCGCCACGATCAGCGCGCAGGCGTAGTAGACATGGCGCACGTCGCCGGCCTGGATGTAGGTGATGATGGCAAACATCGAGCCGACGCCGCACACCGCGTTGCCCAGGGTGAACCAGTCCGCGAGGTGAAACTCGCGGATCATCGAAAAAGGCTTGGGTTTGTTGGCCGGCGTAGTCATGCGCCCACTATAGAGGCGGCCAGGCGCCGCCCCTGTCAGCCGGTGGCTGATATGGCCTTCGGCTCAGCGGTGCGCCGCCACCGCATGTTCCAGCGCGTCGATGAACAGCGCGGGCACGTCGCAGCCGGTCTGCTGGGTGATTTCCTGGAAACCCGTGGGGCTGGTGACATTGATCTCGGTCACCTGGGTGCCGATGATGTCCAGCCCGATCAGCAGCAGCCCGCGCGGCGCCAACACCTCGCCGATGGCGCGCGCGGTGGCGCGGTCGGAGTCGGTCAGCGCCTGCGCCACGCCCTTGCCGCCCGCGGCCAGGTTGCCACGCACTTCGCTGCCCTGCGGGATGCGCGCCAGGCAGAAGGGCACGGGCTCGCCGTCGATGATCAGCACGCGCTTGTCGCCTTCGGCGATCTCGGGCAGGAATTTCTGCACCATCAGCGTGGTGGCGCCGTGGTGGTTCAGCGTCTCGGTGATGCTGCCCAGGTTCAGGCCGTCGGCCTTGACGCGGAAGATGCCCATGCCGCCCATCCCATCCAGCGGCTTGCAGATGATGTCGCCATGCTCGGCATGGAAGGCGCGCACATCCTCGGGCGAGCGCGTCACCAGCGTCGGGCCGATGAACTGCGGGAACTCCATCACCGCCAGCTTTTCCGGGTGCTCGCGCAGCGACGCGGGTCGGTTGATGACGCGCGCGCCCTCGCGTTCGGCTTGCGACAGCAAGTGCGTGCAATAGATGAATTCGGCGTCGAAGGGCGGGTCCTTGCGCATCAGCACCGCGTCGAAATCACGCAGCGCGACCTCGCGCGGCTCGCTGGCGCTGTACCAGTGCGGGCTTTCGCCGGTCAGCGTAATGTCGCGTAACGTCGCCATCACCGGCTCGCCGCTTTGCCAGCGGATGTCGCGCGGCTCGCAGGCCGTGAGCGCGTGCCCGCGCCGCGCCGCCTCGCGCATCATGGCGAAGGTGGTGTCCTTGTAGATCTTGAAGTCGTCGAGCGGGTCGGCGATGAAAAGGTATCTCATGCTCTGCGCAGTGTTTCGTGTCCAGGCCGATACGGGTCGGGTGACCCGCTCAGCCTTCCGATGATCACACAGTGTCGCGCCGCGTACCCGTGAACTCGTCCACCAACCGCTCTACCTGTGCTTGCGCCTCGGCAATCAAGCGAGCGTACTGGGCGTTCGAAAATCCCCACAGCGATGAGTTCATTTCTTCGCTGTGACCCACCAGGAAGGGCAGCGTGACCACGGCCCGGAGGCCACCTTTGGTCTGCAGGAACCGGTCGATCGTGTTCTTCTCAGCGTCCAGCCATGTCTCATCCCACTCCGCGATCCGCTGAAGCATGCTCGGCGTGTAGATGTTGCACACCATACTGATCATGCGATCGAGTGTGACGAACGTTTCACCATCCACGCGTTGGACATCCAGGACACGCGTACCGGGATGAACGAGCGCCATGGTGCCCACGAACACGTCCCAGTCGCCTTCGCGCGAGGCCAGATGGGCGTGGACCCGCGCTACGCGCTGCTCGTAGTCCGGGGGGAAGACCACGTCGTCTTCCATGATTTCAATCTGCGGCATGCCCTGGCTCAGGGCCGTCTGCGCCAGGTATTTGTAGCTCAACGCACATCCGACCCAACCCGGCGCATACCTCAAGCCGTCAAAGACGACCACGTCGGAGGGCCGTGTGACTTCAAATGCCGCTCGACGCGCGACCGTTTCGGGCAGGCTCAAGGCCATGCGGGGGGACAGCGAACTGCTCCGCTCATCCAACGCTCGAAATTGCCGGTAATCGATGATTCTGCGCGCCAGCAGCATGCGATTGAACATGAACTCGAAGTGCGCTTGAGAGCCTTTGACCACCAAGTCGCAACGCGCGGTGAATGCCGCCCGCCCAGCCTCTGTTGACTGCTCTTGAATGACCTGCTCGATGGAACGCATCAGAGCGGGAATGTCGTCTAATGGCGTAAAGTACACCACGCTGTCGAGCGCATGGTGCTCTGCTTGATCGGCGGCGCTTTCGGAAACTACCGGCTTGCCCAGCGACAAGCACTCGTAGATGCGCGTGGTCTCCAGCAAGGCTCCCTCGTAATAGTGGAGGTTGACGATGACCTTTGCACCAGCCATCGCCCGGTGGAGATCGGACCCAAATGCGTTGCCAATGATGCGGAGCTTGAAGCGCTGGCCAATGGCATCGAGCATCTGGCGCCGTCGAGGCGCATTGGCATCGCCGTAGAACAACACGTCGCAGGCCTCGTCCGGAATGGCGTCGTCGAATCTACCCTTTTCGTACCCAGCAATTCCACCTATTGGGATGAAATAGACATGAGGGTAAACAATGCCGTATTCCGCCAAGTTCGCGATGTTGGTGCGCGAATAATCCAGAGCGGCAAGCGAATTCTCAAGGACCGACAGGTACTCAGGCGTGAACCAGCGTGAGCTGACCGTCTGCTCCATCTGGAACGCAATCCGCTTTTCCCCTGGCGGCAGGCGCTGAAACATCTGGGGGCAGATCACGAAGTACAGGTCGAGCGGATAGGCTCCATCGCTCTCCTCGACCAGGTCTGCCGACAACCCCGCGCGCTGGAGTGCCACTTGCACAGCGTGCGCCACATACCAGGTGTGAGGGGTAGCCAAAATGCCGCAACGCACCGACTGTGCGGGCATCGCCTCAAACTGGCTGAGACGTTGGGCTTCCGCCGACTTGCGGAACACGGCGCGCGTGCGGCGAACCAGCAGTCGCCATTCGCCGGCCGCCGCATATTCCAGCGCCTTGCCGGTGCGCCGCGTGGCCGCCTCCGTCTGGAGCGCCAGCAATGCCTTCGCGCGGCGCGCCCACCCCCCCAATTTGCGCGGCGCAGCCATCATCCGCCAACTGCGGGACGCCATCATGTCGCGAACCTGGAGGCCCAACGCATGCGCCTCTGATCGGGCGGCCTGCAAATCCTGTCCCGCCTTGCGCGCCTGCCGCGTCACGTGGGTCAGTTGTTCATGCCATTCTTTCAGCTGCCTCTGTTGATCTGACAACAGGGCTTGAGCGCTGACTTTCTCGCGCTCACTGAGCGCACGCGCCAACTCAAGCTCGTCCAAAGCGCTGCGCGCGCGAGCGAGTGCCTGTTCTGTATCGGCAAGCGAGCTTTGTGTTTTGCCCAGCGCTTCTTGACAGCTTGACAGGTCCGCAAGCCTTGTCGTCAGTTCGCTGTCCCGCTTAGCCAATTCGGTTTGAAGGTCCCGGATAGAACGCGCATCGACCTCCCGCTGGGCGCTGCTGGTCAACACGTCCGCATCCCGCTGCCTGAGGACCTCTGCGCACTGCTCCAATGCCGTTCGGCCAGCGCGCAGCTCGCTATCGCGGTTGGCTAATTCGCGCTGCAGCGCGACGATGGACTGCGCGTCCACGTCGCACCCTTGCTGCAACTCGCGCAAACGCGCGTCTTGCTGTTCAATCCAACTGTGCTGCGCGTGCTCGCGCTGTTGCGTAGCTTCAAGTTCAGCCCTCGTCCGGTCACGGTTGCTCTCAGCGTCCGCAATCGCCGTCTTCAGATGACTGACCTCGGATCGCAGTTCGAATCGCTCGCCGAGTGCAGCCAGCCGCTGTCGCAAGACATTCCATTCGGCCGGCGCTTCAACAAGATCCGACAGCGCTATCGGTGGATGCGAGCCCACGAGCAAGATGCCTAAGCCATTGCTGTGTTCAAACGAAAGCGACGGGAACTCCTGGCGGATTTCAGCCCAAAAGCGCCAAACGCCAAAGTCGTCACGCCGCACTTCGGTGTCGTGAAACAGAACGACCGCCCTGTCGCTGAGCTTGCTGCGCCAGCTTTCAAAGTCGTGCCGGACCGCTTCGTACGTGTGCAAGCCATCGATGTGCAACAGATCGACGCTGCCGTCAGGAATGTCGCGGAGCGCTTCATCGAACGTCTTCTGCAGAAGTGTGGAGAAATGCCCGTACCGAGGATTGTGGTGTTGCCTCAGCTTTTCCAGAATTTGCTGGCTGTAATGGCCTGCGTGCGAGTCACCCTCCCAAGTGTCAACGCCCCAAGCCCGCATTTGTACGGAGAATCTTTCCGCCGCCTGGCAAAACGCGAGATAAGAGATGCCTGAATAGACGCCGAGTTCCACCAGCGTGCGTGGCTTGACCGTTGCGATCAACCACGCCGCAAATGGGATGTGCCCGGCCCAAGGCGCGGGTGAGGACAGATGATTAGGCTCCATCCAAGGGGCGAGACCCGTAGACTGATCAAGGTCGGCGCTTTTCACCCATACCGCGCCTTCTGACTGATCTCTTCTTGCAGGCATCGGCGTACTTCTGGTTCCTTCCATCAGCGAACCTGCATTGAAATATCATGCATCGGCAGCCCGAGCAGCCCAGCAGACGCGCTGCTGCATTCGGAGCGAAACGCCAGTGCGTCGAAGATCCAATGGTGCTGGACATGGTCGTCCTGGGTACCGTCGGCCACGGAGGCCGTCACGGTGTAGTCACCCGCAGGCATCCGGGGCATCAGAAACGCGAACTCCGCGGTAATCGTTTCCCCAGCGACACACGACACCGGCCATTTTTCATAGCGCAGGTAAGTGTTCTCACCAAACAGCACCTGCCCCAACCGGTCCTTAACCACAAACCCAATGATCGGTGAACGCAACGGCTGAAAAACGCGGCAAACAATTCTTAGACGGACTTCCTCCCCGCCTACCACCCAAAGCAATGGCGTGCCTGCCGCGTTGCACAGAGCAACGTTGACGATGCGCGCGCCGCCTGCACCAAAGGAGGCTGCTCCGGGATCAAACTCAAAGACTTGTAAGTCATTGCGCAGGTTGCTCGCGTTGAGGTACGGCAAACGTTGATCGCCTCGTGGCGCCGCTGTGAGGAGATCGTCCGCGTCCGCGTCGACCTCTCCCACCGGTCGAGTCTGACCGTTGTCGGTCGAATAAAACGCCTCCAGATAGGACTCGCTCACCATCTTGGGCGACCCCTGCATACGCACACGACCCTTCTCAAGCCAAATCGCGTGGTTGCAAAGGTTCTTGACGGCGTTGGTGTCGTGACTGACGAACAGGACTGTCCCTTGCTTCATGAATTCACGCAAGAATCGCATGCACTTCTGGGTGAAAAACGCGTCTCCGACGGACAACGCCTCATCAATTACGAGAATATCCGCGTCAACGTGTGCAATGACCGCGAATGCCAGCCTTACCAGCATGCCGCTTGAGTAGGTCTTGACTGGCTGATCGATAAACTCTCCGATGTCAGCAAATGCCTCAATGTCGGAGAGACGTGCGCGCGTGACTTCTTCCGCTTGACCCAATACGCGTGCATTGAAATAGATGTTCTCTCGGCCAGTAAACTCCGGATTGAATCCAGAGCCCAACTCCAACAGGGCCGCCACCCGCCCTTCCACCCTGACTTCTCCTGAAGTCGGAAAAAGCGTGCCGCAGATGATCTGGAGCAGCGTCGATTTACCCGAACCATTTCTACCGATAATTCCGACCGTTTGACCTCGCCGCACCGTAAAATTCACGTCGTGGAGAGCCCAAAACTCCTTAAAATGCGCGCCAGCTGATAAACCCACCGCGCGGCGAACCCTGGGTAATAGAAACTGCTTCAATCGGTCGGCCGGCGTGGCATAAATGTGGTAGCACTTGGATAATCCTTCAATCGCGATAGCGACGTCTGAATTTTCAACCTCGAGGCGCTGCTCGTGAAGTTGGTCCGTCGTAGCTTCAGAGCACATCTGCGAACCCCTTGCGCGTCATCTGAAACCACGCATAACCCAGCCAAGCAAAAAAGAATGCGCCTATGGTGTAACCCAACAGCCCCACGAGATCGGGAAACTTTCCCCAAACCAGTACATCTCTGGCCTGCTCGATAATAAAAGTGAGCGGGTTCAGCCGAATCGCCCCTCGCAATCTTTCTGGGATGGCTGAGACCGGAAAAAATATCGGCGATACAAACATCAGCACGACCGTGAACATCTGAGTCATCTGACCAATATCGCGAACAAACGCGCCGAGAGACGCGATCAGCCAAGAAAACCCAAGAATGAGTAAACACAAGGGAATCAGCACGAGAACGATCAACGGTGCCGTCCACGGAATGTAGCCATTCAAAAACGCCTCCGCCAACAGCAGGACACCGATACCGATCGCACATTGAAACAGCGCCACCAACAAGCGAATAACCGGGAGAACTTCAAGAGGAAACAAAACCTTCTTGACATAGTTCGCGTTGCCCGTGATCAAGGTGGGCGCTGCATTCAGAACCTCAGCCAACAGGGAGTGCATCAGCAGGCCCGCGAACAGCACCACCGCAAACTGCACCCTGGACTGCTCAGGTCCCCCACCCCAGCGCGCATTGAAGATGACCGAGAAGACAAAGGTGTAGACGGTCAACATCACAATCGGCGTGATGACGGTCCACAGGAGGCCGGCGAACGAACCCTTATACAGAGCGGCGATGTCGCGGCCGGCAAGGCGTGAAATCAGGCTGCGGTTCGTCCAGATCGACCGGCACATCGCCAGCGGCGAAAGCGGCAACCGCGCGTGAGGGTTGATCATGTGGAGACACCCGCCGTCCGTGACGCTGAGCCGCGAGCGTATCTCCCCGCGCGCAAACAAATCACCGATAGTGGAGACCCTCCCACTCGCAATGGTTCGATGCGACTGCATTCGCGCCGACGACTGACGTTGAAACGCGACGAATCCAGATCAAATCGAGCTAAAACGAGTTTAAAGTAATACAAACTAATTAAATTCACGTTTCATTATTCGCTCAGCGGCGGCGGGGAATTATAGAACGAAGCAGCAGTTCCGCTCAGGCTCGGCCCTATGGAATGATCTGCAAATGTAGTGCAGACAATTCACATTTAAAAACAATTAGCGAAGAGAAGCCCGGTGGAAAGCCCTTGGATCACGTCAAGCCTCAACGGGCCGCGACGACTAACGGGAACTCAATGTGGGACGAGCCTGGATCGCTATGGCCGCGGCGCCCGCCACCACGCCCCAGAAGGCTGAGCCGATGCCCCAGAGCGTCACGCCCGACAGCGTGACCAGGAAGGTGATCACCGCGGGTTCGCGGTGTGCGTCGTCCTTGACGGCGGCGACCAGGCCGTTGCCGATGGTGGCCAGCAGGGCCAGGCCGGCAATCGCCGCCACCAGCTCTTTCGGGAAGGCGGTCAACAGGCCCGTCACCGCGGCGCCAAACAGGCCGACCAGTACGTAGAAAACGCCGCAAGCGACGGCGGCGGTGTAGCGGCGGTCGCGGTCAGGGTGCGCTTCCGGCCCCATGCAAATGGCGGCGGTGATGGCCGAAAGGTTGAGCGCGTAGCCGCCAAACGGCGCCAGCACCAAGGTGGCGATGCCAGTCAGCGTGATCAGGCGGCTGACGGGCAGGTCGTAGCCCGCGGCGCGGATGGCCGCCACGCCGGGCAAATTCTGCGACGCCATGGTCACCACGAACAGCGGCAGCGCCAGGCTGATGGCGGCCTGCAACGTGAACTGCGGCGTGGTCCAGACCGGGCGCGCCCATTCCCATTGCACCGCCGACCAGCCAATCCGCCCCTGCGCCGCCGCGATGGCGATACCGATCAGCAAGGTGATCGGCACCGCATAGCGCGGCGCCCAGCGCTTGCCCAGCAGGTAGGCCGCCAGCATGGCGATGACCAGCAGCGGCGCGGTCTGCGCGGCCG
>JAGOEM010000124.1 GCA_017997715.1 Ottowia sp.
TGCGGCCGTTGCAGGCGCTGCCCGCGCGACGCAAGGCCGGTCAAATGCTGCGCGTCAGCCCGCCATCCAGCCGCAGGTTCTGGCCCGTCATGTACGCGCCTTCGTCCGATGCCAGCCAGGCGATCAACGACGCCATTTCGTCCGAATGCCCGTAGCGCCCGGCCGGAATGGCGGCGCGGCGTTCGGCCTTTTCCGGCAGGCTGTCGATGAAGCCGGGCAGCACGTTGTTCATGCGGATGCCGTCCTTGGCGTATTGGTCGGCGTACAGCTTGGTGAACGCGGCCAGCCCGGCGCGGAACACGGCCGAGGTGGGGAACACCGGGTCGGGCTCGACCGCCGCAAAGCTGGAGATGTTGACGATGGCGCCACCGCCCGCCTGCAGCAGGTGCGGCGTGACCACGCGCGTGGCGCGGATCACGTTCATCAGGTACATCTCCATCCCGGTGGCCCATTGCTCGTCGGTCAGCGCCAGCAGATCGCCCTTGGGGCCGTGGCCGGCGGAGTTGACCAGCGCGTCGATGCGGCCCCAGCGCTGCAGGGCGCCATCCACCAGCTGTTGCAGCGCGCCGTCGTCCAGGTTGCTGCCGGTCACGCCAAAGCCGCCCAGCTCTACCCCCAGCGCCTCGCCCTTGCCGGATGAGGACAGCACGCCCACGTGAAAGCCGTCGCGCGCCAAACGGCGTGCCGCAGCGGCCCCCATGCCGCTGCCCCCGGCGGTGATCAGGGCGACTTTCTGTGTGCGCATGCGGCGTGCTCCGTGTGGTGTGTAAAAGGCGATGCTAGCGCGATGCCGGCGATGCGGTGCGCGCGCGGCGCCAGGCTGAAAGGGAATCGAACAGACGGCTGGCAGGACGTGCGGCTGGGACGACGCGGCCACCAATGGTGGCTGGTCCCGAAAGGGGATGGGAAAGGGGGATGGGAAAGGGGCGGGAATGGCGATCACGCACAGTTCAGACGCGCTGAAGCTGGCCGCCGCAAACCGCATCGCCATTGCGTGGCGCACCCGCCTTTTGGCATGCCTGCGCTGACCTGCGCCTGCGCCGTTCGTCGGATCGATCGGGGTTCGTTCCAGCATGCCCGCGCGGCTGCGGCACCGCAGGTATGCGCTAACCAAAGGTGTGAATAGCTATCAACAATATAGCTAGCAACGCTTATTGGTAGGGCGCTGCAAGGTGATTATTCTTTTTATTCAACCCGGATCGAAACCCGCTGAGGCCACCTCATGAACACACTGCGCTGTCATTTTTGCGCGAACACCGCGTGGTATGATGTCGCGCCGCTGGCAGGGGGCTGGCGCGCAGGAATGTGAATTGCATCGAGGGAGATTGGCAAGCATGAATTTGAAAATGACAGTGATCGCCACCAGCATGGCGGCCTTCGGGTTGATGGGCTGTAGCGCCACAGGTGGCAGCGGCAGCGGTGTTTCCAGCGACGGCAAGGTGGGTGCCGTGCTGGACATGGCCAAGGCCGTGACGGTGTCGGAAGACGAGCTGAAAAATGCGTCGCTGCAACTGCGCGCAGCCGAAGACAAAGAAGCGCGCGTTGCGCCGGCCAAGAACAAATACGCGCAGCGCCTTCAGCGCCTGACGCGCAAGCACGTCAACGAAGACGGCCTGAAGCTCAACTTCAAGGTCTACCTGAGCCCGCAGATCAACGCCAACGCCACGCCCGATGGCTCAATCCGCTTCTACAGCGGCATCATGGATCTGATGACCGACGACGAACTGCGCGGCATCATCGGCCACGAAATCGGCCACGTGAAACTGGGCCACAGCATGAGCCAGATGCGCACGGCCTACATGGCCTCGGCCGGTCGCAAGGCCGCTGCCAGCTCGCGCGGCGTGGGCGGTGCGCTGGCTGCCTCTGAACTGGGTGAGTTGGGCGAAGCGATGGTGAACAGCCAGTTCTCGCAAAGCCAGGAAACATCGTCCGACGACTACGGCCTGGCCTTCATGAAAAAGCACGGCTACAACGTGAAAGCCATGGAAACGGCCTTCCGCAAGCTGGAAGCCCAGCGCGGCGGCAAAAAGGGCGGCGCCATGGACAACATGCTGTCCACGCACCCGGACCCAGGCGCGCGTGCCGACCGCATGCGCGACATGGCTGCCAAGTAAGCGCGTGGGGTGACCCAAGAAAAAGCGCCCCGCGGGGCGCTTTTTCTATGGGCGAAGGGCTGATGGTGGCGCCGGCTCTGGCGACGGGTGGCGCCCGCCCGATCCACGCACCGGCAAGCCGCGCGTCACCGCACGGCGCCAGGCCCGTTCATCCAGCCGTGGCCACCCTTTGCAGCCAATGCGCGTGCACCGCACCGGCTTTCAAATGGCGCTTCACCCGCAGCCCGCAGCCCGCCAATTCGTGGTCTGCCCAGGCGCGTGGCGCTTCCAGATACACGTGGCCCTGCGTTCCCACCGCGCGCGCGGCGGCCTGCAGCGCGGCATCGAACAGGTCACTGTCGAACGGCGGGTCCAGCAGCACCAGATCGGCGCTGCCCGGCGGCAACGCAGCCAGCACCGCCACGCCATCACCGCGCTGCACACGCACCGCCTCTGCATTCAATTGCACGCGCACGCCATTCAGCGCGGCGACCAGCGCGGGATCGCGTTCCACCATCAGCACATCGACCGCACCGCGTGACGCGGCTTCAAAGCCCAGCGCGCCGCTGCCGGCAAACGCGTCCACGCAGCGCCAGCCACCCAGGTCTTGCCCCAGCCAGTTGAACAACGTCTCGCGCACGCGGTCGGGGGTGGGGCGCAGCCCGGGTTTGTCGGCCACGGGCAGCAAACGGCTGCGCCATTGGCCCCCGACGATGCGCACCTGATGGCGTCCCCCGGTGGGGCTGCTGGCGGCTGCGGCCTTGGGCTTGGCCGCCTGAGCGCGCAAGGGTGATGAGGAACGGGGCATGCGCCTATTGTGCGGTGGCGCACGGGGCCATGCGCCATCAGCCCGCGGCTGGATTCGGGGCGGCCACCGGTTTAGGCCACCGGCCATATCCCGCACGCACCTGCGCCAATTCGCATTTAAGGCGCCTGCCAAGGGCGGTCGGGCGGTCTGCGGCGCGTTGGCGCATTCGCCACAACGCCCGCTGGGCTATACCCCATCACCCTGAAAGCGATGCGCAATCGCTTTCAAAACCATAGCTGTCATCGCCCGCGTATCGGGCGCCGGCGGCCTCTTTTATGTCAAACCAGGGGCAAACGGCGATCAGCGGCCGCCCACCACCACGGTGACCATGCGGTCGGGCTGCAGCACGCGGGCGAAGGCTGTGCGCACGTCGTCCAGGCTGACGCGCGATACCTTGTCGGTCCAGTGTTCCAGGTAGTCCAGCGGCAGATTGTTCCAGGCGATGTTGGCCACGTTGTCCAGCAGCTTGCCATTGCCGTCCAGCCGCAGCGGAAAGCCGCCGATCAGGTTGTCCTTGGCGGCTTTCAGTTCGGCCGCGGTGGGGCCTTTGGCGACGAAGTCGGCGATCACGCGGCGCGTCAGCGCCAGCGCGTCGTTGGCCTGGTCGGGCCGGGTCTGCAGGCCCGCTGTGAAGGCGCCCGCGTGCAGGCCGGGCGAAAAGCTGCTGTACGCGCCGTAGGCCAGGCCGCGCTGTTCGCGCACTTCGTTCATCAGGCGCGAAGTGAAGCCGCCGCCGCCCAGGATGTGATTGCCCACCAGCAGCGCAAAGAAGGCGGGGTCGTCGCGCTTGTAGCCGGGCTGGCCGATCAGCACCTGCGCCTGGGCCGATTCCAGCGGAATGCGTTCTTCCTTGGGCGCGGTCAGCGGCGCAACTTCGGGCACCGGCGGCAGGGCGGCGCAGTTGGCGCCCTGCGGCAGGCGCGCCAGCAGCTGGGTGACCAGTTGATCGGCCTGCGCGCGCGTGACGGCGCCCACCAGGCTGACCTTGGTGCGGCAAGGCAGGATGTCGCTGCGATAAAAGCTGCGCATGTCGGCCACGCTGATGCCCTGCAGCGACTCGGGTGTGGTTTCAAACCCATACGGGTGGCTGCCGTACACGCCCTGGCTGAACGCGCGGCTGGCGATGTTGCCGGGGCGCGTGCGCGATTCGCGGATCGCGGCGGACAGGCGTTCGCGTTCGCGCAGCCACACGGTTTCGGGGAAAGACGGCTCGCCCATCTGGCGCGCGGCCAGTTGCACCGACTTGGCCAGCAGATCGGGTTCGGTCAGCGTGCGCAGGCGAAAGCTCATGCGGTCGCCGCCGGCACTGGCGCCAAAGCTGGCGCCCAGGTCGGCCCAGGCTTCGCCCAGCTGGTTTTCGTCCAGCGCGGGCTGGCCGCCTTGCGCCGCCACGCCCAGACCCGCCATCAGCGCGGTGACATCGGCCAGGCCGGCCTGCTTGGCCGGGTCGCGCCGGCTGCCGGCGTCAAAGTCGAGCTGGACATCCAGCATGGGAATGGCCGGGCTTTCCACCAGGTAGACCTGCGCGCCGCCGGGCTGCGTCCAGTGCTGAATGGGGATCGCGGCCAGCGCAGAAGACAAGCCAAAAATGGCACCAGCGCAATACAGGCCGGCGCTGGCAGCTATGGTTTTAATAGTTTTCATGGGTCAGTTGAAATCGGGGCTACGTCGCGGTTGGCGGGCGAAACGGGTGGGCATCAACGCAGATCGCCGCTGGCCGCAGCCGGGCGCGGCTTGGGCGCGGCGGCATCGCGTGCCTGCGGCACCAGCGTGGCCACGGTGAGCTGCTCGTCGCCAAAGTACTTGGCTGCCACGGCCTGTACCTGGGCGGCGGTGACGGTGCGCAGGCGCTGCATCAGGCGCACATCGGCGTCCATCGGCAGGCCCTGGATCCACAGGCTGCCCAGCTCTTGCGCCTGGCCCATGACCGAGTCGCGCTTGTACACCTCAGATGCCACCCACTGCGTCTTGACGCGGGCCAGCTCGGCTTCGCTGACGCCGTCTTTCGCCACGCGGGCGACTTCGGCGCGCAGCGCGGCTTCGACCTGTTCGGGCGTCTTGCCGGCCGATGGCACGCCGCTCAGCATGAACAGCTGCGGGCCGCGGCCAAACAGGCCGTTGCTGGCGCCGGCCGAATCGGCCACGCGCGCGGGGCCCTGGGTCAAGGCGCGGTCAAGGCGGGCGCCGCTGTAGCCGTCCAGCACGGCGGCCAGCACGGTCAGCGCCAGCGCGTCGTCGTTGCTGGGCGATGCTTGCAGCGAATCCATTTGCGGCACCTTGAAGGCCATCGACAGCACGGCCTGTTCGGCCGGGGCGTTGACGAGCAGGCGGCGCGCGCCTTTTTGCAGTGGCTCGGGCTGGGCCTTGCGCGCCGGCAGGGCGCGCGCGGGCACCTTGCCATAGGTCTTGCGGGCCAGCGCCAGCACGGCCTGCGGATCGACATCGCCCACCACCACCACGGCGGCGTTGGATGGCGCGTACCAGCGGTGGTAGAAGTCGCGCGCGTCCTGCGCCTTCATGGCGTCCAGGTCGCCCATCCAGCCGATCACCGGCACCCGGTAGGGCGATGCGATGAAGGTGGCGGCGATCTGCTGTTCGTACATCTGCGCGCGCGGGTTGTCGTCGGTGCGCATGCGGCGCTCTTCCTTGATGACGGCCAGCTCCTTGGCGAACTCTTCGTCGCTCCAGCGGTTGTTGGCAAAGCGGTCGGCTTCCAGCGCCATCACGTCGGCCAGCCGGTTGGCCGGCACCTGCTGGTAATAGCCGGTGTAGTCGCGGTTGGTGAAGGCGTTTTCGCGCCCGCCCAGTTCGGCCACGCGGCGCGAAAACTCGCCCGGCGCCAGGGTCTTGGTGCCTTTGAACATCATGTGTTCCAGCACGTGGGCCACGCCGGTGGTGCCACTGACCTCGTCGACCGAACCCACGCGCACCCACAGCATGTGCACGGCGGTGGGGGCGCGGTGGTCGGGCTTGACGATCAGCGTCAGGCCGTTGTCCAGCTTGAATTCGCTGATGGTGGGCGCCGCCACCTTTGCGCCAGGGGCTGCTGCGGGGGTGGGCGGCGCCTGCTGCGCGCCGGCCAGGGGAACCAGGGAAGCGGCAGCCGCCAGGAAAAGCGCAGAACGGGCGGCGCGCCAGATGGAATGATGTGAATGCATGGGCTATGTGCTGATTCGGGTGCGGGGCGAACGTTCCCACGCTTGACTTAAGTGTGCCTGAGTGCGTCCGGCCCCAACGCCGGGCGCCACGCCCCATCCGCCGCGCGCCCTGGTCGCCGTGCGCCGGTGGAATGCGCCCGGGCGGTGACGGGCGGCCCGCGCCAGCCAGCTTGTTCTGGCTTACGATTCGCCCAACACGTTTCAACCCCTATCCCCGCAGGAGAAAAACCATGGCCAAAGGCATGCAGCAAAACAAGATGGTGAAAAAGCCCAAGAAGGACACCTCGCCGCCCAAGCCGGTGGGCTCTGACCGGCCCATTGCGCCCGTCACCACCGTGCCGCTGCGCGGCAAGCTGAAGAACAAGTAAGCGCCGCGCGCCACGGCGTGCGCCCAGTCCATCGCATGCCCGCTGCGCGCACCGTGCGGGCCGGCGCAGGTGCAGGTGCAGGTGTAGATGCAGGCACAGGTCGCCAGGCAGCGCGCCTTGCGCTGCACGCGCCCCGCATTAGGCAGGGCGCGCCTGCGCCAGTTTGCTACGCTAACGATAGCTTCTGGCGCCCGTGCAGAAAGCGCTGCAGGCCAATTCCATTACATAAACCTTTGCCCCAAGGCCACTGCCCCATGACCGCCCAGCAGCCCACCGCCCCCGCCAGCACCGCCACCGAACCGCGCCTGACCAGCCTGTCGCACGGCGGCGGCTGCGGCTGCAAGATTGCGCCGGGCGTGCTGTCCAACATCCTGCGCGGCACCGGCGCCATGCCGATCCCGCCTGAGCTGCTGGTGGGCATCGAGACGTCTGACGACGCCGCCGTCTACCGCCTGAACGACACGCAGGCGCTGGTGGCCACCACCGACTTTTTCATGCCCATCGTCGACGACCCGTTCGACTTTGGCCGCATCGCCGCCACCAACGCCCTGAGCGACGTGTACGCCATGGGCGGCACGCCCATCATGGCGCTGGCGCTGGTCGGCATGCCGATCAGCGTGCTGTCCACCGACACCATCGGCAAGATTCTGGAAGGCGGCGCCAGCGTGTGCCGCACCGCCGGCATACCCATTGCCGGCGGCCACACCATCGATTCGGTCGAACCCATCTACGGCCTGGTCGCCCTGGGCCTGGTCCACCCCGACCGGGTGAAGAAAAACAGCGGCGCCCAGGTGGGCGACGTGCTGGTGCTGGGCAAACCCATTGGCGTGGGCGTGCTGTCGGCCGCGCTGAAGAAGAACGAACTGGCGCCCGACGGCTACGCCGAAATGATCGCCAACACCACGCGCCTGAACACCCCCGGCCCCGAACTGGCCGCGCTGCCCGGCGTGCACGCGCTGACCGACGTCACCGGCTTTGCCCTGGCCGGCCACGCGCTGGAACTGGCGCGCGGCGCCCACCTGACCACCCGCATCGACTGGCCCGCCGTGCCCCTGCTGCCCGGCGTGCGCGATTTGGCCGCGCGCGGCATCGTCACCGGCGCCAGCGGCCGCAACTGGGCCGCCTACGGCGCCGAAGTCGCGCTGCCCGCCGGCTTTTCAGACCCCGACCGCGCCCTGCTGAGCGACCCGCAAACCAGCGGCGGCCTGCTGGTGGCCTGCGCCCCCGATACGCTGGACGCCGTGCTGGCCACCTTCGCACGCCACGGGTTTGGGCATGCGGGCGTGGTGGGCGAAGTGCTGCCGCGGGGCCCGCACGCGCTGGTGGTGGGCTGAGGCACGCGCCAGCGCCCGCCCGTCGGCGCACATCCTGGATCGCTTACGATGCCGCTGGCCCTGGCACCAAGCCTTTCGAGTGTTGATTGGGTCTGCTTCGGCAGGTACAGGAAAAGCTCGGGCTGTGGGGCTTCCCCACGGTCAACCTCCAGCGTGACATTGCGGCGCACGAACGCCACTCCTGCTCAGGAGCCCTGTTCGTGCACAACCCGCACGTTGGCTGCCAGGGCCACTTTTTTGGATGCAACGTGCGCAGGACGCCCGGCGCGTTGCAGGCGCCGCTGCTGACGGCATTCTTCACCCATGGCAACGCCATCCAGGATCTTGTCCAAAGCCGTGGCCATGGCTTTGCTGGCCGATGCGCAGACCGGTGCCGCCGCCCGCCGCCCGTCTGCCTTGGCGGCGCGCGCAAGCCACTGCCTTGCTTCGAACGCGGGTGCGCCATCTGGCGCCCAGCCACTGCCTGCCACCTTTTTAGAGCAATTGCGCCGCCTGTCGCAGTTGCCCGCGCGGGAATGGCAGCGGCTGGAGGTCGAAGACCTGGCCACCTGGCTGCGGCACGGTCGCTGGTGGCGGCAGGCCGGTTTGGTGGCCTCCAGCGGACCGGGTGAAGAACTGGACGAGCCTGTTGGCGACTTCGCCGACGAAGATTTGTTCTTCGACGATGACGACGAATCCATCCCCGACCCACCTGCGCCCGCGCTGCAAAGCAATGCTCAACTGGCCCAGGCATTTCGCGTATGGGCAGCCCAGCCGTCGGTGCAAGTGCGCCGCTGGTTGCTTCGCCCGGCACAGCCCGGCCCGCAACCGCCATGGCTGGATGAGCGCACGCACGGCAGCCGCGCCGCGCCGCGTTGGGCCACGGCGACCGGGCTGGCGCAGGCGCTGAACCTGGAGTTGGACGAGCTGCTTTGGCTGGCGCCCGCCCATGCGCATTGGCGCGAACGCGCGGGCCTGGCGATGCCGCCCTCGCACTACCGCCACCGCCTGTTGCCCAAGCGCAGTGGCGGCCTGCGCCTGCTGGAAGCGCCCCTGCCGCGCCTGGCCCAGGTGCAGCGCAGCCTGCTCGATCAGGCCCTGAACCCCATTCCCACGCACGAAGCCGCCCATGGCTTTGTGCGCGGGCGCGGCGTGGCCAGCCACGTGGCCATGCACGCAGGGCAGGCCGTGGTCGCGCGGTTTGACCTGCGCGACTTCTTCACGCAGGTGCACACGACCCGCGTGCGGGCACTTTGGCGCGCATTGGGCCATTCACGCGCCATGGCCGAGCTGCTGACCGGCCTGAC
Organism: Ottowia sp.; assembly: GCA_017997715.1. Lineage (GTDB taxonomy): Bacteria > Pseudomonadota > Gammaproteobacteria > Burkholderiales > Burkholderiaceae_C > Ottowia. The sequence goes on from JAGOEM010000124.1 coordinate 9,048, forward strand.
CACCACCCGCACGCCCAGCGCCGTGCGCGAACGCCTGCTGGACGCAGTGCCGACCGTCCCCTCGGCCGCCGTGGCCGGTGCGCTGGCGCAGCGCCGGGCGCGTGCGCAGGCCTTGGCGCGCGGCCATCTGCCCCAAGGCGCGCCCACGTCCCCTGCGATCGCCAACCTGTGCGCCTTCGGCCTGGATGTGCGCCTGGCCGCGCTGGCGCAGCGCTTTGGCGCGCGTTATTCACGTTACGCCGACGACCTGGTGATATCGGGCAACGAGGATTTGCGCCGCCAATGGCCGAACCTGCGCGCCTGGGTCAGCGCCATCGTGCGGGACGAGGGCTTTGCGCTGAACGCCGACAAAACCCGCCTGATGACCGCCAGCCAGCGCCAGCACGTCACCGGGCTGGTGCTCAACACCCGGCCCAATTTGCCCCGGGCGCAGTTCGACGTGCTGAAAGCGCAACTGCACCGCTTGGCGAAGCAAGCTGGCGTTCCGCTGCAAGAGCGCCCGCGCCTGCTGGGCCAGCTGCAATGGGCGCGCCAATGGCTAGTGCCCACACGGGCAGCCAAGCTGCAGGCACTTTTCGACGCAATACGGTTTGCCGACTGAAGCCGGCCATGCGCCATCGGTTTGGCCAGCGTGCCGGCCCTGGGTTGATTGAAGCGGTGCGGGAGTAGCCTATTCGCCCCAGCGCAGCCGCCCAAACACCTTCGGCGGTGCGTGCAAACGGGGTCGCCAGCCATCGCGCAACCGATGTTCAGGGGCTGGGCGCCGGGCTCAGCCATCAGCAGATCAAGCCAGTGGCGCAAGAGAGCGGCATCTAAGAGAGCGGCATCTAGAATCTCAGCAATGTTCAGTTTCTTTCGCCGCAAGAAGGCCGCCGAGCCCGCGCCCGAAGCGCCGCCGCCCGCCCAAACCGATGTTTCTGCGCCCGGCCTGCCTGCGGCAGCCGTGCCGGATCACGCCGTGCCGCCGCCAACGCCGGCAGCACCACCGCCTGCGGTTCATGTAGCGCCTGCGGTTCATGCGGCCCCGACGGTTCACGCAACGCCCGGCGTGCCGGCGCAGCAGGTGGCGCCCGTCGTGCCCGCCCGGCCTGATACGCCGGCAGCGCCACCGCCACCGCCACCCGTGCCAGCGGCGACATCGCCGGCCGCTTCGGGCTGGTCCGGGTTTGCGCCCAGCCCCATCCCCGCCAGGCCAGCGCCCGCTGAGGCAGCGTCGGCGCTGAAGGACGAGCCGCCCAGGGGCGAAGCCGCGGCGCCGGCCGCAGCGCCTGAAGCGATTGCGCCGCGCGGGGTGCAGACGGCGCCTGATATGGATGTGCCCCTGGTCGCACCTGCGGTGCTAGCGGCAGCGCCCGTGCCAGCACCAGCACCAGCACCAACGCCAGCACCAGCACCAGCACCAGCACCAGCACCAGCACCAGCACCAGCACCAGCACCAGCACCAGCACC
>JAGOEM010000125.1 GCA_017997715.1 Ottowia sp.
CCGTGTCACACCCCCTGACAGTTGCGACTGTCACACGCCGCTAGGGACAATCCCGACCATGGCCGGCGTCCTATAAACTGGTTTGGCCCCTGCAGCGCCGCCACGTGCGGCCTGCGCGGACCATCGAACAACACGGCCTGGCACCCAGCCCGTCAGACCGACAGGAGACCGACATGGCAAGAGCGTACGACCGCCTGGAGTTGGCGCGCCGGCACCTGGTGGATCACGGCGCCTGCCTGCCCAGCGCGCTGAACGATCGCCTGGCCCGGTCCTGGCAGCGCAGCCTGCATGCGGGGGTCGAGCCGTTTGCCATGCGCGATCTGGTGGGCCCGATGGACGGCGCCCCGCTGGCGCACGCGCTGGAGCAAAACGCCCAGATGCTGTCGTTCGCCCGCCCGGTGATGGACTTCATGTACGCGCAGATCCGCGGCGGCGACTGCATGGTGGTGCTGGCCGATGCCGGCAGCATGCTGCTGCATACGCTGGGCGACAACGGCTTCTTGTCCAAGGCACGCCAGGTGGAACTGCGCGCGGGTGCGTCGTGGCACGAATCGGTGCGCGGCACCAACGCCATCGGCACCGCCATCGAAGACGGCACGGCGCTGCAGGTGCGCGCGGGCGAGCATTACCTGCAACGCAACGGCTTCCTGCACTGCTCGGCCGCGCCGATCTTCACCGCGCAGGGCGCGATTGCGGGCGCCATCGACATCTCGGGCGACGAGCGCGCGTCACACCAGCACGCGCTGGGCCTGGCCAGCAGCGCCGCGCGGCTGATCGAAAACAACTGGCTGAAGGCGCGCTACCGCGATTCGGTGCGCGTGCACATGCACAGCGCCGCCGAGGGGCTGGACACCCCGGCCGAGGGCATTGTGGTGCTGACCGAGGAAGGCACGCTGATCGGCGCCAACCAGGAAGCCATTCGCGCACTGCGCCTGGCGCCGCACGACTTCTTTGCGCTGCAGCTGGAAAACCGCTTGCAGCAGCGCCTGGCGCAACTGCTGGCGCAACCCGAGCGCGAACCCCATCAGGTGCGCCTGACCGACGGCCGCCGCATGTTCCTGCGGGTGGACTGGCCGGCCCAGCGCGCGCCCCAACGCGCGCAGGTCCAAGGCGCTGCCGTGCTGACCAGCGACCCCTTGGCCGACAGCGACACCGGCGACAGCCAGTGGCGGCGCGCGGCCGCGCAGGTGCGGCGCATTCTGGACAAGCCGATTGCGCTGCTGATTCAGGGCGAATCGGGCGTGGGCAAGGAAGTGTTTGCGCGCGCCTGCCACGACAGCGGCCCGCGCCGGGCGCACCCGTTCGTGGCGGTGAACTGCGCCGCCATCCCTGAATCGCTGATCGAGGCAGAGCTGTTCGGCTATGCCCCCGGCGCCTACACCGGCGCGCAGAAAGGCGGCAGCCTGGGCCGCATCCGCGAAGCCGAAGGCGGCACGCTGTTCCTGGACGAGATTGGCGACATGCCGCTGCTACTGCAAACGCGGCTGCTGCGCGTGCTGCAGGAAAAGAAAGTCACGCCATTGGGTGGCGCGCCGGTCAGCGTGGACTTTGCGCTGGTCAGCGCCACCCACACGGCCTTGGCCGACGCGGTGGCCCAGGGCCGCTTCAGAAGCGACCTGTTCTACCGCCTGAACGGCTTCAGCGTGCAGCTGCCGGCACTGCGCCAGCGCGAGGACTTCGACGCCCTGGCCCAGCGCATGCTGCGCCTGTGGGACGACAGCGGCGTGCGCATCGCGCCCGACCTGTTGCAGGCGCTGCGTGCCTACCCCTGGCCCGGCAACCTGCGCCAACTGGCCAGCGTGCTGCAAACCGCCTGCGCGCTGCGTGACCCGGCCACCGAGCCCGCCATCGACTGGCCGCACCTGGCCAGTGACCTGCGCGACGCGTTGGCCCGCACCGCGCAGACGGGCAGCAGCGCGGCTGAACGCGCTGCTGCGCCGGTCGCGCACGTCGCCTCACGCGGCGCGGCAGCCGCATCTGCATCCTCTGCCGCAACCGCTGACGATGCGCCCGCGGGTTTGAAAAAGATCACCGAACAGGCCATTCGCCAGGCGCTGGCGCAGTCAGGCGGCAACGTCAGCCAGGCCGCGCGGCAGCTGTCGATCAGCCGCCAGACCATCTACCGCGTGCTGCGCACCACGGCGCCCGACGCCTAGGCGCCAGCGCGCCAGCGCACTTAGGTGGCCGGCTTGTCCGATGGCACCTTGATGTTGTCCTGCAGCTCCTTGCTCATCGGCAGGCCGATGCTCTGGTTACGCGGCGGGATGGGGCTGGTGAACCACTTGGCGTACAGCTTTGCAAATTCGCCCGACGTCATCATGCCGGTGATCACGCCGTCCACCAGCGCCTTGAACTTCGGGTCGCCCTTGCGCACCATGCAGGCGTAGGGTTCGACCTGCAGCGAATCGCCCACCACCTCCAGCGAAGCCGGGTCCTTGGAGTTGGCACGCAGCCCGAACAGCAGGATGTCGTCCATGGCGAAGGCGGCCGCGCGGTCGGCCTCTACCAGCAGTGCGGCGTCGGAATGGTCCTTGGTGGCGATGATGTTCAGGCCCAGGCCTTTTTCATCGTTGTAGCGGCGCACCACCTGCATGTTGGTGGTGCCGGTGGTGATGGCCACCGTCTTGCCCTTCAGGTCGGCGTAGTTCTGGATGCCGGCCGACTTCTTCACCAGCAGGCGGGTGCCGGTATAGAAGTGGTTGATGGCGAAATCCACGTCCTTGCCACGCGCGCTGTTGTTGGTGGTGGAGCCGCATTCCAGATCGATCGTGCCGTTCTGCAACAGCGGAATACGGTTGGCGGACGTGACGGCTTGCCAGCCCACCGTCAGTTTGGGCTTGCCGGTTTGCTTGCGCACTTTCGCGGCGATGGCGTTGCTGATGTCGACCGCAAAGCCAATCGGTTTGTCCGGGCCGTCGAGGTAGCTGAAAGGCACCGAGGATTCGCGGTAAGCGAAGGTCATCTTGCCGCTGCTCCTGATCTTGGACAGCGTGTCGCCTGTCTGCGCATGGACGGGTATCGAACACACCATCGCCACAGCCACCGCGCCCAAGGCGCTTCGGTAAAAAGACTTCATATGCAGGCTCTCCAGTCATCCAGAAATTGGAATCGTGCCGACAGCGTAACGCCTGTGCCGAATGTCGGCGGGCGCGCGTGCATCGCAGCCGACGAACGGGCGCCGCGCACTGCACCAGGCAATGCCGCCGTTTGCCTGGGGCGCACCGTCAGCGGCGGCGCGCGCTGTCGCGCATCAGCTCGCACGCAGGGTCGTATTCGGGGGCCACGTCGGCGGGGTAGCTGCAGCGCAGCAGGTAAGTCTTGCCGTCGATCACCGTGCCGATCAGGCGCAGCTGAATGCGCTGCGCAGACAAGGTGTTGGGCTGGTGCGTCAACACCATGTCGGCCGCCGGCTGGCCGAACAGGCGCGACGGCCCCGCGCGCACCCACTCGCCGCGGCGCAGGCCGCGCGCCAGTTGCGGACGCAGGGCCTCGATGAAGCGCTCTGCGTCGCCTGCCTGCTCAAAGCGCGGGATCACCGGCTCGTCGGCCAGCACCATGAAGCTGATGTCGCCCTTGCCGCTGGACGAATCGGTCACGCCGATCATGGTGTCAGCGCCGTGGTACTGCGGGTCCAGCTTGAAATGGGCCGGGTAGTCGTACTGCACGCCCAGCACCGGGTCGACGAAGGTTTTCGTCGTATCGGCCGCCCCGGCTTGGCTGGCCAGCGCCGCCAGCAGAGCCACGGCGACGCCGCGCAGGGCAATGCCAGAAAACGGGGTCAACCACAGGGACACAGGCAGCTTTCAGGATCGGCGCCGAAACAGCGCCAGGGAAACACGCAGCAAACACGCAGCAGGCACGCAAGAAGCCTGCAAAAACACGCTGAAGAAACACGTTATCTTAGGCACCCGCCCCGCGTCCTCGCCGTACGACCTTCAGCCATGCCACCTACCTCGCACCCCGCCGCCACCGCCAATCTTTTTGCCCTGGGCGCCGTTGGCCTGTGGGCTTCGCTGGCGGCGCTGGGCACCTCGTTGGCGCATGTGCCGCCGTTTCTGCTGACCGGCCTGGCGCTGCTGGTGGGCAGTGCGCTGGCGCTGCCGATGGTGCGCTTTGACGTGCGGCGCCTGGCTGTGCCCTGGCCAACGCTGGCGCTGGGCGTGTATGGGCTGTTTGGCTACCACTTTCTGCTGTTCACGGCGCTGCAGCTGGCGCCGCCGGTCGAGGCCAACCTGGTCAACTACCTGTGGCCGCTGGGCATCGTGTTTCTGGCGCCCTGGCTGCTGCCGGGCGTGCGGCTGACGCGGCTGCACATCGTGGCCGCGCTGCTGGGCTTTTCGGGCGCGGCCATCGCCATTCTGGGCAAGGGCGGCGCCGGCACGGCGGCCGGGCCATGGGCCACGGTGGGCTATGGCTGCGCGGCGCTGGCGGCGGTGGTGTGGTCGACCTATTCGCTGGGCACCAAGCGGCTGTCGATGACCGGGCGCGCCTTTCCCACGGCCGCCATCGGCTTGTTCGGCATCGTCTCGGGCGTGCTGGCGCTGATCTGCCATGCGGCGCTGGAGCCGCGCGTGGCCCTGTCGCTGCGCGATCTGGCGCTGATTGCCCTGCTGGGCCTGGGCCCGCTGGGCGGCGCTTTCTTTTTGTGGGACGCGGCACTCAAGCGTGGCGATGCGCGCCAGATCGGCGTGCTGAGCTACCTGACGCCGCTGCTGTCCACCCTGCTGCTGCTGATGACCACGCGGCAAGGGCTGACGTGGAACGTGGCGCTGGCCACCGGACTGATTCTGGTGGCGGCGGTGCTGGGGACAAGGGCGAGGTGATTTCGCCCTGAGTCGCTTTCAGCGCCTTCGCCCAATCTTTTCGCGTTGACGCGCTTCGGGCGGGGGGCGCAGCCTGCGCGGCGGGGCGGCACTTGTGCGGCTGCCTTACAACCTGCGCGGGCAAAATCCCCAAAACCGGTCTGCGCTGCGCTTGTCGAAGCCTCGTCACGCGGCTTGGATACGCGCTGCCCGAACGGCTGCGAAGGGATGTCGAAGGTGAATCCTTTCACCTCCATTTGCTGCAAATAAAGTAGCGACTTGCGCCCACCTATCAAGCGCTAGAGCCCTATTTGGCTTGAAACTCAGCGCTGCGCAGCCACCACTCAGGCGCCCAGCAACGCACTGGGTTCGTCGCTGTCCAGCACCGCCTGCGCCCAGTCGGCCAGCTTGCCGGCATCGGCGCGCAGCACTTCCTGCTTGACCAGCAGAATCTGCGACGGGTGCATCGAAAAGCTGCGCAGGCCCAGGCCCAGCAGCAGGCGCGTCATCTCGGGGTCGCCCGCCATTTCGCCGCACACCGCCACCGGCTTGCCCTGGCGCGCGCCTTCGGCAATGGTGTCGGCCACCAGGCGCAGCACCGCCGGGTGCAGCTGGTCGTACAGGTTGGCCACGGATTCGTCGGCGCGGTCGATGGCCAGGGTGTACTGCGTCAGGTCGTTGGTGCCGATCGACAGGTAGTCAAAGTAGCGCAGGAACAGCCGCAGCGACAGCGCGGCGGCCGGCACCTCGATCATCGCGCCCAGCTTCACCGGGCCATAACGCACGCCGCGCTGGTTCAGCTGTTCGCGCGCCTTGTCCAGCAGCTCCAGCGTCTGGCGGATCTCGCTGGCGTGCGCCAGCATGGGGATCAGCATCAGCACCTTGCCGTGCGCCGCCGCGCGCAGGATGGCGCGCAGCTGCGTCAGGAACATGGCCGGCTCGGCCAGGCACCAGCGGATGGCGCGCTGGCCCAAGGCCGGGTTCAGGTGCGCGGCGTCGTGGCGCGATTCGTCCAGCGGCTTGTCGGCGCCCACGTCCACCGTGCGGATGGTGACGGGCAGGCCGTGCATGCCCTCGACCGCGGCGCGGTAGGCGGTGTACTGCTCTTCCTCGTCCGGCAGCTTGCCCTGGCGTCCCATGAACAGGAATTCGCTGCGGAACAGGCCAACGCCCACCGCGCCCACCGCCAGCGCGGCGGCGGTGTCGCCAGGCCCTTCGATGTTGGCCAGCAGCTCGATGCGGTGGCCGTCCAGCGTAACGGCGGGGGTGTTCTTCAGGCGCGCCAGGCGGCCGCGTTCCAGCTCGCCCCGGCGCTGCTTGTAGCCGTATTCGGCCAGGATGATGGGCGAGGGGTCGACGATCATCACGCCGGCATCGCCGTCGATGATGACCCAGTCGTCCTGGCGCACCAGCTGGCTGGCCGAGCGCGCGCCCACCACCGCCGGTATGTCCATGCTGCGCGCGACGATGGCGGTGTGGCTGGTCTTGCCGCCCACATCGGTCACAAAGCCGGCGTACACGCTTTGCTTGAACTGCAGCATGTCGGCCGGCGACAGGTCGTGCGCCACCAGCACCAGCGGCACGCCCTGGGTGTCTTCCAGCGCCAGATCGTGCTGGCGGGCTTCGCGCCGTGCGGCGGCAGCGGCCACCACCGGCAGCGCCGCGCCCTTCAGGTAGCGCAGCACGCGTTCGATCACCTGTTCGATGTCGGCCTTGCGTTCGCGCAGGTACTCGTCCTCCATCTGGTCGAACTGGCGCGTCAGCACCTCCAGCTGGCTGGTCAGCGCCCATTCGGCGTTGTAGTGCCGCTCGGTCACCCAGCGGCGCACCTCGACGGCCATCGTCGGGTCTTGCAACAAAAGCAGGTGCACTTCCAGCACGCCGGCCAGCTCGCCCGGGGCGTCTTTGGGCATGGTGGCCAGCAGGCGCTGCAGCTCGTCCATCACCGCGTCGCGCGCCACGGTGAGGCGCGCAATTTCGCCTTCCACCTGCTCGGGTTGGATGAAGGTGTGGGCCACGTCCAGCCGGCTGGACGCCACCAGCACCGCGCGCCCGATGGCCACGCCGCGCGCGACCGGCAGGCCGTGGATGGCGAAGCTCATGCCCGCACCCCCACTTCGTCCACGGGCAGCACGCATTCCCAGCGCGTGATCACGGCCTGGGGCAGATCGCCGATCAGCGCGCGCACCTGCATCTGCACCCGCGCGGCGTCGGTGTCGTGCTGGTGCATGGCCAGGCCCAGCGTGACGGTGTCTGTGGCGCGATCGTCCACCGCTTCATGGTCGTGCGCGGCGTCGTCGTCGGGCCGGCCCTCGGAACACGCTTTGCACATCGCGCGCAGGCCGGTGCTCCAGTTTTCGGCGGGCAAGTCGGCATCGCCCAGGCGCTGGACCAGCGCATCGGCCTGTTCGCTGTCGATGTGCTGGACTTGCAGCTCCCACGTCGCGTAGCGCGAAGGCGTCAGCACCTGCAGCTCGTCAAACACGGGCGTTTCGTGCCCGTTCAGCCGCCGATAGCCGTTGGGCGCGCCGTCGTGCAGCAGCAGATCACCATAGCGCCGGCCGCTGGCCACGGTGGGTACGGATCGGATCACGGCGCGCGCCGGGTCGATGCGATCGGCCCAGATCACCTCGGGGCTGCCGTTGGGCGCCACCCGAATCGGTGTCAGTGCGGGGCTGAAGGCGGTGGGCTCGTCGCTGTCCGGCATGTCGATGCCATAGCGGCGCCAAAGGCCGCGCGCCTGGCGCCATTGGCCCAGCGCGGTGGCCGCGATGGCGGCGTTCCAGATCGCGCCTTCGTGCCCCGGATCGCGCGCCAAGGCCGCCAGATTGGCGTCCAGCGACTGCGGCCATTCACCGCGGTATTTGTGCAGCAGGCCCAGGTTGAACCACGGCACGGCCCAGCGCGGCTGCACTTCGGCGGCCTGCAGGTACAGCGCCTGCGCGCTGGCGTCGTTGCCGGCATCGCTTTGGTGGTTGCCCTGCTCGACCAGACGGGCGGCGCGGCCATTGCGGCTGATGCGAATCGGCATGCCAGGTGTTTTCCGCAAGGGGGTTTGGGGGCCTACTCGCCCTCGCCAAACTTGTCGTCGATCAGGGCGCGCAGCGCGTCCATGGCTTCCTGCTCGCGCTCGCCGTCGGTTTCCAGGGCGACTTCGCTGCCGATGCCGGCGGCCAGCATCATCACGCCCATGATGCTTTTGGCGTTGATGCGGCGCTCGCCCTTGGCCATCCAGATTTCGCAGGGAAAGCTGCCTGCCAGCTTGGTCAGTTTGGCCGATGCGCGGGCATGCAGGCCCAGCTTATTGCTGATGGTGATGGTGCTCTGGATCATTCGTCGTCTGTCGTCGGCTCTGGTTTTGCGGCCCGGTGGTGGCCGCCACGGACATCACGCCCTGCGCGCCACCGGCCAGCGCGCGCGCGGCCATGGCTTCCAGTGGTTCGGCCCGGTAGCTGACGGCGCGCAGCGCCATCGGCAGGTTGGCGCCGGCGATCAGGCGCGTGCGCACGCCGTCCACCAGGCGTTGCGCCACGTTGCAAGGCGTGGCGCCAAAAATATCGGTCAGCACCAGCACGTCTTCACTGGGCAGACTGGCCAGGGCGCTTTGCGCTTGCGCCAGCGATTCCTCGGGCGCGGCCTGGCTTTGAACGTCGACCGCCACCACCGCGTCGGCGGCGTCGGGAAAGCAGTGCAGCACCCCTTCCCGCAGGGCGTTGGCCAGCGGCGCGTGCGCAATGATCAGAACGGCGTTCATAACAAGCCCCAATTATCCGCCGCGCAGCGCCATCACGGTGAACCCGGCCCAACCAACCCGGCGAACCCACCCCAACGCGCCGACCGCAGCCCAAGGATGCCGACGAAGAAGGCCAGGTTGTACGCGCAAAGCGCCCACCGCGCCAGCGCCACGAGCGAACTGACCGACATCGCGCGCCGCCCGGCGCAGCAGCGGAATCAGCGGCAGCAGCCAACCCCAGGCCCGCATAGGCAGCAGCATCGCCAGATTGAGGCCAAACAGCGCGGTGGCCACATACAGCGGTGTACCGCCGCCCGCGCGGATCGTCCACGGGGCCAGCCCCAGCGGCGGTATCGCCACCGTGCGAACCAGGCCCGCCACGCCCAGCGGCGCAGCGCGGCGCAGCACGGCGAATGCAGCGGATTGCGTCAGGCAACCCAAATACCGCTGTTTTTGCCATCCAGCGCCCGCTACTTGGGCGTGAACAGCTATGATTTCAGGAGTAATCACCGCCTAACGCGCGACGACGCTGGCGACCAGCGTCACGCCCCCAAGCGTCAGCGCCGCCCTGCCCCAGGCCAGCGCGCGCCAGCATCAGGCGGACGAAACGCGGCGGGCCGTGGCGACCCGGCCACGCGCCCAGCCGCAGCGGCGCCAACCGCGCACCGCGTCAGCCCGTGCGGGCGGCCCTGCATTCACCGCCACGTCAGCCCGCCAAAAAAGGCATTGGCCACCTCGGGCTGCGGCCGTTCGCTGTACATCACGGCGTGAACCAGCTCGGTGCCGCCGCCGTCGGCCGCACGTGCGGTCCACACCGCTTGGGCATAGACCGCGCGGCCGCCCGCGTCCTGGCCTTGCGCCACCACGCGCTGGGCGTGCGCCAGTGGCAGCGCCCCGGCGGGGTGAAACGGCTGGCGCTGCACCTCGCCCGTGGCCTTCATGTGGCTCAGCGTGGCCTGCTGCCAGCCCTGCAGCAGATCGTCCGGCAGGCGGCCCGCCGCCACCGTGGCGGCCATCACGGCAAAGGTGGCGCCGCCGGCCTTGCAGCCATTCACCACCAACTCGGTCGGCACGCCGCCCAGCGGCACGCTGCGCTCGGCATGATCGGGCTTGCAGGGCAGCAGTGCGTGCGCGCTGGTGGGTGCGGCGGCCACTTCGCGCCAGTTGAGCGTGGGGGTGCAGGCCAGCAGGCCTGACAGCAGCAGCAGTGCCAGCGCGGCGTGACGAAAGGGCAACATGCGCACGATTATGGGTGGCTGCGCCCCTGCGCGCGCTGCCCAGGCGCTACCTGGGCCGACGATGGACACCGCCTGATTCATTCCGTCCGCCGCCTGGGTCAGAATGAAGCCATGAACTCTTTAGACGGCATTCGAGTGCTGGATCTGTCGCGCGTGCTGGCAGGCCCGTGGTGTACGCAGACCCTGGCCGACCTGGGCGCGGACGTGATCAAGATCGAACGCCCCGGCCCCGGCGACGACACGCGCACCTGGGGCCCGCCTTTCCTGACCGCCGACGACGGCCACGAGACGCAGGAAGCCGCGTATTACCTGGGCGCCAACCGCAACAAGCGCTCACTCACCTGCGACATCGCCCAGCCGGCGGGCCAGCAGCTGATCCGCGAGTTGGTGGCGCACTGCCAGGTGTTCATCGAGAACTTCAAGGTGGGCGACATGGCGCGCTACGGGCTGGACTACGACAGCCTGCGCGCCATCAACCCACGGCTGGTGTACTGCAGCCTGACCGGCTTTGGCCAGACCGGCCCCTACGCCCCGCGCGCCGGTTACGACTACGCCATCCAGGGCATGGGCGGGCTGATGAGCATCACCGGCGAGCGCGACGACCTGCCCGGCGGCGGCCCACAAAAGGTGGGCGTGGCGGTGGCCGATCTGTTCACCGGCATGTACGCCACCGTGGGCATTCTGGCCGCGCTGCGCCACGCCGAACGCAC
>JAGOEM010000295.1 GCA_017997715.1 Ottowia sp.
CACGCAGGCGCGCCTGCAGCCGTGGGAAACGGTGCTGGTGTTCGGCATTGGCGGCGGCGTGTCGCTGGCCGGGCTGCAACTGGCCAAGGCGCTGGGCGCGCGCGTCATCGTCACATCGCGCCACGCCGGCAAGCTGGCTCAGGCGCGCGCGCTGGGCGCCGACCATGTGATCGACAGCAGCCACGAAGACGTGGCGAAAGCCGCGCTGGCCGCCACCAACGGGCGCGGTGTCGACGTGGTGTTTGAAAACGTGGGCGAAGCCGTGTGGCCCGCCGCCATGAAAGCGCTGGTGCGCGGCGGCCGCCTGGTCACCTGCGGCGCCACCAGCGGCGACCAGCCCGGCGCCGACCTGCGCCGCCTGTTCATCCGCCAGCTGCAGGTGCTGGGCTCTACCCTGGGCACGCTGAGCGAGCTGCACGATCTGCTGGCCTTTTGCCAGCGCCACGGCGTGCGCCCGGTGATCGAGCAGACCTTTGCGCTGGACGAGGTGCACGCGGCTTTAAGCCGGCTGGAATCGGGCGAGCAGTTCGGCAAGATTGCCCTGGCGATCGACTGAGGCGCGTACATGCCCACCCGCGCCTTGATTCACGCCACCGTGCCGGTGCTGGCTTCGCTGAACCTGGACGAATCGGCCGCGTTCTGCGCCAGCCGCCTGGGCTTCACCGAGCGCCTGCGCGCCCCTGATTACCTGATCGTGGCGCGCGACGGCTGCGAGATCCATTACTGGCTGTGCCAGGACCGCGCCGTTGCCGAGCAAACCTCGTGCTACGTGCGCGGCGACACCCGCGCCCTGCACGCCGACTTTGCGCAGCGCGGCCTGCCGCTGCCCCCGCCCGCAGAACGCGAATGGGGCATGCGCGAGCTGTACGTGATCGACCCGCACGGCAACCTGCTGAAGTTTGGCGAACCGCTATGACCACCCCAGCCGCCTGGCCCTACCCCTTCTGGATCGCCCACCGCGGCGCCGGCAAGCTGGCGCCCGAGAACACCCTGGCCGCCTTCCGACTGGGCGCGCAGCACGGCTACCGCATGGCCGAATGCGACGTGAAGCTGTCGGCCGACGGCGTGCCTTTCTTGCTGCACGACACCACGCTGCAGCGCACCACCAACGCCAGTTGCGTGGCGGGCGAGCGCCCCTGGGCCGATCTGGCGCAGCTGGACGCCGGCAGCTGGCATTCGCGCGCCTACGGGGGCGAGCCGCTGCCCACGTTCGACAACCTGGCGCGCTTTTGCCTGGCCAACGGCCTGCGGCTGGATGTCGAAATCAAACCCACGCCGGGGCAGGAAGCACAAACCGGCCGCGCGGTGGCCCAGGCCGCCGCACGCCTGTGGCACAACGCCGATGTGCCGCCGCTGCTGACCTCTTTCCAGGCCGAATCGCTGCAAGCCTCCGCCGAAGCCGCGCCTGCGGTGCCGCGCGGCCTGCTGTTGGACACGCTGTGGGACGGCTGGCAGGCGCGCGCCGCACAGCTGGGCTGCCGCGCCATCGTCTGCAACCACGCGCTGTGGGACGCGGCGCTGGTCGAACGCGTGCACGCCGCCGGCTGGCGCGCGCTGAGCTACACCGTGAACGACGAATGGGCGGCCGAACGCCTGCGCGCGCTGGGCACCGATGGCGTGGTGACGGACCGGGTGGATCTGTTTGCGCCCTCGTCCTGAAATACTATTCTTTTGATAGCTGCCTGCGCCCACCAGACGGGCGCTACCGCCATTTTTATCTATGAGTCTCGCCGTCTTTATGATGGTGAAATGCGCCGCTTGGTCTGTTTAAGCTTTTCGTTGTACTGCCGCGCTCTGGTGCTGACGGTGTTGCTGGGCTTCGGCGCGGCGCTGCTGCCCGGCGGCACAGCGGCGGTGTGGGCACTAACGCCCAGCACGCCCAACGCCGCCAACACCCCTGCCGCCCCTGCCGCCCCTGAAGAGCCGGTGCCCGACGTCAGCCAGTTGCAGGCCCAACTGGCCGAACTGCCCACCTCGGCCGCGACGGACGAGGCGATGGGCGCCCTGGTGGACCAGATCAACGCCATTGCCACGGCAGCGGGCAAGCTGGTCACCGTGCGCGCCGCCCAGCTTGCCGACCTGAACGCGCGCCTGACCGAGCTGGGCGAAGCGCCAGCCGATGGCGTGACCGAGGACCCGGACATCACGCGGCGCCGCGCCGCGCTGACCAAGCAGCGCAATTCGGTGGATGCCGACATCCGCCTGGCGCGGCTGGTGGTGGTCGACGCGCGCCAGCGCGGTACCGAACTGTGGGGCAAACACCGCAAAGTGGTGACCGAGCGGCTGGTGGAGCGCACCGATTCCCCGCTGGGCGGCGGGTTCTGGCGCAGCCTTTGGGACGCCTGGCCGGCCGATCGCGCCCGGCTCAAGCCGTTGGGCGATGAGATCACGGCGGGCCTGACACGCGCGTGGCTGCCCGAACACCGTGGCCCAGTGCTGCTGACCCTGGTGCTGACGCTGCTGGCCGTGACCGCGGGCGTGGCGCTGATCGAACACGGGCTGGTGCGGCTTGCGCAGAAAGTGCTGCCGGGCGGACGGCTGCGGCGCTCCTTGCTGGTGCTGGCCATCGTCTGCGTCAACGTGCTGGTGGTCACGCTGGCCGTCGCGCTGGCGCTGTCCTCGCTGAAAGCGCGGGGGCTGATGGGCGCCATCGGCCTGGAGGTCAGCACCGCCTTCAGCGGCATGGTGATCCTGATGTCTTTCATCGCCAGCCTGGGCCGCGCGCTGCTTGCCAACGCCCGCCCCACGTGGCGGCTGCCACCCATCCCGGACCCCACGGCGCGGCGCCTGCGTGCCTTTCCGCTGCTGACGGCCTTGGCGGTCTTTGTCGTCTGGGTGCCCACCCAACTCAACCTGATCGCCGAAACCAGCCCTGCCTGGATAGCGGCCACCGACGCCTTTGGCGCCCTGGTGCTCACTGCCCTGATCGCAGCGATGTTGCTGGGCCTGCGCGGCCCCCGACCAGCGGCGGCAGACACGGCCCAGGACAGCGCAGCGCGCGAAAGCGCGCCAACACCGCCCGCCAAGGCGGCCGCCGATGCGCCGGAGCGCCCACTGTGGGTGGCGCTGCTGCTGGGCGCCATCGCGGTGGCGCTGATCATCACCTGCCTTCTGCTGGCGTTGGGCTATGTCGCCCTGGCCAACGCGGCGGTGGGGCAACTGACGTGGACGGGCATTGTGGTGGCCGCGTTCTACGTGTTGTTCAAGTTTGCCGACGATCTGTTCATGGCGCTGCTGTCGGCCAAGAGCGG
>JAGOEM010000126.1 GCA_017997715.1 Ottowia sp.
GGGCAAGGTCGATCAGTACAAGAAGGACGAAGAGGGATCGGTGCAAGCCATCGCCAAACACCTGGACATTCCTGCCGACACGGTGCGCAGCACATTGGGCGGGCTGGAATACCCGTCGCTGCAGGAGCAGCTGACGCCCGGTTTCGTCGGCGACGCGCAAACCAAACAGAACGCCTTGATTGCCCGTGCGTACAAGGATTCCGCCGACTTCCTGTCCAGCATTGGCGAGATTCGCAAGCAGGACGTGCCCGCCAGCTACGCGCCCTACATCAACACCAGCTATCTGCAGCGCGCGGCCGCCGCCAAGTAAACCCTCTGAGGTCCAGCAAATGCCTGCAGATACCCGGCAGCTGGGCATGCCCACGGCTGCGCCAGACGCGGCGCCGAGTTGGCGCCTGATCGACCTGTTGCCAGGCCGCACAACCCTGGTCAGCGCGGCGTCGGTCATCGCGGTGCTGCTGCTGTGGCAAGCCAGCGGCAGCCTGGGCTGGGTAGACCCGCTGATGCTGCCCCCGCCGACCGAGCTGTGGCAGACGCTGACCGAGCTGATCACCGACGGCTACCGGCAGACCGCGTTGTGGCAACACATCCTGATCAGCACCGTGCGTGCGTTGGCCGCGTTTGTGGCCTCCATCGTCATCGGCGTGCCTGTGGGCCTGGCCATGGGTTTGTGGCCCACCCTTTCGGCCATGCTCAATCCGTTCGTGCAGTTCATGCGGCCGCTGCCCAAGATCGCGTTGGTGCCGCTGGTGATCGTCTGGTTCGGCATTGGTGAAGGCGCCAAGTTCTTCTTGATCTTCATCGCCACGGTGCTGAGCATCATGGTGGGCGCGGCGGCGTCGGTGGCCAACGTCACGCAGTCGCGCCTGCGCGCCGCGCAGTCGCTGGGCGCCAGTCGATCGCAGCTGTTCGCCTACGTGGTGCTGCCCAACGCGTTGCCAGAGCTGTTCACCACGGTGCGCCTGGCCGTCGGCATCGGCTGGACGGCGTTGATCGCAGCGGAACTGGTGGCCGCCAATTCGGGTCTGGGCTGGATGGTGATCAACGCCGGCAGCTACCTGCGCACCGACGTCGTCATGCTGGGCATCTTGCTGCTGGGGCTGATTGGCTACCTGTTCGACGGACTGCTGGTGCTGCTGCAAAAGCGCTTTGCCCCCTGGTCAGGAAAAGACACATGAGCGCGCCGGCACCCCGCATCCAGATCCAGGGCGTCAGCAAAAGCTTTGCCGGCGTGGCGCAGGGCGCGCAGCAGCAGGTGCTCAGCCACATCACCCTGGACATACCGCAGGGTGAATTCGTCTGCCTGCTGGGCGCTTCAGGCTGCGGCAAATCCACCTTGCTGAACCTGATCGCCGGGTTTGAGCAGCCCGACACAGGGCAACTGCTCTGCGATGGACAGGCGATAGCCGGCCCCAGCCCGCAGCGCGGCATGGTGTTCCAGCAGCCCACGCTGTTCCCGTGGTTGACGGTGCGGCAAAACGTGGGCTTTGGCCCCCGCCTGGCGGGCCAGCGCCCGCAGGCGTATGCGGCACGGGTGGACGAGTACCTGCGCCTGGTGGGCCTGGCCGACTATGGCGACCACGCGCCCTGGCAACTGTCCGGCGGCATGCGCCAGCGCGCCGCGTTGGCCCGCGCCTGGCTGCCAGAGCCCGAGACCTTGCTGATGGACGAGCCCTTCGGCGCCCTGGACGCCCAGACGCGCCTGGCCATGCAGGAGCTGCTGACGACCATCTGGCAACACAAGCGCACCACCCTGGTCTTCGTGACGCACGACGTGGACGAGGCACTTTTTCTGGCCGACCGGGTGGTGATCCTGTCGTCCCGCCCCGGGCGGGTGCGCGACGTACTGAACGTGCCCTTCGAGCGACCACGCAGCTTTGAAGACCTGGTGGCGGACCCGCAGTTTGGCGCACTCAAGCGCGACATCCTGCACGCCATTCGCCAGGAAGCCGCCAAGTCCCTGAACGCCATCGCAAGCTGACCAACGTTTCAACGCCTTCGACCATGACCCTGTCCCGCTTTCCCCGCGTGCGCCTGACGCAGTCGCCCACGCCACTTGAATTTCTGCCCCGCCTGACCACCGCCCTGGGCGGGCCCGGCATCTACATCAAGCGCGACGACAACACCGGCCTGGCGCTGGGCGGCAACAAGACCCGCAAGCTGGAATTCCTGATCGGCGACGCCTTGCACCAGGGGGCAACCCACGTGGTGACACAGGGCGCAACCCAATCCAACCACGTGCGCCAGACCATCGCCGCGGCCAACCGGCACGGCCTCAAGACCACGGTGTTGCTGGAGGAGCGTGTCAGCGGCGCGCACGAAGACTATTACCGCAACGGCAACGTGCTGCTGGATCAGATCCTGGGGGCTGCGGCGATCGAGCACCGGCCAGCAGGCCTGGACATGAACGCCGAACTGGGCCACGTGGCCGACCGCTTGCGCGCCCAGGGTGAAGTGCCCTACCTGATTCCCGGCGGCGGCTCCAACCCCATCGGCGCCTTGGGCTACGTGGTGTCCGCGCACGAAATCACTGCGCAGGCCAACGAGTTGGGGCTGCGCATCGACGAGGTGATTCACGCCACGGGCAGCACCGGCACCCAGGCAGGCCTGGTGGTGGGCTTCGAGGCCGCCAGCAGCCACATCCCCGTGCTGGGCATCAGCGTGCGTGCGCCCAAGGACCGGCAGGAGGCCAACGTGCGCAAGCTCGCCACCGAAACCTGGAAGCTGCTGGAGGCAAGGGGCGATTTCCCCGAGCAGGCCGTGCGCGTCAACGCGGACTACGTGGGCGAAGGCTACGGGCTGCCCACCGAAGGCATGGTGCAGGCGGTGCGCCTGCTGGCCGAGACCGAGGGCATCTTGCTGGACCCCGTCTACAGCGGCAAAGCCTTCGCCGGCTTGGTCGACCTGGTGCGGCAAGGGCGCTACACGCAAGGTCAAACCATCGTCTTCGTGCACACCGGGGGCGCGGTGGGTCTGTTCGCTTACCGGGACACTTTCGCGCCAGCGCCCACGGCAGCGCCATGACCGCGCCGCAGCGG
The DNA here is from genome assembly GCA_017997715.1 of Ottowia sp. GTDB lineage: Bacteria > Pseudomonadota > Gammaproteobacteria > Burkholderiales > Burkholderiaceae_C > Ottowia. Next base: position 3,039 of record JAGOEM010000126.1, read on the forward strand.
CGCCTGGTCGGTGTGCTGGGCGGCATGGGGCCGGCGGCAACGGTGGATTTTCTGCAACGCCTGCTGGATGCGCACCCGGTCTCGCGCGATCAGGACCATGTTCCCACCGTCGTCTGGAACGTGCCGCAGATCCCTGATCGCCAACTGGCGTTGGCCGGCCAGGGCGCCGACCCGCTGCCCGCCATGGCCGAGGGCATGGCGCGCCTGAACGCGGCGGGTGCCACCTGCATCGCGATCCCGTGCAACACGGCGCACGCCTGGTGGGGGCCACTGAGCGCGCACAGCGCCGCGCCTGTCTTGCACATCGTTGATGTGACCGTCCAGGCGCTGCGCCGCAGCTGGGTCGCAGGTGACCGCGTGGGCGTGCTGGCCACCCAGGGCGCGCTGCGCCAGGGGCTGTATCAGTCGCGCCTGGAGGCGCTGTGCCTTGATTTTCTGGTGCCAGACCAGGAAGAACTCGACACCTGGTTCACGCCGGGCTGCTACGCGATCAAAGCCAACGACATTGCCGGCGGCGGGCGGCTGCTGGCACAGTCGGCGCAGGCCTTGCTCGACCGGGGCGCCACCCGGCTGGTGCTGGGCTGCACCGAGATTCCGATTGGCCTGAAGCATGCCGCGCCAGCACTGCTGGCGCGCAGCCTTGACCCCGCCACGGCATTGGCCCACGCCTGCATTGACCATTGGCTGGGCGAACAAGGGCCATCGAAAAGCAGCTGAGTGGGGCCGATCCGCCGCGCTGTGCCGGTGCATGGCGCGCGCTGGCGGAGTGATTTGCATGGCGCGCAGCAAGGTGGGCGGGCCGGTCCATGCAAGCCCGCAGCCGCCCGGCTGCGCCTTGGCGTGGGCAGCGGGCGGCGTTCGGCCTGATACGCTTGCACAGCGTCGACCCCCGTTCGGGCGCGTGGCCTGGCCGATCTGCCGGCTGGGCGCCCGGCACCCCCTGAGGCCCACCGCATGAGCACCCGCAATCTCAACGCCCTGTTCCATCCGCGCTCGGTCGCTGTGATCGGCGCGTCTGAACGCCCCCTTTCGGTCGGCGCAACGCTGTGGCACAACCTGCGCAGCGGCGGGTTTGCGGGTGCGCTGTACCCGGTCAACCTGAAGCACAAAACGCTGTCCGGCCAGCGCTGCTATCGCCGCGTGACCGACCTGCCCGAAGCCCCTGAGCTGGCCATCGTCTGCACCCCTGCGGCGACGGTGGTGGACCTGGTCAAGCAATTGGCCCAACGGGGCACCCGCGCCGTGGTGGTGACCACGGCGGGGCTCAGCACCGAGCAGACGCAGGCCATGCTGGACGCTGCCCGGCCCAGCCTGATGCGCATCCTGGGGCCCGACTGCGTAGGTCTGATGGCGCCGCCCGCGGGCTTGAACGCGAGCTGGGCCCAGCTGGCGGCACGGCGCGGCGAACTGGCCTTCGTCTCGCAGTCGGGTGCGCTGGCCACCGCCGTGCTGGACTGGGCCGAGGCGCGGCGCATCGGGTTTTCGTGCTTCGTCGCCTTGGGCGAACGCGCCGACGTGGATGTGGGCGATCTGCTGGATCACCTGGCCAACGACGCCGCCACGCGCGCCATCCTGCTGTACATCGAATCGGTGGACGACGCGCGCAAGTTCATGTCTGCAGCCCGCGCCGCCGCGCGCAACAAGCCGGTGATCGTCGTCAAAGCCGGCCGCAGCGAACAAGGCAGCCGCGCGGCGGCCTTGCACGCGGGCGCGCCAGCCGGTGCGGACGAGGTGTACGGCGCCGCCATCGCCCGCGCCGGCATGCTGCGCGTCGACAGCCTGGAACAGCTTTTTCTGGCGGCCGAGATCCTGACGCGCTTTCGCACCCCGGTGGGCGACCGTGTCACCGTGCTGACCAACGGCGGCGGCCCCGGGGTATTGGCGGCCGACGCCGCCGCGGCCGAAGCGGTGCCGCTGGCCGCGCTGGGCGCCGACGTCGCGCGCGAGCTGAACGCCGTGCTGCCCGCGCCCGGATGGCGCGGCAACCCGGTCGACATCCAGGGCGACGCGCCGGTGCAGCGCTATGTCGACGTGCTGAACGTGCTGGCGCGCCACCCGCAGCAAGCCGGCACCTTGCTGTTGGTGCATGCGCCGACGGCCGCCGTGCCTTCGGCCGAGATTGCCCGCGCCCTGGTGCCCGCCATTCAGCCTGCCGGCCGCAGCCCGGTGCCGCTGGTCGCCAGCTGGCTGGGCGGCCCTGCCGTGGCCGAGGCGCGTGAGGTGTTCGTGCGCGCCGGCATCGCCTGCTACGACATGCCAGAGCAAGCCGTGGCCGCCATCGGCATGCTGCAGCGCTACGCGCAAAACCAGGCCGAACTGACCGAAGCGCCGCCCGTCACGCCAGCGGATGGCGCACCCGCCCCCGACACCGCCCGCGTGCAGGCCATCGTGCAGCAGGCGCTGGCCAGCGGGCGCGACACGCTGACCGAGCCTGAAGCCAAGGCCGTGTGCGATGCCTACCGCATACCCGTGGCGGCCACGCGCACGGCCCTGGCCAGCCCGGCGGCGGCGGCCGACGAAGCCGTGCGCCTGGGTTTCCCCGTGGCGCTGAAAATCCTGTCGGCAGACATCGGCCACAAGTCCGACGTGGGTGGCGTGGCCCTCAATCTGCTGGACGCAGACGATGTGCGCCATGCCGCTGAACGCATGCTGGAGCGCGTGCGCAAGGTGCATCCTCGGGCCCGGCTGGACGGCTTCACCGTGCAGCAGATGGTGCGCCTGCCGCAGGCGCACGAGCTGGTCGTCGGTGCCCGGATCGACGGCGTGTTTGGCCCCGTCATCCAGTTTGGCCAGGGCGGCGCGGCGGCCGATGTATTGAAAGACCGCGCCACGGCCTTGCCCCCGCTGAACGCACCCCTGGCCCGGGCGCTGATCCAGCGCACACGCGTGGCGCGCCTGCTCAACGGCTTTCGCGACGTGCCGCCCGCCAACCTGGATGCCGTGGTGCACACGCTGCAGGCCGTGTCGCAGCTGCTGGCCGACGTGCCGGAGCTGGCTGAGCTGGACATCAACCCCCTGCTGGTCAACCACGACGGCGCCATGGCGCTGGATGCCCGCGTGCGCCTCAGCCCGGCCAAGCCGGCCGGTGCCGCCCGCTTTGCCATCCAGCCCTACCCGGCGGAGCTGAGCGAAACCCTGGACTGGGCCGGCCAGCGCATCACCGTGCGCCCGGTTCGCCCGGAAGACGAAGCGGCGCACCGCGAATTCGTCGACAGCCTGGCGCCCGACGACCTGCGCATGCGCTACTTTCACAGCCGCCGCCAGATGGAGCGCGGCGAGCTGGCCCGGCTGGTGCAGATCGACTACACGCGCGAAATGGCCTTCATTGCCACCGCCCCCGTGCCCGGTGCCGCGCCGCAAACCCTGGGTGTGGCGCGCGCCGTCATCGACCCGGACAGGCAGCAGGCCGAGTTCGGCATCATCGTGCGCCCCGACCTGAAAGGCCACGGGCTGGGCCAGCTGCTGATGGAAAGGCTGATCGCCCACCTGCGCGCCACCGGCACCCAGCAACTGGTGGCCACCGTGCTGGCCGACAACGAGCGCATGCGCACGCTGGGGCGGCGCCTGGGCATGGTGCAATCGCCCAACCCGGACGACCCCGCCACGGTCTGCCTGACGCTGGCCCTGCAACCCAGCGCCGCCGCCCAAAGACCTGCGCGCCGTGGGGCTGCTGGCCGGCGGGCAAAGGGCCCAGGCTGATCTGGCTCAAAAATAGCCAGACCAACGGCCTGATTTGCTATCGAAATAGAAGCTGTCTGCGCCCGCCAGATAAGCGCTATAGGCCTATTTCATTCTGATTTCCAAGAGATTGCGCGTTGTCTGACGCTGGGTGGTCATGGTCGGCCCTTACAGTCTCTGCTGACGATGGAACTTTTCATTTAGCACTCTCTCCAACGGAGTGCTAAAATAGTTGAGCAATATGAAAGGACATTCCAAGATGACCCGAACGGATTCCGCCTCCAGCACGGCTGTGGCGCTGGCCAATCCCTGGGCCGTCGTTCCGCCATTGGGCAACCTGGACGCCTACATCACGGCCGTCAACCGCCTGCCCATGCTGACCCAAGAGGAAGAGCAGCGTTTTGCACGCCAGCTGCGCGACGACGACAACCTGGAAGCCGCCGGAAAACTGGTGCTGTCGCACCTGCGCCTGGTGGTTTCCACCTCGCGCCAATACCTGGGCTACGGCCTGCCCCAGGCCGATTTGATCCAGGAAGGCAACGTCGGCCTGATGAAGGCCGTCAAGCGCTTCGACCCCGACCAGAACGTGCGCCTGGTCAGCTATGCGCTGCACTGGATCAAGGCCGAGATTCATGAGTACATCCTGAAGAACTGGCGCCTGGTCAAAGTGGCCACCACCAAGGCGCAGCGCAAGCTGTTCTTCAACCTGCGTTCGCGCAAACAAAGCTTCAAGGCCGAGGACGCCGCCGACGACATCACCCACCGCGACGCGCTGACCGAAGCGCAGATCGACGTGATGGCGCGCGAGCTGAATGTCAAGCCCGAAGAAGTGCGCGAGATGGAAATGCGCCTGTCGGGCGGCGACGTGCTGCTGGACCCTTCGCCCAACGACGGCGACGGCGAGCAGGCTTTTGGCCCCATCGCCTACCTGTCGGACGCCCAGCACGAGCCCACCGCCATGATCGAATCGGCCCAGCGCGACATGCTGGCCACCGACGGCATCGCCAGCGCCCTGAAGGGCCTGGACGAGCGCAGCCGCCGCATCGTGACCGAGCGCTGGCTGAACGTGAACGACGATGGCTCGGGCGGCATGACGCTGCATGAGCTGGCGGCCGAGTACGGCGTCAGCGCCGAGCACATTCGCCAGATTGAAGTGGCGGCGATGAAGAAAATGCGCACCACGCTGGCCGAATACGCCTGATCGGCCCACACCCCGGCTGCCTTGGCGGGCAGCCCGCGGGCAACCATAAAACGCGGCTTCGGCCGCGTTTTCTATTGGCGAAACCGTGCCTGCCGGCCAAAAGGCTCGCCTGCGGCGCGGCAGATTGGTGCAAGCATGCGTAGGCGCCAGGTGCAGCGCCTGCATGGCAGGTTTTTGTCATAAGCAAACCTGTTCTTATTTGTTTGGATTTGTTTCCTGCTTTCCTAAAGTGTGTTCAGGCCGCGCACGTCGCGCTGGCCGTCTACACAAAGGATAGGGATCAGGATGACTGGACACACCGACTTCGCCGTGCGCTCCGGGTCGCACTCGTTGCGCTGGCGCCAAGCCGTGGCACTGGGTTTGGGCGGCTGGGCTTGCGGCATCGCTTTCGCCGCCACGCCCGTACCCACCGGGCCGCTGGTCACCACCGACTGGCTGGCACAGAACCTGGACAACGGCAAAGTGCGCGTGATCGAGGTCAGCGTGAACCCCGGCGTGTACGAGCGCGCCCACGTGCCGGGTGCCGTCAACTTCTCCTGGCACAACGATCTGAACGACAAGGTGCGCCGCGACATCGTCAGCAAGGACGACTTTGAAAAGCTGCTGTCCAAGGCCGGCGTAGGCCCCGACACCACGGTGGTGCTGTACGGCGACACCAACAACTGGTTTGCCGCCTGGGGCGCCTGGGTGTTCGACATCTACGGCGTGAAGAACGTCAAGCTGCTGGACGGTGGCCGCAAGAAGTGGGAAGCCGAAAGCCGCCCGCTGAACAACCGCGCCCCCGACTACGCCGCCACCACCTACCGCGTGGGCAACGTGAACACCGCCCTGCGGGCGCGCCTGCCGGACGCGCTGGCCGCGGCCGAGGGCAAGACCAACCACAAGCTGCTGGACATCCGGTCGGCCGACGAGTTCTCGGGCAAGATCTTTGCGCCCGCCGGCGTGCCTGAGCTGGCGATCCGCGCCGGCCACATCCCCGGCGCGGCCAACGTGGCCTGGGGCCAGGCGGTGCGCGAAGACGGCACCTTCAAGTCGGCCGACGAGTTGAAGAAGCTGTACACCGCCGCCGGGGTGGATGGCTCCAAACCCATCATCACCTACTGCCGCATTGGCGAGCGGTCCAGCCACACCTGGTTCGCGCTCAGCAAGATCCTGGGCTACGACGTGAAGAACTACGACGGTTCCTGGACGGAATACGGCAATGCGGTGGGCGTGCCCATCGCCAACCCGGCGGGCACCGTCTGGGCGGCCAAGTGATCGCGGGGACAAGCTAGCAGGCTGCGCGGCAGAAGGCACGTCGGCTGCAAGGCGCGAGCAAACGGCCCGTCGCGGCGCTGTCTGCGGCGCCCGTAGCTTGGCGATGGGCTTGTCGGCATCACCACGCGGGCCGCGTTTTTCGCACGTTTTGCTTCGACGCCTGCTGCCGCGCAGACTTCTAGGCCAGCGGCGCTGGCGCATTCAGCCGCCGCCGCCGCTGCCTTGTCCAGTCAGGCAAATTTTCTGCGGCCCGCCCAGCGCGGGCCGTTTTCGGTATGACCGCACTTTCTTCCTTGGCCCCCTGGTTGTGGCTGGCCGCACTGGCCCTGGGGGCGCACGCCCTCAAAACCCTGCCGCAGGGCGGCACCCTGGTGTTTGCGCTGGCCGCAGGCACGGCGCTGGGCTTGCTGCTGCAGCGCACACGATTCTGCTTTTACTGCCACGCGCGCGACTGGTTCCAGGGGGGCGACCCGCGCGGGCTGCTGGCCATCATCCTGGCGCTGGCCGTGGGGCTGGTGGGCTACACCGTGGTGGTGGGCAGCTGGGTGGCGCTGCCGCAGGCGGGCCAGCTGCCGCCCGAGCTGCACATCGGCCCCGTCAGCTGGGTGCTGGTGCTGGCCGGCCTGGCGTTTGGCGCCGGCATGGTGGTGTCGGGCTCGTGCATCAGCGCGCATTGGTACCGGCTGGCCGAAGGTTCGCCCACCTCGCCGTTTGCCTTGCTGGGCACGGCCGTGGGTTTTGTGCTGGGCTTCAACACCTGGAACCCCTTGTACAGCCTGGCCGTGGCCGATGCGCCCGTGGTCTGGCTGCCCGCGCACCTGGGTTATGGCGGCGCTTTGCTGCTGCAACTGGGCGTGCTGGCCGCAGCGGCGGCCTGGCTGTGGCGCGGCTATGCCCAGCGGCAGGCGCAACCCGCGCAGGCCACTGCAGCGGCCCGTGCTGCGGTGGTCGCCCATGCGTCGTCTGCAGATGCATCGTTTGCCGACGCGCCGGCGGGTCGGGCCACGCCCACGCTGGCCGAACTGTGGCGCGGCCTGTGGCAAGGCCGCTGGCCGTATTGGCTGGGCGGGCTGGGTGTGGGGTTGATCGTGGCCACGGCCATCGTGCGCATGCGCCCGCTGGGCGTGACGACCACGCTGGGCAGCACCGCACGCGGCCTGGCGCAGGCCCAGGGCTGGGCCCCGGCGCGGCTGGATGGGCTGGACGGCTTTGCCGGCTGCGCCACGCTGCCCGGCACCAACTGGC
>JAGOEM010000127.1 GCA_017997715.1 Ottowia sp.
GGCAGCAACCTGCGCGACGAAGTGCGCGACTTCGCGGCAGGCTTCCGCTCGGCCGGCATCCTGAAGAAGAGCACCGACCCGCTGCGTTTTGCCAACCATGTCTCTCTGGACGTGCTGTCGTGAGCAGCGTGCAAGCCACTTTCCCGATCTCGGGTGCGCCGTCGCAGGTGGACAAGCCTTCGTTGCCCACTTCCGTTCAGGCGCAGAAAGTGGCTGCGCCGCGCACACTGGGCTTCGCGTACTGGAAGCGCGGTGGATGGGCCGCGGTCGCGTGGCTGGGCCTGGCGGCGTTGACGGCCTTCTGGCCCAACAAGGAAATCGGCTTCAGCGACTGGGCCTACACGCGGGAATTCGCCATCGCGGCGGCGGGCGTGGCCGTGCTGTTGCTGGCGATTTCGTTGGCGGGCGAGCGGCTGGGCAGGTTTTTCCAGTGGATCAAGCCCGCGGGGCCGTGGTTGGTGGCGGGCGCCGCGCTGCTCGCCATCTGGCAGGTGCTGACGGCCAAGACGGGCGTGCTTCCGCCGCCGTTCTTCGCGCCACCGCAGAGCCTGTTAGAGGTCTACATCGATGATGCGAGCCGACTGGGCCTGTCGGTCGCGCACTCGCTGCGTCTGCTGGTCAACGGCATCGTCATCGGTGCGGTGGTGGGCTTCGTGACGGGCGTGTGGGTGGGCTGGTCGCGCATCGCGGGGTATTGGGTGCATCCACTGCTGCGCTTTCTGGGGCCGGTGCCTGCTTCTGCGCTGCTGCCCCTTGCGTTTTTCTTTGCGCCGTCAAGCTACAGCGCTGCGGTTTTTTTGATCGCGCTGGCCACGTTCTTCCCGGTGGCGGTGCTGACCTGGTCGGGCGTTGCCAATGTCAACAAGAGCTACTACGACGTGGCGCGCACGCTCGGCGCATCGAGCTGGTTCCTGGTGCTGCGGGTGGCCATTCCCGCCGCGCTGCCGCAGGTGTTTGTGGGCCTGTTCATGGGGCTGGGGGCGGCGTTCTCGGTGTTGATCACCGCAGAGATGATGGGCGTGAAGGCCGGCCTTGGCTGGTACCTGCAGTGGGCGCAGGGCTGGGCCGCATACGCCAACATGTATGGCGCGCTGCTGGTGATGGCGGTGCTGTGCTCGGGGTTGATCACGCTGCTTTTCAGCTTGCGTGACCGCCTGCTGGTCTGGCAGAAAGGCACCGTGAAATGGTGAGCAGTATCGCGATCGAAAAGGCACGTGAAGAAGCAGAGGCCGATCCGCAAGCGGCGCAGCGTGGCGCGCGCATCGAGATCGACCATGTGAGCCACGGTTTTGCGCAGAAGCAGGGTGCGCTTGCGGTGCTCGACGACGTGAGCTTGAGCGTGAAGCCCGGCGAATTCGTTGCGCTGCTGGGGCCGAGCGGTTGCGGCAAGTCGACGCTGCTGCGGCTGGTGGCGGGGCTGGAGACGCCGACGCAAGGCCACATCACGCAGGATGGCGCGGCGATCACGCAGCCCGATCCGTCGCGCATCGTGGTGTTTCAGGACCCGACGCTGTTCCCCTGGCGCACCGTGCGCGACAACGTGGCGCTTGGTCTGCAGGCGCGCAAGGTGCCCAAGGACCAACATGCGCGCATCGATGAGGCGCTGGCGCTGGTGGGCCTGACCGAGTTTGCGAACAGCTATCCGCATCAACTGTCGGGCGGCATGGCACAGCGTGCGGCGCTCGCGCGTGCGCTGGTGAACGACCCGCAGTTGCTGATTCTGGACGAGCCGCTGGGCAAGCTCGATTCGCTCACGCGTCTGTCCATGCAAAGCGAGCTGCTGAAGCTGTGGCAGCGCGCGGGCTTCTCGGTGCTGCTGGTCACGCACGACGTGGAAGAAGCGCTGTTCCTCGCCAATCGCGTGATCGTGTTCTCGCCGCGTCCGGCGCGCGCGGTGGCCGAGCTTCACGTCGATCTGCCGTTTCCGCGCCACCGCGCACAGTCGCGCTTTGTGGAGCTGCGCCGGCAGGCGCTGTCGCACCTGGGGCTTCCGGATTCGCTTTGAACGATCTGGCAAGCAACGCAGTCTGGCTGGAGTGGCTGCTGGAAGGGATGCACCGTGCGCAATGGGGATTGCTGCGCGCGATGCACTGGGCGGGTCTGGTCGGTGAAGTGGATGGGCAGGCCGCATGGCCTTGGCGCTGGCGCCTCGCGGGTGAAAACCTGCTGCTCGATCAGGCGCAGGCGCGGCAGTTTGCGATCAGCCTGCTGATCCTGGCGGGCGTGCTGGTGCTGCTGGCCGTTGCCCTCTGGTGGCGACGTGCGCGGTGCTGGTTGGTGGGCGCAAGCGCCTTGGCGCTGATGTTTGCGCCATGGCCTTCAGCGGCGGTGCTGTTCACGCAGGCGCATCCCACGAGTTTTCATGTGGCGGCAGTGGCGTTTTCCGATCATGCAATTGCCCGTGGCGCGCGGCTATATGCCGCGCAATGCGTGCAATGTCATGGCGCGAACGGCAAGGGGCAGGGCGTACTCGCATCGCAGCAGCCCGTGTGGCCACCGAATTTTGCAAGCCCCTTGCTGTGGCGACGTGCCGATGGTGAGCTGCTCTGGGCCGTGAGGCACGGCATGCAGGATCGCGCCGGTCGGCAGACCATGCCCGCATTGGGGCAGACCCTGAATGTGCAAGAGACCTGGGAGCTGCTGCAATACCTGCGCGCGCTGGCCGCAGGCGAGTTGCTGCGCGCAACCGGCAACTGGCCGCAGCCGGTGCATTTGCCCGACATGCAATTGCGTTGCCATCGCGCCAACAAGCAGTTGCTGAGCGACTGGCCGCATCAGCGTGTGTTGCTGGTGACCGGAGATCCGCAGAAGCGATTGCCCGATCCGCGCATGGTGACTGTGTGGATTCCGCCCCAGGCATTGCAGGGCGGCGCCGTGCCCGACACGGTGGACTGCGCGGTCAGCTCTGTTGCCGATGCGCGTGCAAGCATGGCGCTCATCAACGGCGGTGCCGACATCGACGATGCGCAGTGGCTGACCGACCGCAAGGGCTGGCTGCGCGCGCGCAATGGACGTGGGAATGCCGCGTGGAACGATGACGATCTGCTCTGCAAGTCACCGACCGCAGATCAGCCGACGGCAGCACGCGGCGTAACGACGCCCGAAGACGCGCTCACGCGCATCATCCGCAGCATGGACGACGAGCCCGTGCGCTTCGTCAAAGGTGGGCGCGTGCATTGATCTGCGCTTGAGCTGGGCTTGCCGGGTTAGCTGCGTCAATCTGCTCGACCAAGATTCGCCGCGATGCTTGGCCAGTGCGCGCGTTGGCGTTGCCGCCGACGTTCGTTCTGCCGCATAGACCCCAAGCGCCGTGGCCTTAGGTGCCATGCGCTATCCTGCCAGCATTCCCCACCCACTTATTGGAAGCACGCCATGACGCAACTATGGATTCGCGCCGCAACTGCGGCTTGCACAATCACGCTGACGCTGGCTGGCGCCTCGGCCATGGCCGGCGCCACAGCCGCAGCGGGGGGCTCGTCGGTGGGCATATCTGCCAGCAGCGCGGGCTCGGCCTCGGTCAAAGGCTCGTCCAACTCGATCGGCGGCTCGAGCGACAGCAGCAGCGGCAAGGACAAGACCGCCATGGTGCAGGACGGCACCTACCGCGTGGCGACAGTGACGCCCGATGCGCAAGGCGGCACGGTGCGCCTTGGCCTGGAACCACACGGCATCGCCGATGCGCAGGCCTTTGTGCTGAGCGTGCCAGTGCAAGCCCTGGCGGGCCAGGTGCCGGCGACGGGCGATTTGGTGCAGGCCCAGCGCCGCGACTATGGCGTGCAATTCGCGCGCGCCGATCAGCCGTTCTACCTGGTGTTGGCCGACGCCTGGAACGCCGAGCTGGATTCGCGCCCGCTGACGCAGTGAGTGCTGCCTTTGCACCGTGAAGGTGGCGCCTTTACGCAGCTTGGGCGCTGGTGACCTGACTGTCCCGAACCCGTGGCATCTCACCGCGCGCAGGCTGCTGTGCGCGGCCGTCCTGGGCCTGGGGCTTGCCAACGCATGGGCGGCGCCCGAGCAGCGCGGTACCGAGGGAGATGCAGCCGCTGGCACAGGCGGCGGTTCATCCGCCCAGTTTTGCGGCACGTTCAAACCGCAGACCGCGCAGCAACAGGATCGCGTGTTGCAGTTTGCCGCCGTGGTCCGCCAGGCATTGCAGGAAAGCGGCGAGCAGGTGGCCTTGATCAGCCGCAGCGGCCTCAACCTTTCCCGCTTCGGGCTGCGCTATTCGCACAGCGGCGTTTTGCTGGCCGCAGAGGATGACGTGCCGTGGTCCGTGCGCCAGCTGTACTACGACTGCGACGTGGGCCGGCCGCGCCTGTTCGACCAGGGCTTGGCCGGGTTTCTGGTCAGCGCTGAAACGCCCGACCTGGCCTTCGTCTCGATTGTTTTTCTGCCCAAGAGCCAAGCCGATGACTTGCGCCGCACCGCGCGCGACCGCACGCGCTTTGCGCCCTTGCTGGCTGCACAGTACAGCGCCAACGCCTACCCGTTCAGCGTGCGCTACCAAAACTGCAACCAATGGGTGGCCGAACTGTTGGCCACGGCATGGGCGCCGCCCTACCCAGGCGAGCCATCCAGCCGCGCGCTGCGCGAGGGCGCCCAACAGTGGTTGCGCCAGACCGGCTACGCGCCCCAGCCGATCACAGTTGATTCGCACTTGACCAAACTGGTGGCCAGCTTCATTCCCCTGGTTCACCTGGACGATCACCCCGAAGAGACGCGCTTGGGCATGCAGTTCCAGACCAGCCTGCCGACCGACATCGAGCGCTGGGTGCAGGCCCAGGCGCCCGGTGCCCGGCGCCTGGAGTTTTGCCATGACGCAGACCACATCGTTGTGCGCCAGGGCTGGCAGCCCATGGGCGACGCCTGCAGCGCCCAAGCGGGCGACCGCGTGCAACGCTTCGCACGCTGAACGCCGCGGCGCCGTGGATGCACCGATGCCACCGCCGCTGGGCGACGCGCCCGAGTGAGGAAAGACCAGACCATGACCAGACTTGAAGAATCATCGCCATCCCTGCCGGGCCAGCCGATGCACCGCCGCCGCGTGGTTGCGACGGCGCTGGCGCTGGTCAGCGCCGCCATGCCCGCGTTCCCGCTGCGGGCGCAAGCGGTGGGCGCCAATGCCGCTGCGGGCGACTACGCGCCCACGCGCGGCCAGGAAGGCAAAGACGTGGTGTGGGAACCCACGCCCGACGCCATGGTCGACCGCATGCTGCTGCTGGCCGGCCTGAAGCCCAGCGATACGCTGATCGACCTGGGCTCGGGCGACGGCAAGATCGTGATCGCAGCGGCGCGTGCCGGTGCGCGCGGCGTGGGGGTCGAATTCAACCCCGAACTGGTCGCCCTGGCGCGGCAGCGCGCCAACTTGGCCGGTGTGGCCGATCGCGCCCACTTTGAGCAGGGCGACATCTTCACCTACGACTTTTCCCGCGCCAGCGTTGTCACGCTGTACCTGCTGCCCAAGCTCAACCTGCGGCTGCGGCACCGCGTGCTGGCGCTGACGCCCGGCACACGCGTGGTATCGCATTCATTCGACATGGGCGACTGGAAGGCCGACGAGATCACCTACGCGGGCGGCGCCACGGCCTACCTGTGGATCGTGCCCGCCAACGCCGGGGGCGAATGGCAGCTGCGCTTTCCGCTGGAAGGCGACGAAGCGCGCGCCCTGCTGCAGATCGACCAGCGCTTTCAGCACATGGAGGGCGTGGCGATCTTTCGCGATTTCACCGCCAGCCTGCGCGAACCCCTGTTGGACGGTGACCGCCTGCGCTTTGCACTGACCGATGCGCAAGGCCACGTGCGCCGGTTTGACGGCCGCCTGGCGGGCAACGAAATCACCGGGCAGGTCACGCAGGGTGCAAGCAGCGTGCCCTTCAGCGCGCGCCGTGCCACGGCCGAGGTGCCGCCGATCCGGGGCAGTGAGGCGGTGGTGGTGCCGGGGGCGTAAGCCCCGGCAGCGACTGCGTACAGCCTTCGCGCCGCCAGGGCAAAAAACTGAACGAAAAGTGCTGATAGCGCTTGTCTGGACTGCGCTGGCAGCTATCGAATCAGAAGCGTCAGTCGGCCTTGACCGCCAGCACCGGGCACGACACGTTCAGCAGAATTTCCTGTGCCGTGCTGCCCAGCAGCAGCTTGCCCACGGCCGATCGGCGGCGCAGGCCGATCACCAGCACCGACACCTGCAGCTGGGCCACCAGGTCCTCAATTTCTTCCACCGTGCTCTTGCCGCGCACGAAGTGCTTGAACTCCGCCTTCACCGGCAATTTTTCCAGGCGGTCGGCAATGCGTTCGCCCTCATAGCCGTCGATGACACCGGCGTTGTCGTCACGTCCGCCAGGGCCGGCGTTGATCACCACCAGCGGTTCGTTGCGGCGGGTGGCAATTTCAATGCCTTTGTCCAGGGCGGCTTGGCCTTCAGGGCGTGCGACGTAAGCGACGAGGATGGTCATAAGAAGCTTTCCTTGATGAGTGCGAACGAGAAAACACAGAGCCGCCACCGGGCGTATCGCCCGAAAGCATACCCTTGCTGGTGTGTCTTCTGGCACAGGGTAAGCCTGCGGTACGGCGGGCATGTGTTGTCGGCAGGCGCCGACCGTGGCGGTGGCGCACAAGCGCGATGAAGGAGCGCGGGATTTCCGGGCAGCGAGAAGTCACCCGAACGATCTGAAAAACCATAGCAGTACACGCCGTCCTGTCGCGGGCCGGGCACGTATTCGGGTGCAAACGTCCGGCTGCTGAACTGGCGCAGGTGCCAACCACCGCATGGCATGAGCACCTGACCGCGCACTGTGCGCCTGCAGTCGCGTCGCCCACGCGACTGGGCGGCGGTTTTGGTGGCAGCAAGTGGCACCAAATGGCGGCGAATTTCGGCCTGCAGACCGATATCACCCGTCGGCCGATGGATCTTAGAAGCGCAACCAAGAATAGGCGCATATCACCCGGGCTGCCCCGGATTGGCCGGTCGGCCGGCGCACCCGCATGCACCACTGCTTGCATGGCGCGGTGGCAGCGATGGTGCGCCCATCAACGGGCGCCTGATCAACGCCACACCCGTTTGCGGCCGGGGCATAAAAAAAGCGGGCCGGGCCCGCTTTTTAAGTGTGGTGAATCGCGCAGGTGCAGCGCCGCCTTGGGCGGCCGGCTCACCGCGCGGCCGCGCTTCAGATCATCACGGCCGGATCGTCCGCCGTTTCCAGGAACACGCGCGCCTTGCGCAGGGCCACGCGCACGGTGTCGCCTTCCTTCAGGCCCAGTTGCCGGTACTCTTCGGCCGGCAGGTGCGCTTCCAGCAGTTGGTCGCCCTGGTCGCCGGTGGTGGCCAGCAGTTCCAGCCGGGCCAGCGGGCCGACCACCAGCGCGCGGTCCAGTCGGGCCGTCAGGCCGCTGGCGCCGGGTGCATTCGGGGACACCACCAAGTCGCTGGGGCGCACGAAGGCCATGGCGTTGGCGTCCAGGCCGCTGGCCACTTCGGGTGCGGGAATCTGCCATTCGCCGACCTGAATCTGCCCGCCCGTGGCGCGCCCGCGGAACAGGTTGACGTCGCCCAGAAAGCCATAGACGAAGGGGCTGGCCGGGTGTTCCCACACCTGCTGGGGCGTGCCCACCTGTTCGATCTGGCCCTTGTTCATGACCACCACGCGGTCGGCCACTTCCAGTGCTTCTTCCTGGTCGTGGGTGACGAAGATGCTGGTCACGTGCAGCTCGTCGTGCAGGCGGCGCAGCCAGCGGCGCAGTTCCTTGCGCACCTTGGCGTCCAGCGCGCCAAAGGGTTCGTCCAGCAGCAGCACTTTCGGCTCGACGGCCAGGGCGCGCGCCAGGGCGATGCGCTGACGCTGCCCGCCCGACAGTTGCGAGGGGTAGCGGTCGGCCAGCCAGTCCAGCTGAACCAGCTTCAGCAGATCGGTTACCTTGGCCTTGATCTGGGCGTCGCTGGGGCGCTGGCCGCGCGGCTTCACGCGCAGGCCAAAGGCCACGTTGTCGGCCACGGTCATGTGGCGGAACAGGGCGTAATGCTGGAACACGAAGCCGACCTGGCGCTCGCGCACGTGCACATCGGTGGTGTCCTCGCCTGAAAAAAGAATGTTGCCCTGGTCGCTGGATTCCAGCCCGGCAATGATGCGCAGCAGCGTGGTCTTGCCGCAGCCCGACGGGCCCAGCAGTGCCACCAGCTCGCCCGAATCGATGTCCAGACTGACGTCGTTCAGCGCGCGAAAGCTGCCGAACTGCTTGGTCACGTGGCGAATTTCGATGCTCATATGAATACTCTCAATAAGATAGCTGCTTGCGCCCGCTGGTCGTGCGCTGCAGACCGATTTCGTTTAAATGTTCAGGCGGCGGCAGCCACCGGCGCGGTGTTCACGCCAATCGGCTCGGCCGGCACTTCGGCCCCGGCTTTCAGCTCGCGTGCATGGCGCCATTCCACCAGCGACTTGAGCACCAGCGTGACGATGGCCAGCAGCGCCAGCAGTGAAGCCACGGCAAAGGCGGCGGCGCCCTGGTATTCGTTGTAGAGAATTTCCACGTGCAGCGGCATGGTGTTGGTCTGGCCGCGAATATGGCCCGACACCACCGACACGGCGCCGAATTCACCCATGGCGCGCGCGTTACACAGAATCACGCCGTAGATCAGCCCCCACTTGATGTTGGGCAGCGTGACGTGCCAGAAGGTCTGCCAGCCGCTGGCGCCCAGCACCTGCGCGGCCTGTTCTTCGTCGGTGCCTTGCGCCTGCATCAGCGGAATCAGTTCGCGGGCGATGAACGGAAAGGTGACGAACACCGTGGCCAGCACAATGCCGGGCACCGCAAACATGATCTTGATGTCGTGCTCTGCCAGCCATGGCCCCAGCCAGCCTTGCGCGCCAAACACCAGCATGTAGATCAGGCCCGCCACCACGGGCGAGACGGAAAACGGCAGGTCGATCAGCGTGGTCAGGAACGATTTGCCGCGAAATTCAAACTTGGCGATGCACCAGGCCGCGGCCACGCCAAACACCAAATTCAGCGGCACGGCGATGGCGGCCGTCAGCAGCGTCAGCCGGATGGCGGCCAGCGCGTCGGGCTCTTTCAGCGCGTCCCAATAGGCGGAGGTGCCAGCGCGCAGCGCCTCGACAAACACCGCCGCCAGCGGCAGCACCAGAAACAGGCCCATGAAGCCCAGTGCCAGCGCCGTCAGCAGCCAGCGCACGGCTGGCGTCTCGGTGGTGCGTATGCGTTTTGAAATACCACTCATGGGAAGGCCCTGTGTGCGTGCGGTTGCGGGTAAGCGGGGGTCAGTTGGTGGCGTGCGGCGGTCATCCGGCACCCCCGTAACGGCGGCGGCCCCAGGCCTGCAGGCCGTTGATGATGAGCAGCAGGATGAATGAGATCACCAGCAGCACGCAGGCCACGGCGGTGGCACCGGCGTAGTCGTACTGTTCCAGCTTGCCGATGATGATCAACGGGGTGATTTCACTGACCATCGGCATGTTGCCGGCGATGAAGATGACCGAGCCGTATTCGCCCACTGCGCGGGCAAAGGCCATGGCAAAGCCGGTCAGCAGCGCGGGCGCAATGGCGGGGAAGATCACGCGCCAGAAGGTCTGCCAGCGCGTGGCGCCCAGGCAGGCGGCGGCTTCTTCCAGTTCTTTTTCGGTGTCTTCCAGCACCGGCTGCACCGTGCGCACCACGAAGGGCAGGCCGATGAAGATCAGCGCAATGACAATGCCGCCCGGCTTGAAGGCCAGCTGAATGCCCAGCGGCTCCAGGTACTGGCCCAGCCAGCCGTTGCCGGCCAGGATGGCGGTGAGCGCAATGCCGGCCACGGCGGTGGGCAGGGCAAAGGGCAGGTCGACCAGCGCGTCGACGATCTTCTTGCCCGGAAACTGGTAGCGCACCAGCACCCAGGCGATCAGCAAGCCGGCCACCACGTTGACCGACGCCGCCAGCAGCGAAGCGCCAAAGGTCAGCCGGTACGAAGCCACCACGCGCGGCGCGCTGATGGCGGCCCAGAACTGGTCCCAGGTCAGCGTAAAGGTCTTGAAGATCAGCGCCGAAAGCGGGATCAGCACGATCAGGCTGAGGTACAGCAGGGTGTAGCCCAGCGTCAGGTTAAAGCCCGGCAGCACGCGGCGCGTGGTGCGGCGGCGTGGCGGTGGGGGACGCAGTTGGGGCGCGCTGATGGCGGCGGTACTCATATGATTTTGATAGCTGGCAGCGCAGTGTGGGCGGGCGCTGGGTGGCAAAAAAGCTTTAAATGCACGGCACCGTGGGATACCGCCGCGGGCCAGCCCACCCCCGATGGGGTGGCGCCGGCCCGCGATTCAAAGGGCGTGGCGAATCAGGGGGCTGGCCGCGCGCCACGACAGCGCCCGGGAGGGGGCGGTGCAAGGC
>JAGOEM010000296.1 GCA_017997715.1 Ottowia sp.
CTCCACGCCCGCCAGCCGCAACGCGCGCGCCGCCGCCAGCCCGGCCACGCCGGCGCCGGCGATCAGCACCTGGGTGCGGCGCTGGCTGTCGGGCTGGTACGACCCGCCCCGCGCCAGCCGGTCGCGCAGCGCGTGGCCGCGATCCATGTCCATGCCGGTGTAGCCGCCGGGCAGCTCGGGCGCTGCGCGCTCGCAGCCGGCCAACACTCCGGCTGCGGCGGCGGCCAGCAGCTGGCGCCGGCGCAGCCCTGGTGCCGCGCCGTCAGTGCCCGGTGACATGGCCCCATTCCTGCTCGTAGGCATGCACCAGCACCTGGTTCGACAGGCGGTTCACCTCGGCGGGCACGCGCGCCATGTCCAGCGGAAAGTCGAACAGCAGCGGCAGCGATTTCAGATCCAGAAAGCGCAGCCCCGCGGGCAGGGCGGTGGGCAGGCGCCAGGGGCGGCGGCTGGCGATGATGAAGCCCCATTCGCCAAAGCTGGGCACATGGGCGTGGTAGGGCCGGGCCGTGAGGCCCACGGACTCTATGGTCGCCACCACCGTCCAGAAGCTCTGGCGCGCCACCAGCGGCGAGGTGGTCTGGATAACGGCGTAGCCGCTGGCCGCCAGGCGCTGCTGCAGCAGCGAATAAAAGCTGTTGGTGTAGAGCTTGCCGATGGCGAAGTTGGTTGGGTCGGGGAAGTCCACGACGATCACGTCGAACATGTCTTCGCTGCCTTGCAGCCACTGGAAGGCGTCCTGGTTGATGATGTTCAGCTTGGGCGAAGCCAGCGCGTCGCCATTCAGGCGCCGCAGCGTCGCGTCCTGGCCGAACAGCCGCGTCATCGCCGGGTCCAGCTCCACCAGCGTGACGGCCTCGACGCCGGGGTATTTGAGGATCTCGCGCACCGCCATGCCGTCGCCGCCGCCCAGCACGGCCACCTTTTTTGGCGCGCCATGTGCGGCCATCGCCGGGTGCACCAGGGCCTCGTGGTAGCGGTACTCGTCCTGCTGCGCGAACTGCAGGTTGCCGTTCAGGTACAGGCGGTGGCCGGCGCGCCCCTGGGTGACCACGATGCGCTGGTAGGGCGAGCTGCTGGCGAGCACGATGCGGTCCTGGTAGAACTTGTCCTCGGCAAAACGCGTGATGTGATCCGCCCCGAGCAGCCCCGCCAGCAGCGCGGCCAGGACAAAAGCGCAGGCCAGCGCATGGGCGCCAAAGCGCCGCAGCTCGTGCCGGAACAGCCACAGCGCCCACAGCGCGATAAAGGCGTTCATGAAGCCGAACAGCAGCCCCGTGCGCACCAGCCCCAGCTGCGGCACCAAGAGCAGCGGAAACGCCAGCGACACCGCCAGCGCGCCGAGGTAGTCAAAGGTCAGCACCTGGCTCACCAGGTCCTTGAGCTGGGTGTTGCGCTTCAGGATGCGCATGACCAGCGGGATCTCCAGCCCGACCAGCGTGCCCACCAGCAGCACCAGGCCGTAGAGCAGCGGGCGAAAGGCGCCCGGCACATACGCGTTTGCCATGAAAAGAATAGCTGGCAGCGCCCCACCCACAAGCGCCACCATCAATTCAATGCGCAAGAAATGCGCCGGCAGCTGGCGCTCGAAGTAGCGCGACAGCCAGCTGCCCACGCCCATGGCGAACAGATAGGTGCCGATGATGGTGGAGAACTGCAGCACCGAATCGCCCAGCACATACGACGCCAGCGCTCCCGCCGCCAGCTCGTACAGCAGGCCGCAGGCGGCGACGACGAAGACGCTGGCGAGCAGGGCGATGTCGATGGGGCGGGCCGAGGCGGCGGCCTGGGCCTGCCCGCCTGGGTGGGGCTCGGCCGCCATCAGGCTGCCCACTCCATGCCGAGCTTCTGCGCCTGCCGCAGAACCAGCTCCACCGCTGCATCGGCGGAGTCCGGCGGGTACTTGTACTTGCGCAGGATGCGCTTGACCATCAGCCGCAGCCTGGCGCGCACACTTTCGCGCTCGGACCAGTCCACCGACAGGTTCTGGCGCAGGTTCTCGGTCAGTTCGTGGGCGATTTTCTTCAGCGTCTCGTCCGCCAGTTCGCGCACGGCCGACTCGTTGGCGGCCAGCGCGTCGTAAAACCGCACCTCGTCCTCGCTCAGCCCCAGCCGCTCGCCCCGGCCCGCGGCCTCGCGAAACTTCTTGGCCATTTCGACCAGCTCTTCCATCACCTGGGCGGTTTCGATCGAGCGGTTCTGGTAGCGCTTGATCACGTTGCCCAACAGGTCGGAGAACTTCTTCTCCTGCACCACGTTGCCGCTGAAGCGGCTCTTGATCTCGCCCTCCAGCAGGCGCTCCAGCAGCTCCACCGCCAGGTTCTTTTCGGGCAGGTTCTTCACCTGGGCCAGGAACTCATCGTCCAGCAAACCGATGTTGGGTTTGTCCAGGCCCACCGCGTCGAAGATGTCCACCACCTGATCCGACACCACCGCGTTGCTGATGATTTGCCGGATGGCCTCGTCACGCTGCGCGTCGGTGCGCTTTTGGGCGGTGATGTCCCGCTTGGTCAGGATGACCTTCACGGCCTGCATGAAAGCCACTTCTTCGCGCACCGCCCTGGCCTCGTCCAGCGTGCAGCACAGCGAAAACGCCTGCGTCAGCGCCAGCGCGGCGTCGGCAAAACGGCGTTTGCCGTCCTGGCCGCCCTCGGGCCGCAGGCCCAGCACATGGTTGGCGGCCCGCGCCAGGGTGCCGTGCCCGCCCGTCAGGAAATCGCCGTAGTCGCAGCCATGCAGCATGGATTGCAGGACATCCAGCTTTTCCATGAGGACGCTGTACGCCTCGCGGGCATCCACGGTGGGGCTGCCCCGGCCCTTGCTGGCGGTGTACTCCTTCATGGCGGCCTTGAGCTCGTTGCCAATGCCGATGTAGTCCACCACCAGCCCGCCCTGCTTGCCCTTGAAGACGCGGTTCACCCGCGCAATGGCCTGCATCAGGTTGTGGCCCTTCATGGGCTTGTCCACGTACAGCGTGTGCACGCAGGGCGCGTCGAAGCCGGTCAGCCACATGTCGCGCACTACAACCAAGCGCAGCGGGTCGGCCGGGTCCTTGAAGCGTTTTTCCAGCCGCTTCTTGACCTTGCCGTCGTAGATGTGCGGACGCAGCAGCGCCTTGTCGCTGGCCGACCCCGTCATCACGACCTTGATGGCACCCTTTTCGGGGTCGCTGTCGTGCCAGTCGGGGCGCAGCCTGGTGATTTCGTCGTAC
>JAGOEM010000297.1 GCA_017997715.1 Ottowia sp.
AGTACGTGCTGGGCGTGACGGCCGCCAGCGTGAGCCTGATCGACAAGCGCGCCGCGGCGCCCGCACCGGACAAGGTCGCAGCGCACACGGATTGACGTTCGACCCGATACTCATAAGGAGTATGATTGTCTGGCGCTTATTAAACAAGCGCTGGCGGATATATTGCAAGGGAGTATCCGTCTGCACCAAGCTGCTGGCACCGCGCTGGCGGCAGGGCCGGCGACCGCGAAGTCCAGCAGCCGCCCGCACGCCTTCAGCGCGGCGACGCCGGCGGAATCCAGCCCGCCGCCACCGCAGCCACCCCGCCACCGTCGCTGCGCTTGAGTTCGGCCAGGAAGGCATCCACCGCGTCCGCGGCGGCGCGCTGGGCCGAGGTGGTGGCGCCGGCCGCAGACCAGCTGCGCGCCATGGCGGCCAGGGCCGGGCGGGTGCCGCGCGACCAGGCGCCGCCCAGCGGGTCTTCGGCGTCGGCCAGCAGCTTGGCGCAGTACATGCGCCGCGCGGTGTCGCTGTGCGACACCAGCCCCAGCACGGCGCGCGCGGCGCGGTCGAAGGCGGTGGCGGCCAGCGGGCCGCGGTTGTCGGGCTGGGCGTGCCAGGCGCACAGGTATTCGATGGGGCCCATGGCGCGCGTGGCGGCGCCGTGGGTGGCGCCCCAGGCGGTGTGGCGGCCCGAGGGCAGGCGCCCGGTCTGCAGCGCCAGCACCAGGGTGTCGGCCACGGCCTTCTGCGCCGCCGCGTCGCCGTGCTCGCCCACGCGGCACAGCACCTGCAGGAAGGCGGGGTAGAGCGTGTCGCCCAGCGACAGGCACAGGCGTTCGAGCCAGCGCACGCGCTCTTCGGGGGTGGGCAGGTGGGCGCAGCCTTCGATCAGCACCTCGGCGGCGCCGGACCAGTCCGGATCGGGCCGGGGCACCAGGGTGGGCGCGGGGCTGCTCATGAAGGTGGTGGGAAAGGCCGCCTAGCGGCTCAGGCGCGGCCGGGCGTGGCGCGGGCCACGGTCAGCCGCGCTGGAACAGGTGGTCGAGAAAACGCGCCTCGAGTTGCGCCGCGCTGTCGCCGCTGGACGGCGGCACGGTGAGCAGGCGCGCGGCCTGGTGGTCGCCGACGAAGCCGAACAGCTGGGCCGCATCGCCGCTGGGCGCCGCCCCGCCCGACGCCGGGCGGGCGCGGTCCCAGCCGGTGGCCGGCACGTGCAGGCCGGGCGGCAGGGAGGACAGGGGTGGAAAGGTGCTCATGGCGATCAGGTGCTGGAACGTTGATTTCGTGACAGGGATGTTACGTGCCGGGTGCCGGCCGCGCTACTGGGATCGTTCCCAGTCGGTGTGCCATTTGTCACAGGCGCGATTTGCTACTATTTAAGTAGCTGTCGGCGCTTGATGGGCGGGCTCTGGAGGCCGATTTGACCCCGAAAAACCCCTGGTAATCACCCCAGCAGCGACTGCACCTGCCGCAGGATGGTGGGCATCAGCGCGCCCACCTGGTCGATCAGCGTGCGCACCAGCGTGCCCAGCATCACCAGCCACACGGCCACCGCGGCCACGCCCTTGAGCGACATGGAGATGGCGATCAGGTTGAGCTGCGGCGCGTAGCGGTTCATCAGCCCCAGCGACAGGTCGATGGCGTACAGCACCACCAGCGCCGGCGCGGCGATCATGAACATCAGCCCGGCGAACTGAGCGAAGGCGGTTTCGAACAGCGTCACGCCCTGCAGCTTCAGCGCCAGCCCGGGCCGTGCCAGCGGCCACAGCGCGAAGCTCTCCATCAGCACGCCCACCCACAGCATCAGCCCGCCCGAGAACATGAACACGTACACCGCCAGCCGGCCCAGGAAGGCGCCCGACAGCGAAGTCTGCCGGCCCGACAGCGGGTCCATGATCTGCGCCTGCGCCAGGTTGCTGGCACCGTCGACGATGGAGCCGGCGGCGTCGAACGCCCACAGCACCGCCGCCAGCAGCAGGCCCAGCGCCAGGCCCAGAAAGGCCTCCTTGGCGAACAGCCCGATCCAGTCGCCGACGCCGAAATCGTGGACGTTGATGGCCGGCTGCACCGCCAGCGTGACGATGCCGAAGGCCAGGAAGATGGCCGCCCGCACCATCTGCGGCACCGTGTCCTGCGCCAGAATCGGCAGCAGCAGAAACGCCATGGCAAAGCGCGTGCTGGCCAGCGCCGCCAGCAGCGCCAGATCGCCCAGGTTGCCGATGGCGGCGAGCGATTCACCCATGCCGCTGCTCCACCGCGGGGGCTGCGCAATAAGCCCCCATAGCGACCGCGGAGCAGGTCACGCGGGAACGCCGCGGCCGGACCTGCGCCGGCCGCCAGCGTTGTCCCCCCGTCGGGGGGAAGCCGCGTGAGCGGCTCAGGGCGGCGTTCATTTTTTTACCAGGGCGGGAAACTCGGTCATCACCCGGTCCGCGAACTGGTACAGCGAGCCGCCCAGCAGCGACGCGGTGACGAAGATGGTGAGCACGATGGCGAAGAACTTCAGCGCGTACTGCAGCGTCTGCTCCTGAATCTGCGTGGCCGCCTGCACCAGCGCCACCAGCAGCCCCACCAGCGCCGCCACCAGCACCGGCGGCGCCGACAGCAGCAGCACCAGCCACAGGGCCTGGTACACGAGTTGAATGGCTTGACTGTCGAGCATGCTTTCAGCGTCCTAGGTTTCAGTGCCCACCTCGGCCGGCCCAGTGGCGGCATGGGTCATTGGTTCGCCACCCCGCAGGCCGGCAAAAAGCCCCGCGCGGCAGCGACACGCCGCATCGCGGCCAAGGCCGCTCCCACAACAGCAACCCTGCCCAAGGCCACCGGCGCGGCCCCCACCCCAACCCTCCCCCAGCGGGGGAGGGCGCCGGGCGGGCTGCGCAGCCAGCCCGGAATGGGCCGCGGAGCAGGCCAAGCGCGAACCACCGCGGAGCTGGCTTAGCCAGGCCGCTGGTGGTGTCCCCCCTTCGGGGGGAAGGCGCCGCAGGCGACTCAGGGGGGCGCTCATCAATACGAGAGAACAAGCCCATGCGACAGCTTCACCCACCCATCGACCAGCACGAACAGCAGCAGCTTGAACGGCAGCGAGATGGTGGTGGGCGACAGCATCATCATGCCCATGGCCATCAGGATGTTGGCGATGATCAGGTCGATGATCAGGAACGGCAGGAAGATCAGAAAGCCGATCTGGAACGCCGCCGACAGCTCGCCCACGGTGAAGGCCGGGAT
>JAGOEM010000298.1 GCA_017997715.1 Ottowia sp.
ATACTGCCTCCCAAGCTCTTGCCATTGAGCGGCAAGCGAGCGCTCAACCTTCCTTGGCCGAACGTGTTTCGAGGCCCAAAACTCGTGCCATACTTGGCCTCATGCGGTTGAATTTCCTATCCGTGACCGCGATCCGGTTCAATTCACCGCCTGTCGAGCCACCAGCGCAACCCGTTGCCCATCCGCGCGACCATGCTCAAGCGCCGAGTCTCGTCGATCCAGGCCCGACTCGGATGCATGCGCCTGGCGGCTGCCGCGGCGTTGGACACACCGGGCAGGGACCTGCAGAATGAGCCCGACACCAATTTCGCCCGATCCATGAGCACTCAACGACCCGCCCCCGCCCCACGGCCCATCCCGTACCGATCCGGCACCCGGCCAATCCGACGGTGGAGCAAGCGCCAACCCATCGCATGGATGGCCATGTGCGCGACGCTGATGCTGGGCGCCTGCCAGGACGGCTCGCCCGATGTGATCTTCCACGGTGGCCCAGTCCTGACCGTCAACGCCCGGGACGACGTGGCCCAGGCGTTGGCCATGCGCGATGGCATCATCACCGCCGTCGGTTCGGAGCGGGACGTACTCGCCACCAAGGGCGCCCGCACCGAGGTGGTGAACCTGCAAGGCAAGACCTTGATGCCCGGCTTTGTGGGTGCGCACGAGCACCCGTCGATCACCGCGGTTTTCAACGGCGCGATTGACCTCTCAGGCTTTCGCCACAGGACGAATGCCGAGGTTTGGGCCACGCTGCGACGCGAAGTCGCCAAGGTGCCCAAGGGACAATGGATCTATGCGGGGGGACTGGACGCCATCCTGACGCCGGACCTGAAAATTCCGCACCGCAAGGAGCTGGACGCCATCGCCCCGGACAACCCGATGGTGCTGGTGTCGCAAACCTTGCATTCGTTCTGGGCCAACTCCAAGGCGTTCGAGGCGGCCGGCATCACCCCCAACACGCCGGACCCCGGCGCCGGATCGTTCTATGAACGCGACGCCCACGGCGGGTTCTCCGGCTTCGTTGCCGAAACCCGCGCCGCGGCGCCCCTGCTCAAGGAACTGAAGTCACCCTGGAAACTCTACAACCGCTACGTCGCGGTGCTCGACGACCTGCTGGCGAACGGCTTTACCTCGGTCGCCTCGCTCGGCTACAACGTGCCGCCGGTGCTGGCTCGGGTGGCGGCATCCCGAAAGGGGTCGCCGCGCATCCGCCAGTACTTCTACCTGATCGAAGACGAACTCCAATACCTTCCCGACACCCCCGACAACGGCAACGACCATTTCCGGGTCTTGGGCCTCAAGCTCTGGCACGACGGCTCGCCCTACACCGGCAGCATGTACACCAGTTTTCCCTACCTCGACAGCCCGCTGGGTCGCACGCTGGGCATCCAGGGGGGCACGCACGGCAGCGCGATGATTGCGCCAGATGCATTGGTCGACAAGCTGCGTCAATACAGCGCCAAAGGCTGGCAGGTGGCCATCCACAGCCAGGGCGACGCCTCCAACCGGGCCGTGCTCGCGGCCGTGGACAAGGCGGGCAGCCTGGCGGGCCCGGCGCCGGTGGTGCGTGTGGAGCACGGTGTGTTCATGCCGCGTGAGAGCGTGGAACAACTCGCCCGCCTGAAGGTCACGCCCTCGTTCCATGTCCACCACATCAAATACTACGGCGACGCCCTGGCCAACAGCATCGTGGGCCTGGCGGCCGCCCAACAGACGCTGCCCGTGCGCAGCGCGTTTGCCCAGGGTGTGCAGCCCACGCTGCATGCGGACAGCCCGATGTTTCCGCCCAAGGGGTTTTCCCTGATGCAGACGGCCATGAACCGTGCCACCGGGCTGGGACTGCTGCTGAACCAGCCCGAAAGCATCACGGCGCAGCAGGCGTTGCGGGCCATGACCGTCCACGGTGCCTATCAGCTGCGGTTGCAGGACAAGACCGGCTCCCTGGAGGTGGGCAAGTGGGCCGACCTTCAGATCGTGGATCGCAACCCCTACACCACGCCCGTGCCTGAACTCGACCGCCTGCGCACCGAAGCGGTCTGGGTCGGTGGCAAACGCCAGTATCCCGCGCCGTGAAAGGACCGCTGCCCAACGAAAGCCTCGAAGCGCCCCATCGGTGCGAGCAAGGATCGCAGAACTTGGGACCGAAGACCCTGTCGCCGCGGGCCGGCTGATACACTCGCCAGCCTGTCTCAGCCTCTGGATGAACACCATGAATCGCTGTCGGTCTTTCCTTCTTACATGGGCGCTGGCGCTGTCAGGCGCCGGTCTTCCCCTGCTGCTGCCCGCCGCCGCCCAAGCGCAGGGCACGCCACGCAATTTCCCCGAATCCGCCCTGCGCGGCAAGCTGGTGGTCACACTGCCGCCACATGTCACGCTCAACGGCAAGCCGGACCGCCTGTCGCCCGGCGCGCGCATTCATGACACCGCCAACCTGCTGGTCCTGTCCGGCGGACTGGTCAACCAGGAACTGGTGGTGAACTACGTGCGCGACGGCCACGGCCTGATCCACGAAGTCTGGATCCTCACGCCCCAGGAAGCCGCGCTGAAGCGGCCGGTCAAGCCGACCTGACGCGGCAGACTGCCGACGCCGCCGGCCCAGGCGCGCCGTCAAACCGAACCCCCGACAGCCTTGCGCGCGGGCGCCTGGTTTGTTTCCGTCCTCATCCTCGCTTTCCCCATGACCAAGAAAGTCTTCATCAAAACCTTCGGCTGCCAGATGAACGAGTACGACTCGGACAAGATGGCCGACGTCATGAACGCCGCCGAAGGCTACGAAACCACCACCAACGTCGACGAGGCCGACCTGATCCTGTTCAACACCTGCTCGGTGCGCGAGAAAGCCCAGGAAAAAGTCTTCAGCGACCTGGGCCGGGTACAGCACCTGAAGAAAAAGGGGGTGCTGATCGGCGTGGGCGGCTGCGTGGCCAGCCAGGAGGGCGAGGAGATCATCAAGCGCGCGCCTTACGTGGACGTGGTGTTCGGCCCCCAGACCCTGCACCGGCTGCCCCAGTTGCTGGCCGACCGGACCCGCCAGGCGCAGCCGCAGGTCGACATCAGCTTCCCCGAAATCGAGAAATTCGACCACCTATGAGGCTGGCGTGCAATTGGGGCGGTTGCTGCGTACGGCGTTTTTGGCTGACTACTTTGTCAAGGACGCTTTCAGGAACGAGTTGCGCCGGGTGCTCAATCGGGGCGAGGCTGTTAACGCCCT
>JAGOEM010000128.1 GCA_017997715.1 Ottowia sp.
TTCTGCGCACTGGCCGTAGAAATCGCCCGTTTTCTCTGCGCGGAACCAGGTGTCGCGCACGAAGCCGGGGATGGCATCTTGCTTGACGCCGAACTGCGGCACCATCCACGAATGGATCACGTCGTTGGCGGTGGTGATGATGCGCACCTTCTTGCCGACCGGCACCACCAGCGGATGGTCGACTTTGAGCAGGTAGTCGTCGCCCTTGGGCGTGCCGGCATCGGACAACGCGCGCTGCGACGAATCCAGCGTCGACAAGAAGCCAATGCCTTCGCCCTCGCCGCTCAGGTAATCGTAGCCCCACTTCCACTGGTAGCCGGTGGCCTTGATGGTCAGATCGGCGTTGGAGGTGTCTTTCTGCGCCACCACGACCTTGGTGGCGGGCAGCGCCATGCCGATCACGATCAGAAAGGGGACGATGGTCCAGATCACCTCGACGGTGACCGACTCATGGAAGCTGGCCGACTTGGCGCCCTGCGACTTGCGGTGCTTCCAGATCGAATAGAACATGACGCCGAAAACGGCGACGAGGATGATCGAGCAGATGATCAGCATCATCCAGTGCAGATCACTCTGCGCTTCCGCGATGCGCGTGGCGGCCGGCGGCAGGTTGAGCTGATTGACCGCCGGGCCGCCCGGCAGATCGTTGACACGCTGCGCCATAGCGCCGGTGGCGGCCCAGGCCGCAGTCCAGATGCCAGCGTGGCGCGAAACGCCAGCCAGTCGTGTTGCAATGCTCTTCATCGTGCTCACGTTATTCAGTGCCTTACACAACCACTTCCTGATCTGCTCCGGGCGCCACGCTGATCATGCGCAGTGCCCGGCCCATCTCCCCAGCCAACGCTTTGCGCCACGCCGGGCGCACATGGCGGCCTACCTCGACCGTTTGCCCATGCGAGCCAAAACCAATCCACGATCTCTGACCCCATCCGGGTGGTGCCCAACCGTTGGTATCAGCAACCTCAATGCGTTGGCCTGAACCTGCCTGCTCGCGCCAGGCAAGCAAGCGAACATCGGTCAGCACCACCGCCCCGCCACCTTTAGCGTGCCGGGCATGAACCAGAAACGCTGCCCCTATGACCGCAGATCCAGCCCCGAAAAGCCCGACGCGAAGAGCGCGCCAACCATCCGGAATACTGCGCCTGAGGTGATCGAAATCCAACACAACGCGCCGTCAACCGGCGCCAATTGCGCTGGCGTCACACGGCCATTGCGGCATAGGCGCCAAGCCCACGCGTGAGCGCTGACAGGCAAGCCGCAAGGTCGACGATTCGTGCAAGGCGGCCTCCTGCGACCAACCCCCGTGTGAAACCGTTCACGCTGTTGCGGGCGAGTTTAACCGACTCCCCGCAGGGGTTTGACAAATCTCAACAGAGTGCCAAATTCATTGGCGCCGCCGCAACGACGCGCGCATGTCGTCCAGCGCGATATGGGTCTGCCCCGCCATGGCATGGCGGGGTGCGCCCTTGATGGCGTGCCCGTAAATGACCTCGAAGCTGAGGGATAAAGGCCCGTCGGGGCCGTTCTGCCGGAGGCTTGCATCCATCTCAGCCAGCAAGCGCTGGCGCCATTGGCGTCCGCGCAGACCGGCGAAACGGGCGACACCCAGGTTGCGCCCCAGGCCGCGCAGTTCGGCCAACAGGCGCTCGGGCGTGTCGAACTGCAGCGTCAGCGTTTCCATGTCCATCACCGGTTCGGCAAACCCGGCGGCGACCAGCTGGTCGCCCCAGTCGTGCATGTCGGTGAATTCGTGCGCAGGCGGCGGCCAGCCCAGCCGTGCATACAGTGCGCGCAACTCCTTGAGGGTGTCAGGCCCCAGGCAGGAAAACAGCACGAACCCATCAACCGCCAGCGCGCGGTGCCAGGCGCCCAGCAAGGCCTGCGGCGCCGCGACGTGGTGCGCCAGCATGTTGCCCCACACCAACTGAACGCCGCCCACCGGCGGTTCCGCCACGTGCTCCACCCGATCGCCGTCGCCCAGCTTTCCCCAGCGTTGCCACCAGGGTTTTGCTTTTATTTTGATAGCTGCCTGCGCCGATCCAGCGTGCGCTGAGACCCAAAAACACTTGGAATCCGGATAGCGTTGCGCGACCAGGGCGTGGCCATCCAGTCCGCCGTGCGCGGGCTCCCAGTCGGCCCATTGCTGAACGGGCAGGCGGATCACGTCCAGCCGCTCGACCATGCGCCGTGCCACCTCTTCATGCAGCCAGGGCGACGCCGTCACGGCGCGTGCGGCCCAGCGCTCGGCGGCAACGGGGTCAAGGGTGGGGGGGTGTTCTGCGGGCATGGCGTGGCGGGTGGGCCGCAGTATATTGAGGCGCGGGTTTTCACGCGCTGCGGTCGCCTTTTCCCCGCCACCTGTCCTCGCCACCCCTCATCAGTCTGATCATGCGCCGGCTTGCGCTGCAACGATGGTTCCCAGCGGACTGGCGCTTGGCGCTGCCCAGCCAGTGCCGTATTTGCCACGCCTGGCCGTCACAGGCGCTGTGCAGGCGCTGCGTGGCGCACTTTGCCCCGCCGGTGGCGCGCTGCGAACGCTGCGCGTTGCCCCTGGCGGGCGGGGCGCGCATCTGCGGCGCTTGTTTGAAGGACCCGCCCCCGGTCGATCTGTGCCTGGCCGCTGTGCCCTACGCCTGGCCGTGGGCGGACTGCGTCGTGCAGTTCAAGTTTTATGGCGAACCGGGCCTGGCCGCGCCCTTGGCGGCGCTGCTGCCCGCGGCGCCCGGCGTGGCCAGCGCGCTGTCCCTCGCGGATATGGCCATCCCGTTGCCGCTGTCGAGCGAGCGCTTGGCCGAGCGCGGCTACAACCCCGCGCAGCTGTTGGCGCAACACTGCACGCCCCCGCACGTGCCTGTGCGCCTGGACTTGCTGCTGCGCACCCGCGATACGCCGCCCCAGCACAACCTGCCGCGCGCCCAGCGCCTGCGCAACGTGCGCGGCGTGTACGCCGTAGAACCCCTGCGCGCCGCCGATCTGGCGGGGCGCCGCGTGGTCCTGATCGACGACGTCATGACCACCGGCGCCAGCCTGTTCGAGGCGGCACGCACGGTCCGCAGCGCAGGCGCAGCGCACATCACCGCCCTGGCATTGGGGCGCACGCCTCCGCACTGAGCCGCAGCGGCACAATCACGCGCATGTTCCATATCGTCCTGGTCGAACCTGAAATCCCGCCTAACACCGGCAACGTGATTCGCCTGGCGGCCAACACCGGCTGCAGCCTCCACCTGATCGAGCCACTGGGCTTCTCGATGGACGACAAACACATGCGGCGCGCCGGGCTGGATTACCACGAATACGCCGACCTGCGCCGCCACGCCAACTGGACGGCGTTCCTGCAGGTGTGCCAGCCGGCCGCCGATCGCCTGTTCGCGCTGACCACCCGCGCCAGCCGTGGCGTGCACGACGTGGCGTTCCAACCGGGTGACTGGCTGGTTTTTGGCGCCGAGACGCGCGGCCTGCCCGAACAGGTGCGCAATGCCATGGCACCCGACCAGCATCTGCGCCTGCCCATGCGTGCCGGCCAGCGCAGCCTGAACCTGTCCAACGCGGTGGCCGTCACCGTGTTCGAGGCCTGGCGGCAAAACGCCTTTGCCTGACGGCCCCGCCGTGGCCTGGTGCCCGGTGCCCGGATAGGACGCTTGATGAATATCAAGCGTGCATATTCCACTGCTTTGGCGCCCGCGGCGCCCCCTGAAGGCAAGAATCCGGCATTAGCGCAATGGCCGCCGATACACTTGGCTACAGGTGCTCACACCAGTATGCGCCGTTCGCTTTGGAGCTATTGCCAAACATCATGCCGCCCGCCCTTAAGCCCTTCGCTGCCGCTGCCCAGGCCATGGTTCGCCGTGTGCGCGGCCAACGCGTGGCCGACAGCGCCGATCTGACCCGCATTCGCTGCGCCATGCTGGAGCGCGTGAGCGATTGCGAGCTCAAGACCGTGCGGCGCGTGCGCATGCAACTGTCCGGCGCCACCTCGGCCGTGCAACTCTGGCTGCTGCGCAGCGAGGTGTACCAAGCCATCTCGGAGCAGTTTGGTCAGGCCGAGGCCGCCGCGCGCATCGAATCCTTGCGTCCGCTGTTTCAGGGCTTTCTGCCAGCCAAGCAATTTCGGGCTGTATAGCGCGCCGGACGGGCGCCAGGCGCTTCAAACGTAATAGCGCGCCAGCGATTCGGCCACACACGCGGGCTTGTCGGCGCCCTCACGTTCCAGCGTGCACGCCCACGCCAGCTGCTGCCCACCCTCTATCGGTTCGACACCCAGCAGCACCAGTCGCGCGCGCAGCCGGCTGCCGGCCGGTACGGGCGATATGAAGCGCACCTTGTTCAAGCCATAGTTGATTCCCATGCGCACGTCGGATACGGCCAAGGATCGATCGAAAAAGCCCGCCAGCAGCGACAGCGTGAGGTAACCGTGCGCGATCGTCGTGCCAAAAGGCCCCGCCTTGGCGCGCTCGACATCGACGTGAATCCACTGGTGGTCGCCTGTCGCATCGGCAAACTGGTTGATGTGTGCCTGCGTGACGGTGTGCCAGTCCGTCACCACGACTTCCTGGCCCACCAGGGCGGCAAGGGCGGCAAGTGTCTCGAATGTTTTCATGTCAGCCAATAGCAGCGAGCGGGTGTCGCCTCGGGTTAAAGCACTTGGCAGCTTAGCGCCGCGCTGGCGCAAAAACAGTGCCGTGCGCGACTTGGCACGGGGGCTTGTGCGGCGGCTGCGCGGGCGGCGCTGAAGCAAGATATTGCACCTTGGCGCGCGTCCTGACTGCGTAATCAGCTATCATTTTTGAATGATCACCCTCAACCCCACCAAGATCGGCCGCTGTGCTGCCGCGCTTGCATCCGCCGCCTTCATGCTGAGCAGCGCGTCCGCCCAGGATGCCGGCCCCACCGTGGACGATGCCCGCTTTCGCAGTTGCCTGGCCGAACTGCAAGGCAGCCCCGCCTTTCGCAACATCGACCGCGCCACCTTCGCGCAACACACGCAGACACTGGCGCCGGACGCGTCGGTGCTGGTGCTGCTGGACCGCCAGCCCGAATTCACCATGCCGGTGTGGGACTACATCGCCGTGCTGGTGGACGATGAGCGCGTGGCCGATGGCCGCGCCGCCTACGCCAAGTGGCAAGACACGCTGCGCCGGGTCGAACAGCAAACCGGCGTGGCGCCCCACATCGTTATCGGCGTGTGGGGCGTAGAGAGCAACTTCGGCCAGAACCTGGGCGGGCGATCGCTGGTGCAATCGCTGGCCACGCTGTCCTGCTTTGGCAGGCGCCAGAGCTACTTCCGGGGCGAATTCGCAGCGGCGCTGCGCATCCTGCAGGAAGGCCACATTGCGCCCGACAAGCTGGTCGGCTCGTGGGCCGGTGCGTTCGGGCAGACGCAGTTCATGCCCAGCACGTTCTTCCGCAGCGCGGTCGATTTCGACGGCGATGGCCGCCGCGACATCGTCGACAGCGTGCCCGATGCCCTGGCCTCTACCGCCAAGTTTCTGCAGAACGCAGGCTACCGGCGCGGCGAGCCCTGGGGCTATGAAGTGCGCCTACCGGCAGGTTTTGACACTTCCGACGCCAGCCGCAAGAACAAGCGCCCGATCGACGCCTGGCGCCGCAGCGGGGTGACGCTGGTCGACGGCTCTGCCCTGCCCGACAGCCTGCCCAGCGCAGGCCTGATGATCCCGGCGCGCAGCCGCGCATCCGGCGGCCCGGCCTTTCTGGTCGGGCGCAATTTCGACACGCTGTACAGCTACAACGCCAGCGAAAACTACGGCCTGGCCATTGCGCAACTGTCCAACCTGGTGGCCACCCCTGGCGCCAGCGTCGCGTTTGTCACGCCCTGGCCCACCGACGACCCGGGCCTGTCGCGCGCGCAAAACCGCGAGCTGCAAACCCTGCTGCTGGCACGCGGCCACGACATCGGCAGCGCCGACGGCATGATCGGCGCCAAGACGCGGGAGGCCATCAAAGTAGAACAGCAGCGCCTGGGCAGCAAACCCGATGGCCGCGCGGGACAGAAGCTGTTGACCGCGTTGAGGCGCTAGGACGATGCAGGGCCAGCGGCTGGCGCCTATGCGTTCACGCCGTGCGCCCGCCAAAGGCCGGCTGGCCCGATGGCGTGCTTGACGACAGGCGCTGAACCTGGCGCCCCCGGCCCCAGTCAGAACCTGTGCCGCACGCCCACGCCAAAGCTGGTGCCGTTGCTGCGGTCGGTGATCCGGTCGTGCATCACGTTGGCGTACAGATCGGTGCGCTTGGACAGGTCGTAGCCGTAGCCGACCGTCAGCGTCTGGCGCGTGGCGTCCAGCAGGTTGTTGCGCGTGCGGGCATAGGCCGCCAGTATCTTGCCTGCACCCATCGGCACCGACGCACCCAAGGTGGCCGTTTTCAGCTTGGCATCGGTCACGTCGTTCTTCGACTGGCCATAGGTGGCGAACAGCTTCACAACCTTGAAATCGTACGATCCCCCCAGCATCCAGTTGGTGCGCTTGGATCCGTCTTCATACCGCACGGCCACCGGGTTGCCCACCTCGGTGCGTTCATAGAACGCCGTCAGGCCCAGGCCACCGTTGAAGTACATCAGGTTGCCGCCGAAGTTCTTGCCGCTGTTGGCGCTGTCGCGGAACTGGTACTGCAAGGTGGCTTTGAGCCCGCCGAAATCCGGTGTGGTGTAGGCCAGCTGGCTGGACCAGCCCGTATCCGCATGAGAAGTGCCTGTCCAGCCGGTGCCATTGAACAGCGGCACGTCGGCATGCAGGATCAACGGAGAGAAGACGAACGAATCGCCGAAGGGGTTGAACAGCACCGAAGGCAGGAAGTTGGGCGCCAGCCAACGCCCCAGCACCACGGTGCCGAAGCTGCCAGACAGGCTCAGGTTCGCGTCGCGCGACCAGAAGGTATCGCCCTCAAAGCGCCCATATTCGCCGGTGTTCAAGCGCATGAATGAGGTGAATGCGAAGCCGGCTTTCAAACCGCCGCCCAGGTCTTCCGTGCCTTTGACGCCGAACCAGGACGTCGTCATGCCACCCGTGCCTACCGTGCTGCGGCGCTCGCTGTCGCCCGCCATGCGCATGGAGCCGACGTAGGCATCCGCCAGCCCACTGAGCTGGACGGAACTTTGTGCCTGCGCACCCGCCGCAGAAAGAACCATGACTGCACCCACCACCATCGTGCGCCTATTTTTTTTTCGCATGCTGCTTCTCCAGATTGAACCGACCGGGGTCAGCGCGCGCCAATTTGGTGCCAACTGCGGCACCTACAGCGGCCGCGCCCCCTTGGGAATTGTGCAGTGCAAGGCGCGTGCCAGGTGCAGCGATGGGGGCGGTTTGGATCAATGAAATCTGTCTTCGGTACCGCACCGGCAAAAGCCCGTGGCACCCTCAGCAAGGGCAGCCACAACGCGTCCGGCGCTCAGTTGGTGCCGCCGCCCAACGCCTGCACCAAGGCGACTTGGTTCTGGTACTGCTCCAGCCGCGTGCTGACCAGCGCCAGCTCTGCCGCGCGGCGGCGCTCTTGCGCGTCCAGCCACGCACGAAGCGGCGTCTGCCCATAGCGGTAACGCGCTTCGTTCAGGCGCTCTATCGCCCGGGTTTGTTCCAGCGCCTGTTGCTGCAGCTGGGCCTGGGTTTGCAGGTGGGTGCGCGCCGACAGCGCTTTTTCGACCTCAGACAGCGCGGTCAGCAGCGTCTTGCGATAAAGCACCACCGCTTCTTCATACCGCGTCCGTGCGATGTCGCCCGCCAGGCGCATCTCACGCACGTTCAAGAACGGCAGCGTGACGCCGACACCCAGTGTCGCCACCGGATTGGCCAGCAAATTCAGCAAGGCGGCGCTTGAGGTGCCCAGCCCGCCGGTCAGCGACAGCGCGGGGTAGTAGCGCAGGCGCTCGGCGTCGCCGCTGGCCAGCGTCGCGCGCAAGCGCTCTTCTGCGGCGCGCAGATCGGGACGCCGCGCCAGCAGATCGGCAGGCAGACCGGGCTGCACGTCGGGCAAGGGCCTGGTGGGGAACTGCAAGGGCTCTGCCGTGGGCAATTCGGCGCCGTCCAGCAAGACGGCCAGCGTCTGCAGAAGATCGTCCCTGCTTTGCTGCAGCTGACTCAGCGCCGCCTGTTGCCCAGTGATGAGCTGGGCCGCCTCCTGCCGCTCCAGGCCCGAGACGGCGCCGTTCTGGTATTGCGCCTCCACCAAATCGCGGGTGCGCTGGGCGTAAGCCAAACTTTGGCGCGCCAGCGCGATGCGCTCGTTGGCATAGGTCAGCTGCCAATACAGGTTGCTGACGGTGGCCGCCAAACTCAGGGCGACGGCGCTGCGGTCGTTTTCGGTGGCCAGCGCTTCCAGCTGCGAAGCCTCGCGCAGCGCGCCCAGGCGGCCGAACAGGTCAAGCTCCCAAGCTACGCCGAGGCTGCTCCCCCCTGATTCGGTGGTACGGCGCGTACCGCCAGACAGCGGCCGGCTGATGCCCGTGGACGCCGATCCGGTCAGCGAAGGCCACAGCGCGTTCGCGGCCATGCGCGATTCCAGCGCAGCCCGCTGGACCCGAACGACGGCCGCAGCCAGATCCGCGTTGCGTGCCAGTGCGGTGTCGATCCAGACGTTTAGGGCCGGATCATCAAAGCTGCGCCACCAGGCATCCACCGGGGTCGGCGCTGCAAGCTGGTCCGCCCGCGCATGCGCGTAGCTGGTCGGCAGGGGCTTGGCCGGCCGCTCGTGGGCATGGCGCACGGGGGCGCTGCAGCCCGCCAGCCATGCGCTGGCGATCAGGGTCAAGGCAAGAGAACGCTTCATGCTGAAAGAATCAATTGCGCGAAAGCGCCTGAACCGGTTCGAGGCGCGCTGCGCTGCGCGCCGGCAGAAAGCCGAAGGCAATGCCGATGAACGACGAGCAGGCCAGCGCCACCGCGATGGACGCGACAGAGAACGACACCGTGAAGCCCACCTTGAACAGATTGAATACCGTGCCCAGCCCCACCGCCAGCGCCACGCCCAGCGCGCCGCCGATCAGGCAGACCAGCACCGCTTCGATCAGGAACTGCTGCAGGATGTCGGACTGGCGCGCGCCGATGGCCATGCGCACGCCGATCTCGCGCGTG
Source organism: Ottowia sp. (assembly GCA_017997715.1). GTDB lineage: Bacteria > Pseudomonadota > Gammaproteobacteria > Burkholderiales > Burkholderiaceae_C > Ottowia. The sequence goes on from JAGOEM010000128.1 coordinate 9,081, forward strand.
CGCTCGGTCACCGACACCAGCATGATGTTCATCACGCCAATGCCGCCCACCAGCAAGGCGATCATGGCGATCGAGGAAATCAGCAGGGTCAGCGCGGTGCTGGTGCGCTCGATGGTGCCGCGGATCTGATCCGAGCTGAAGATGAAGAAATCCTGCGTGCCGTGGCGGCCGCTCAGCAGGGTGGTCACGGCACCTTGCGCCGTCTGGGTAGAAAACCCATCCTTGATGCGCACCGTGATGCTGTCCAGGCGGGTCGACCCGGTCAGCCGCGTCGACACGGCCGTATAGGGGGCGTGAAACGTCGGCGTGGAGCTGCCGAACTGCCCCTGCGACGGCTGCAGCACACCAATGACCTCGACCGGCATCTCGCCCAGCAGCACCACCTGACCGACGGGGTTGGATTCGTGCACAAACAAGGCCTTGGCCGCACGCTGGTCCAGCACCGCCACTTGGGCGTGGTTGTCCATGTCCGATTGGTCGAACCAACGGCCCGTTTCCAGCTTCAGCCCCCGCACACGCATGTAGGCCGCATCCACGCCGCTGACCTGCCCCGCTGCCGCAACGCCCCGGTACAGCGCCGTGACGGCGGCAGACACATTGGGCGTGGCGCTGTCCACATAGGGCTGCGCCGCCAATGCGGTGGCATCTGCGGCCACCAGCGTGTCGATGGCGGCGGCCCGCGTGTCACCGAAATCCTTGCCAGGAAAGATATCCAGCGTGTTGGTGCCCAGCTCGCCAATCTGTGACAGCACCTGGTTCTGCGCACCGCGCCCCAGCGCCACCACCAGCACCACCGACGCAATGCCGATGATGATGCCCAGCATGGTCAGAAAGGTGCGCAGGCGGTGCGCACGCATCGCGCGCAAGGCCATGCGCAAGGCTTCCAGAAAACGGTCGCGGCCCGAAAACCAGGTGCCGGTCTTGCGCCCCTGCAACGGCCCCTCCGCGGCCCTGGGCGGATCACCGTCGGCCGTGCTGCGCGTGTCCCTGACGATGGTGCCGTCGTGAATCTCGATCCGCCGCGGCGCATGTGCGGCCACCGCCATGTCGTGCGTGACGATGATGACGGTGTGGCCGTTGGCGTTGAGCTCCTTCAGGATGCGGATCACCTCCTCGCCGCTGGTGCTGTCCAGCGCACCGGTCGGTTAGTCGGCCAGGATGACGGCCCCGCCATTGACC
>JAGOEM010000299.1 GCA_017997715.1 Ottowia sp.
ATCCCCTTGAGCAAGCAGTACACGCTGGCATTCAATGGCGAAGTGGGCTGGGGCAAGGGGCTGGGCGGGCGGCCTTTCCCGGTGTTCAAGAATTTCTATTCCGGTGGCCTGGGTTCTGTGCGGGGTTACGAGCAATCCACGCTCGGTCCGCGGGACGTCACCGGCGCCTTCATTGGCGGCACGCGCAAGTTCACGCTCAACACCGAATTCATCACCCCCTTCCCGGGCGCGGGCAACGACCGCACCTTGCGCCTGTTCGGGTTTGTCGACGTGGGTGCGTTGTACGGCGATGGCGAGAAGATCAGTGGCGACGCATTGCGCTATTCCACTGGCGTAGGGTTCAGCTGGATCTCGCCGCTGGGCCCGCTGCGTTTCGCCTTGGCCGTGCCACTTCGCAAGCGCGCGGGGGATAGAATTCAGCGTTTCCAATTCCAGATCGGAACCTCGTTTTGAAGCAGTATCTTTCTCGCGGCCTGATGGCAGCGATGGTGGCCGGCTCAGCGCTGGCGAGTCCGTGGGCCATGGCCCAGGATCCCGCACGCATCGGCTTTGTCAATACCGACCGCATGCTGCGTGAGGCGTCATCCGCGAAGGCTGCGCAAACCAAGCTCGAGCAGGAATTCTCGCGCCGCGAGAAGGAAATCGACGAGGTGGGCAACACCCTGAAAACCGCGTCTGAGCGCTTTGAGCGCGAGGCGCCCACCATGGCTGAAACTGCGCGCCAAACGCGCCAGCGCCAGCTGATGGATCAGGATCGCGAGTTCCAGCGCAAGCGCCGTGAGTTCCAGGAAGACCTGAATTCGCGCAAGCAGGAAGAGCTGCAGCAGATCCTGGATCGCGCCAACCGCGTGGTCAAGCAGGTGGCCGAGGCCGAGAAGTACGACGTCATCCTGCAAGAGGCGGTGTACATCAACCCCAAGCTGGATATCACCGACAAGGTGCTCAAGGCGCTGAACAGTGCCAAGTGAGTGCGCCCGCCGCGCCCGCGTGTTGTCGAATTCCTTGATTGAAGCCCTGACGTGAGCTTGCGAGTCGGAGCCATTGTCCAGTCGCTGGGCGGCCAGTTGTTCGGCGATGCGGATCGTCAGATCGCTCGTCTGGCCCCACTGGAAACCGCCCAGCCGAACGAGCTGAGCTACCTGATCAACCCCCGGCTGTCGCAGCTGTTGACCAGCACCCACGCCGGTTGCGTGATTGTTGCGCCCGCCATGGCAGAGGCCGCGCGCAGTCGCGGTGACTGCATCGTCGCGGACGACCCCCACCTGTATTTCGCGCGACTGACGCAGATGTGGCAGCGCCTGCACCGCGCCGCGCCGCGCGTGCACATCCATCCCAGTGCCGTGGTGGAAGAGGGCGCCTTTGTCGACCCCACCGCCACCGTGGGGGCGCTGAGCTTCGTCGGTCGCGGTGCGCGCATTGGCGCTGATACGGTGATCAAGGAACGCGTGACCATTGGGGAGAACTGCGTGCTGGGTGCGCGTTGCCTGGTGCAAAGCGGCGCGGTGATCGGTGGCGACGGCTTCGGCTTTGCTTCGCAAGACGGCGCCTGGATCAAGATGGAGCAGTTGGGCGCGGTACGCATTGGCGACGATGTCGAGATTGGCGCCAACACCTGCGTTGACCGGGGTGCGCTGGACGACACCGTGATCGAAGACGGGGTGAAACTCGACAACTTGATCCAGATCGGCCACAACACGCACATTGGCAAGCACACTGCCATGGCCGGGTGCGTGGGTGTGGCAGGAAGTGCGCGCATTGGTGCTTATTGCACCGTGGGCGGCGCTGGCATGATCTCTGGTCACCTGACGATTGCCGACCATGTGCATGTGACGGCCGGCTCGCTCGTGTCACGTTCGATCCACAAGCCGGGGCACTACACCGGCTTCTTTCCGATCGACGAGAATGGCGAGTGGGAGAAGAACGCGGCGTCGGTCAGGGGTTTGTACCGGCTGCGCGACCGCGTCAGGCATCTCGAGCGGCTCATGGCCGATTTTGAAGAAAAATAGGCTGCAGCGCTTGATGGTGAAGCGCAGAAAGCTATGAAATAGTGAGCATATTGGCATGATGGATATCCACCACATCCTTACGAAATTGCCACACCGATACCCGTTTTTGCTGGTTGACCGTGTGCTGAGTATTGACCTGGAGGCCAAGACCATCCGGGCACTCAAGAACGTGACGGTGAACGAGCCGTGTTTCACCGGGCACTTCCCCAAGCGCCCGGTGTTCCCGGGCGTTTTGATGCTGGAGGCCTTGGCCCAGGCGTGCGCGCTGCTCTCGTTCGAGGTCACGGGCCTGTCGCTGGATGACGAGTCGGTGTTCTACTTTGTCGGCGTCGATGGCGCGCGCTTCAAGCGGCCGGTCGAGCCCGGCGACCAACTGATTCTGGACGGCGTGCTGGACCGCGTGCGCGGCGGCATCTACCGCTACAACTGCACCGCTTCGGTCGATGGCGAAATTGCCGCCGAGGCCGTGATCATGTGCACCATGCGCAAGGTCGTATGAGCCTGCGCCGCCGGTTGCCAGGGGCCGCTGCACGCGGCGCGCGTGGCCTGGCCGCGCGAACCACCGGCCTTGGTGCCAACCGGGTCGCAGCGCGCAGGGGGCGCTGACTTGGGCCTGATCCATTCCACCGCGCTGGTCGATCCCGCTGCCGAGCTGGCGGACGGGGTCGCCGTTGGCGCGTATTCGATCATTGGCCCGCACGTGCGCATTGGCGCGGGCACGCAGATCGGCCCGCATTGCGTGATCGAAGGGCACACCACGATCGGGCAGAACAACCACGTGTTCCAGTTCGCCAGCCTGGGTGCGGCGCCGCAGGACAAAAAATACGCGGGCGAGCCCACGCGCCTGGAGATCGGCGACGGCAACACCTTCCGCGAATTCGTCACCATCAACACCGGCACGGTGCAGGACGCCGGGGTCACGCGCCTGGGCAGCGACAACTGGGTGATGGCCTATGTGCACATCGCGCACGACTGCCAGCTGGGCGATCACATCATCCTGGCCAACTCGGTGCAGCTGGCAGGGCATGTGCACCTGGGCGATTGGGTGTTTCTGGGCGGGCTGACCGGCGTGCACCAGTTTGTCCGCGTCGGTGCGCACGCCATGACCGCGTTCCAGTCGCGCCTGGCGCAGGACGTGCCGCCTTTCGTCACGGCTGGCGGCAACCC
>JAGOEM010000129.1 GCA_017997715.1 Ottowia sp.
GTCCAGCGGGCCGCGGGGGCGCAGTTGGATCACTTCGGTGTCGGTGTCGGTGTCGCTGTCGGCTTTGGCGTTCGGTGCCGCTGGCAGCGCCGGGGCGGCCTGGGCTGCGTCCATCGCCGTCAGGGGGCCATCGTGGTGGTTCGGCCCTTGCGCATGCCGCGGTACGCGAAAGGCCCAGCCGCGCGTTTGCGAGGCGTCGCTGGACAGCACCAGGCAGTCGTGCTGCAGCAGATCGCGCGGGTGCTGCGGGGCGCCACGCCGCGCCAGGTAGGCGGGCGCGGCCACCGTCTGGCGCCGGTTGTCGGCCAGGCGGATGCTGACCAGCGACGAATCGGGCAAATCGCCCACGCGCACGGCGCAGTCGTAGCCTTCGCCCGCCAGGTCGATCACGCGGTCAGACAGGTTCAGCGAAATGCGCAGGCGCGGGTGGGCGGCGTGAAAGTCGGGCACCAGCGGCGCCACGTGCCGGCGCCCAAAACCGGCAGGCGCCGTCACCCGCAGGTGCCCGCTGGCCTGCACGCCACCGGCCGACACGCTGGCCTCGGCGCCCGCCACTTCGGTCAGGATGCGCTGGCAATCGTCCAGAAAGGCCGTGCCTTCGTGCGTCAGCGCCAGGCGCCGCGTGGTGCGCACCAGCAGCTTGACGCCCAGGTGCTCCTCCAGCGCGTCCAGGCGCCGCCCGATCACCGCCGGGGCCACGCCTTCGGCCCGCGCGGCCGCGCTGAGCGAGCCGCGCGTGGCCACCGAGGTGAAGGTCTCGAACGCCTTGAGCTTGTCCATGGGCGGGAATTATCCGCAGTCGGCACCCCCCAATGCGGCCCCGGCGCCACAGGGGCTTGGGCGAGCGATGGGCCTGTGCGATCATGGCCCGCGCGTTTGCGACTACTTACATTCATGTCCGCCGATACTTCTCCGCCCTCCTCTTCGTCCCGCATCGACGTGCGGACGCTGAGCCTTGCCCAGCTGCAACAGCTGGCCGCCAAGGGCAGCCGCCGCGCGCGCGCCGAGCTGGAAGGCCGTATGCGCGCCGCCCCACCGCCGCCACCGCCACGGTCACCGCCTGCCAGTCCGCAGCGCCGCGCCAGCAATGCGGCTGCCGCGCCCGCAGCGCGCGGCCCGTCGGAGGTGGATGGCGCCCATGCCTTGGCCGCGCCCCGCCGGCCACCGGCCAACCCGCCGGTGCTGACCGAGCGCGCCCACATCAACACCGTGGCCGCAGCGGCGCTGGCGGCGCGGCAGCCCAGTGCGGCGCCCGGGGCCGGCACCGCCGACCCGCGCCCGCTGGACGATGCGCTGCAGGCGCGCCTGGCGCTGATGGCCCGGCAGGAAGACGCGGCCTCGCGCGTTTCCGGGCCGCCGCGCCTGGTGGGCATGGTGATGATCGGCTGGGGCGCCTTGCTGGTGCTGGGCGGCCTGGTCATGCTGGCGCACGGCGGTGGCTTGTATTACCTGTTCTGCGGCCTGGGCGCCGCCGGGGTGGGCTGGCTGCTGATGCAATGCAGCCGCTGGGCCATGGTGGCGCACGGGGTGCTGCTGCTGGTGGCGCTGGCCTGGGCCTGGCGCAGCGAAGACGTGCCCAGCCTGGGGCTGACCCTGGTGCAGGCGTCGCCGCTGTGGGTGGCTGCGCTGTGGATGGCGATTCGCCCGGTGCGCGAAGGCCTGGACTGACGGCACGCACCCCGCGGCCGTAGCGCGTGCCGGGGTTTAGAACCCAAATCGGCCTTCAGCGCAATAACGGCGGGCGATAGCAGCTCCTGATTTCATAGTAATTTGCTCCTTGCGGCGCTGTCGCAGGCGTTCATCTTTGCGTTTTGGTCACAGGTTTTTGAGTTTTCAGCCTGTTTGTTGACTGAAACAAATCGAATACAGTGATCCTGAGCGTGCAGCCCGTGTGGCTGCATTCGTTTGTTCAGCCCCGCTGCCCCCGATTTTTGCCATCACGAGGTTTCCGATGACCGAGCGCACCCCCATCCACGATCTGCAAGTCGCCAACGAGCTGTACGAATTCGTCAACCAGGAAGTGCTGCCCGAAGTGGGCCTGGCGCCCAAGGCGTTCTGGCGCGGTTTTTCTGACCTGGTGACCGAGCTGGCGCCCAAGAACATCGCCCTGCTGGCCGAACGCGACCGCCTGCAGCTGGAGCTGGACACCTGGCACAAGGCCAACCCCGGCCCGATCAAGGACATGCGCGCCTACCGCCAGTTCCTGGAAGGCATCGGCTACCTGGTGCCCACGCCCGACAAGGTCAAGCTGAGCACCGAAAACGTCGACGACGAACTGGCCGTGCAGGCCGGGCCGCAGCTGGTGGTGCCGATCCTGAACGCACGCTATGCGCTGAACGCCGCCAACGCCCGCTGGGGCAGCCTGTACGACGCGCTGTACGGCACCGACGTGATCCCTGAAACCAAGGGCCTGGAAAAAGGCAAGGGCTACAACGCCCAGCGCGGCGCCAAGGTGATCGAATGGGCGCGCCACGTGCTGGACCGCACCGCGCCGCTGAAAAAAGGCTCGCACATCGATTCGACCGGCTACGTCATCAAGGACGGCGAGCTGGTGGTCAAGCTCAAGGGCGGCAAAAGCAGCAAGCTGGCCGACAACCGCCAGTTCGTCGGCTACCAGGGCCGCCCGCAGGCGCCCACGGCGGTGCTGCTGGCGCACAACGGCCTGCATCTGGAAATCAGGATTGACCCCACATCGCCCATCGGCAAGAACGACCCGGCCGGCGTGGCCGATCTGGTGGTCGAAGCGGCGGTGTCCACCATCCTCGATCTGGAAGATTCGGTGGCCGCCGTGGACGCCACCGACAAGCTGCTGGGCTACCGCAACTGGCTGGGCATCTTGCGCGGCACGCTGACCGAAACCTTCCAGAAAGACGGCAAGGCCCTGACGCGCGGCCTGAACCCCGACCGCGTCTACACCAAGCCCAGCGGGCGTGGCGAAGTCACGCGCCATGGCCGTTCGCTGATGTTCGTGCGCAACGTGGGCCACCTGATGACCAACCCGGCCATCCTGTACACGGCCAAGGACGGCAGCCAGAAGGAAATCCCCGAAGGCATCATGGACGCGGCCATCACCACCGCCATCGCCATGGTCGATTTGCAGGGCAAGGGCGCCAAGGGCCTGCGCAACTCGCGCAAGGGCAGCGTCTACATCGTCAAACCCAAGATGCACGGCCCGGCCGAAGTGGGCTTTGCCAGCGAACTGTTTGGCCGTGTCGAACAGGTGCTGGGCCTAAAGGCCAACACCGTCAAGCTGGGCATCATGGACGAAGAGCGCCGCACCAGCGTCAACCTGAAAGCCTGTATCGACGCCGCCAAGAGCCGCGTGGCCTTCATCAACACCGGCTTTCTGGACCGCACCGGCGATGAGATGCACAGCGCCATGCAGGCCGGCCCGGTGTACCGCAAGGGCGACATGAAGACCAGCGCCTGGATCCAGGCCTACGAGCGCAACAACGTGCTGGTCGGCCTGGACTGCGGCCTGCGCGGCAAGGCGCAGATCGGCAAGGGCATGTGGGCCATGCCCGATCTGATGGCCGAGATGATGAAGCAGAAGATCGGCCACCCCAAGGCCGGCGCCAACACCGCCTGGGTGCCCAGCCCCACCGGCGCCACGCTGCACGCCATGCACTACCACCAGCTGCTGGTCAGCGACGTGCAAAAGGCGCTGGAAAAAACCCTGACCAGCACCGGCAGCCAGGCGCTGCGCGACGAGCTGCTGACCGGCCTGCTGACCATTCCCGTGGTGCCCGAAGCCAAATGGTCGGCCGCTGAAAAGCAGCAGGAACTCGACAACAACGCGCAGGGCATCCTGGGCTACGTGGTGCGCTGGGTTGACCAGGGCGTGGGTTGCTCCAAAGTGCCCGACATCCACGGCGTGGGCCTGATGGAAGACCGTGCCACGCTGCGCATCAGCAGCCAGCACATGGCCAACTGGCTGCTGCACGGCGTGGTCACGCGCAAGCAGGTGCAGGACACGCTGGAGCGCATGGCCGCACTGGTCGACCAGCAGAACGCGGGCGATGCGGCCTACCGCCCGATGAAGGGCAACTTCAAGAAATCCGCCGCCTTCCAGGCCGCGTGCGACCTGGTGTTCAAAGGGGTGGAACAGCCCAGCGGCTACACCGAGCCGCTGCTGCACGCCTGGCGCCTGAAGGTCAAGGCGGGCGCCGCGCGTTAGGCACCGGTACAGGCACCGGTACAGGCGCCGGTGCAGGCATCGGTGCAGGCATCGGTGCAGGCGCAGGCGGGATGGCCGTGACCGTACGGCCATTTTTGCGGGGCTACGTTGCTTTTAAAATGATAGCTGCTTGCGACCATCCAGCGGGCGCTAACGCTTGATTTGATTAAAAAAACCGCGCCTTGGCGCGGTTTTTTTGTCTGGCCCCGGCTGATCGCCGGGCGGCCTGCGATCAGCCCGCGCGTGCAGCGGCCTGTTCCAGTTCGGACTTGCACTTCACGCAGTGCTGCGTCATCGGCTCGATCTTCAGCCGCTCGAACGGAATCGCGCAGCCGCAGCGCGCGCAAGCGCCGTAGCTGCCGTCGTCCATGGTTTCCAGCGCGCGGTCGATGCGGGCAAGGTCGGCGGCGTCCAGGTTGGTCAGTGCGGCATCCACCTCGCGCGTCTGGTTGCGCAGGCGCGCGTTGTCGTCCTGCGAAACGCTGCCAGCGTTCACTTCGGGCGGCGCCAGGTTTTCGATGTTCTGATCCATCTCAGCGGTCAGCGCCTTGCGCCTGGTCAGCAGCAGGTCTCGCAGCTCCTTCAGCTGGGCTGCAGTCAACTCGTCACTCATGGGAATGCCTCTGGGTTCATTGCGTGGGCGCCGCGCGGGGCGCGACGGTTCATCCCTCAGAATACCATCCGCATGTACGCCCAAAGCCCCCCTGTCGACCCGGCCCGGTGCCCCCTTTGCGGTGGCTCAAACGGCTGTTCCATGGAGCAGGCGCGCGCCACCGGCCAGGCCCCGGCGCCGTGCTGGTGCATGCAGGCCAGCTTTGCGCCCGAACTGCTGGACCGCGTGCCCGCTGCCGCACGCCGCATGGCCTGCATCTGCGCGCGCTGCGCCGCGCAAGCGGCGCCTGAGGCAGACCCGCGGGCCTGATCCGAGTCCGCACGTGCGCACGCACGCATATGCACGTCGGCACGTCCATGTCCCGATGCGCGCCGCCGCTCACGCCCAAAGCGCATCCACCAGCGATGTGTCCCGCTGGTGGGGTGCGGGCCTGATTTATCGCCGCTGCGAATACCGCAGCAGCGGCTTGGCGAAGGCGGCCAGCAAGACCGCCAGCAGCGCCAGCCACCCGCCATGCAGGGTGGGCACGGCGGTCGGCGTGGGGGCCGTCACCTGAAAGCGCGCTTGTGCCGCCGCTGCGGAATTTCCGCCGTTTGTCTGCAAAGCGCCAGCCGCAATGGTGTTGTAGAAATCGGCCACGGCGGAGGTGGGCACGGTGACATCAAAGCGCATGCTGCAGCCCCCGGCAGGCACGGTGGAATTGGCTGGCAATGACACGCTGGTGCCGCCAGCGGTGGCCGCAAGAGGCGCCGACGTTGAGGTGCTGTTGCAGTCGGTCGAGGCATTGGGCGTGGCGGCCAGGACCACGCCACCCGGCAGCGTGTCGGTGAAATCAGCGGTCGTCGTCAAGGGGCCTGTGTAACCCGTGGCATTGCCTGGGTTGGCCAGTTGAACGGTCACGGTGCTGGTCACCGTGCCGCCACCGGCGTTCACGAGGGCGCTGGCGGGAGAAAACGTTTTGCTGACGACGGGCGCATCCATCTTTTTGAGGCGAATGCCGTGGAAGTGCGGTGTAAATCGGCCGCCCGCGCGATCCCAACGAATCGCGTTGCTGCCCGCATTCAGCGGCACAGCGGTCAACGGAGCCCACTGCAGGTTGGACGTACACCAGCCGCCCGTGGCCGCCCCTATCACGTTGGATGCCACCAAGGCGCTGTTGACGGTGACGTTGCCGGGGCGCAGGTCGGATGGATCCATGGCATATTCGAACTCCAGCATGTATTGACCCGCCGTGGGCACCGTCATATTCCAGGTCGCATACCAAGGCCCGGTTTGAGAATAGCCGGGATAGACGTTGAGCAACAAACCAGTCCAGCAGCCGAAAATGCCGGCAGGATTCGGGTCGGTGTTGATGCTCACGTTGAGGGAGTTCGCCTGGTCCCACTCTGGCCAACTGAAGGTGGGATACGTTCCCGTGATCTGAGAAGTCACCGTTTGGGCGTGAAGCCCTGGCGCGCTCAGCGTCAATGCCGCGGCCGTCAGAAAAAACAGTTTGGTGAGACTGGTAGGCATCGAAAACTCCCTGTTTGTTTTTTTAGGAAAACGCCGTATCGGTGATCGGCGGCAAGAGCGCGTACTCGGGCATTTCACCCCTACTTGTACCCGCACAGTAGTTAGTTAGTTTAGCTGTCTGCGGTGAACGTCATTGCCCGGCGCCCCCAGGGGCACGCACAAAAGCAGCCATACTCGAACCATGTGCCAATTGTTGGGAATGAACTGCAACACGCCAACGGACGTGACCTTCAGCTTCGCGGGCTTTGCCCAGCGCGGCGGGCGCACCGACCACCACGCCGACGGCTGGGGCATCGCCTTCTTTGAAGGCGCTGGCGTGCGCCAGTTTGTGGATGTCGAGCCCGCCTGCGATTCGGGCCTGGCCAAGTTCGTGCGCGGCTACCCGATCAAAAGCCGCCACGTCATCTCGCACATCCGCAAGGCGACCATCGGCGAGGTGAAGCTGGAAAACTGCCACCCTTTCGTGCGCGAGCTGTGGGGCCGCTACTGGGTGTTTGCCCACAACGGCGACCTGAAAAACTACGCGCCGCACCTGCACGGCCACTTTCGCCCCGTGGGCAGCACCGACAGCGAACACGCCTTCTGCTGGCTGATGCAAGAGCTGGCCAAGGCCCACGCCACGCTGCCCCCGGTGGCCGAGCTGACGCGCACCCTGCGCGAGCTGGCGCCGCAGGTGGCGCGCCATGGCACGTTCAACTTTTTGATGTCCAACGGCGAAGCCCTGTGGGCACACGCTTCGACCAAGCTGTGCTACATCGTGCGCCAGCACCCGTTTGCCAGCGCCAAGCTGTCAGACGAAGACCTGGCGATCAACTTTGCCGACCACACCACGCCGGACGACCGCGTGGCGGTGGTGGCCACCACGCCGCTGACCAGCAACGAGGCCTGGACGACGTTCCAGCCCGGCGAGCTGCGCGTGTTTGTCGACGGGGCCCCGGTACCGGGCTGATCGGCAGCGCGGCCGACCGGTCAAAAATTTGATTCAAATCAGGCTTTAGCGCAATAAGAACGGGCGCTGATAGCTATCATTAATGTAGTTTCTGTGCCTGGGTGCAAGCTGGGCAAAGGCGGCGTGATGGTCATCCACAGCCAGCGTACCTGCCGGGTTTGAATGCGCAGGCCGCGGGCGACGGGCGGTGATTTCGCTGCCGCCAGCCTGCCGCGCAAGGCCTTTTGGGCCGCCCGATGCGGGACAATAGCGCCCACCCTGGCTGGCGCCTGCCGGCGCCAATCTGCCTGTTGCCTGCATGACCGCTTCCCACGTTCCCCGTTCCGCCCCTCAGGCCGCCGCCACCGCGTCGCACCGCATGACCGCCGACGAACGCCGGGCCAGCCTGTCGATGGCGGCGATCTTTGCGCTGCGCATGCTGGGCCTGTTCATGGTGCTGCCGGTGTTTGCCCTGGAGGCGGCCAAGCTGCCCGGTGGCAACGACCCGGCGCTGATCGGCCTGGCCATGGGCGTGTACGGGCTGACGCAGGCGCTGATGCAGGTGCCGCTGGGCCTGGCGTCCGACCGCTTTGGCCGCAAGAAGATCATCGTGCTGGGCCTGGTGGTGTTTGCGCTGGGCAGCCTGCTGGCTGCGCTGGCCGACAGCGTACAGATGCTGGCCGTGGGCCGCGCGGTGCAGGGCGCGGGCGCCATATCGGCCGCCGTCACCGCGCTGCTGGCCGACTTGACCCGCGACGAGGTGCGCACCAAGGGCATGGCGCTGGTGGGCATCAGCATTGGCCTGACGTTTGCCCTGTCGCTGATGGCGGCGCCGCCGCTGGCGGGCGCGATCGGCCTGTCCGGCCTGTTCTGGCTGACCGCGGCGCTGGCGCTGATCGGCATTGGCGTGGTGCTGGGTATCACCCCGGCAGAGCCCGCCCGCCACGCCGACATGCCACGCGGCAAGCTGTCCGACGTGTGGCTGCACCCGCAGCTGTGGCGGCTGGATCTGGGCGTTTTCGTGCTGCACACCGTGCAAATGGCCATGTGGGGCGTGGTGCCGGCGCTGCTGCTGCAGGCCGGCCTGCCCAAGGCCGAACACTGGCACGTGTATCTGCCGGCGGTGGGCGCCTCTTTTGTGCTGCTGGGCGGGCTGTTTGCGCTGGAGCGGCGCGGCCAGCTGCGGCTGGTGCTGCGCGGCTCGGTCGCCTTGCTGGTCGTGGTGCAGCTGGGTTTGCTGGCGCTGGCGCCGCGCCAGCCGGGCCTGTGGGCGCTGGGCATTGCCTTGTTCGGCTTCTTTATCGCCTTCAACGTGCTGGAAGCCAGCCAGCCCAGTCTGATCTCGCGCCTGGCGCCCGCCCACGCGCGGGGCGCTGCGCTGGGGGTTTACAACACGCTGCAGTCGCTGGGCCTGTTTGCCGGCGGCGCGCTGGGCGGCCTGGCACTCAAGGCCTGGGGGCCGACGGGGGTGTTTGCGGCCACGTCGGTGCTGGCGCTGCTCTGGCTGCTGCTGGGCTGGGGGCAGGCCGTTCCACCCCCGGCCGCAACCGCCCAGCCAACGGCAAGGTAACGGCCCGCACCAGGCAGTGCGCCCATGCGGCACAATGTCAGGCTGTTCGCTCCAACACTTTCGCTTCGCACCCCGCCATGGCCTCCGTCAACAAAGTCATCATCGTCGGCAACCTGGGCCGCGACCCCGAAACCCGCACCTTCCCCAGTGGCGACCAGATCTGCAACGTGCGCATTGCCACCACCGACAAGTGGAAGGACAAGCAAAGCGGCGAGATGCGCGAGCACACCGAATGGCATTCGGTCGTCTTCAACGGCCGCCTGGCCGAGATCGCTGCGCAGTATCTGCGCAAGGGATCGCAGGTCTATGTCGAAGGCAGCTTGCGCACCCGCAAGTGGCAGGACCAGAGCGGCGCCGACCGCTATTCCACCGAAGTGCGCGGCGACACCATGCAGATGCTGGGCAGCCGCCAAGGCATGGGCGGCCCCGGTGGGGATGAAGGCGGCTACAGCGGCGGTGGTGGTGGCGGCGGTGGCTACGAAGCACCGCGCCGCGCCCCCGCGCCCGCTGCTGCCCCCCGTGCGCCCGCCGCCGGCCGGCCTGCGCCTGCACCCTCGTCCTCGTCGGGCTTCGACGACATGGACGACGACATCCCGTTCTAGGCCGGAATTTTTTAGATCTGTAAACAAAGAGCCCTAAGTGATTGTCACTTAGGGCTTTTTTCGTTGTTTACACTTTTCGCGACTTGTTTTAACATGTTTGTTATCGATCACTTTCGAAAACGTCAACATGTCGAGTCGCTTTCAGGTCAGGACAATCAAGTTCGAGTCTGGCGAGCGCTTCCCGGTTCTGATTGAGCGCGCGTCCGGCAAGCCACTCTTCGACCCTACCGCCTTCCTCACGACCCAGATGCGGTCTGTGAGCTTGGCCACGTCAACGATGAATCAGGCGGCGAGAGCCATCATGGCTGGGCTTCAGATCCTCGAGCACCAAGGCGTCGATTTCTCGACTCGGCTTCGGGAAGGTCGCATGCTTGAGTTGGGCGAGATAACGGAACTCACTGAAAAGATGTATCTGCCTCAGGAGCAGATCGACGCTCTTCTTCCCGCCAATTCAACCGAGCGCGCCGCCCTCAAGGTCACACCCATCAAGCGCTCGCGAACGTCCCCCAAATCAAAGTTGCTCCAAGGAGGATCTGCAGCCATACGGCTGATTTACTTTCGCGACTATCTCTCTTGGTTGACTAAGCGATACATCCTTTCCCAGAATATAAGCAGCTCTTCCGCGGACAGGCTTCTCTTAATTCACGAAAACTTCAGAGACTCGATTTCCGAAAGAATTCCAAAAGACCGAGGGCGGAGCACCCAAAATGCACGCGAAGGTCTTCCCAAAGACGTGGAGCAGCGGGCGCTCGATGTGACTGATCAAATGTCTACGGAAAATCCGTGGAAAAATATGCACGTCCGGGC
>JAGOEM010000301.1 GCA_017997715.1 Ottowia sp.
ACACTATAGCGAGCCACGTGGGCGACCCGTGCGGCGGCGAATTAACCGACCGCTGGGTTGGTCAATGGTAAATTGCGCCAAAAAGGAGACAACATGACAACGCAAGAATCCGCCGTCCTGTACGACGAAGAGGGCGCCGTGGCCGTGATCACGCTGAACCGGCCGGCATCGCTCAACAGCTTCACGCGCCAGATGCACCGCGACCTGTGGGCGGCGCTGGACAAGGTCGAAGCCAACCAGGCCATCCGCGCCCTGGTGCTGACCGGCGCAGGGCGCGGTTTTTGCGCCGGGGCCGACCTGTCCGAGTTCGACTTCCGCGAAGGCCCGGACCTGATGCAGCGCGCCGACCCGGGGCCGATCATCGAGCAGGCCTTCAACCCCACCACCCGCCGCTTGACGGCCGTGCGCGTGCCCACGGTTTGCGCCGTGAACGGCGTGGCCGCGGGCGCCGGCGCTTCGGTGGCCATGGCTTGTGACATCACCATCGCCGCGCCGGGCGCCAGCTTCATCCAGGCTTTCAGCAAGATCGGCCTGGTGCCCGACAGCGGCGGCACCTGGCTGCTGCCGCAGCGCGTGGGCCTGGCGCGCGCCATGGCGCTGGCGCTGACCGGCGAAAAGCTGAGCGCCGCCGACGCCAAGGCCATGGGCATGATCTGGGACGTGCAGGACGAGCCCGTGGCCGCCGCCAAGGCGCTGGCCCAGCGGCTGGCCGCCATGCCCACCAAGGCGCTGATCGCCACGCGCCACCTGCTGCGCGGCGCGCACACGCACAGCCTGGACGAGCAACTGGACCTGGAGCGCGATGTGCAATCGCGCCTGGGCTTCACGCACGACTATATCGAAGGCGTGACCGCGTTCCTGCAAAAGCGCCCCGCGCAGTTCAAGGGCGAATGATGGGCGCCGCGCAGACCGCCCCGGCCTTGGGTGCCGACGATCAGGCCGAGCTGGCGCGCCGCGTGGGCGCGGCCATGTATGCGGCCGATGCCGCGTCGAAAGACACCATGGGCATGCAGCTGGTTCAGTGCGAACCCGGCCGCGCCACCATGACGATGCCGGTGCGCGCGCTGCACCTGAACGGCCACCAGATCTGCCACGGCGGCTTCATCTTCACGCTGGCCGATTCGACCTTTGCCTACGCCTGCAACAGCCGCAACCACAACACGGTGGCCAACGGCTGCAGCATTGAATTTCTGCGCCCCGCCAAGGAAGGCGATGTGCTGACGGCGGTCGGCCAGGAGCAGTCCTTGTCGGGCCGGCACGGCATCTACGACATTCGCGTCAGCGACCAGAACGGGCAAACGATTGCGCTGTTCCGTGGCAAGAGCACGCAGATCGCCGGCCACGTGGTGCCGGCCTGAGGGCAGGCGCCGCGCACAAAACAAGAACGGAGACCCCATGAGCACCACCCACCTTCCGTTGGAGCCGATAGAGACCGCCAGCGTGGACGAATTGCGCGCGCTGCAGCTGCAGCGCCTGCAAAAGACGCTGGCGCACGCGTACGCCAACTCGCCCGTGTACAAAGCCAAGTTCGACGCGGCGGGCGTGCACCCGGACGACTGCAAGACCTTGGCCGACCTGGCCAAATTCCCCTTCACCACCAAATCCGACCTGCGCGACAGCTACCCGTTTGGCATGTTTGCCGTGCCGCGCGATCAGGTGTCGCGCATCCATGCCAGCAGCGGCACCACCGGCAAGCCCACGGTGGTGGGCTACACCCGGGGCGACATCGACACCTGGGCCACGGTGGTGGCGCGTTCCATCCGCGCGGCGGGGGCGCGCCGGGGCGACATGGTGCACATCAGCTACGGCTACGGCCTGTTCACCGGCGGCCTGGGCGCGCACTATGGCGCCGAGAAGCTGGGGCTGACAGTGGTGCCCTTTGGCGGCGGCCAGACCGAAAGGCAGATTCAGCTGTTTCTGGATTTCAAGCCCGACATCATCATGGTCACGCCCAGCTACATGCTGTCGGTGGCCGACGAGGTGGCCCGCATGGGCATCGACCCGAAATCGCTGTCGCTGCGCATCGGCATCTTTGGCGCCGAGCCGTGGACCAACGAGATGCGCCTGGCGATCGAGGCGCGCATGGGCATCGACGCGGTTGACATCTATGGCCTGTCTGAAGTGATGGGCCCCGGCGTGGCCAGCGAATGCGCCGAAACCAAGGACGGCCCGACGATCTGGGAGGACCACTTCTACCCCGAGGTGATCGACCCGGACACCGGCGAAGTGCTGCCCGACGGCAGCGAGGGCGAACTGGTCTTCACCAGCCTGACCAAGGAAGCGCTGCCCATCATCCGCTACCGCACGCGCGACTTGACGCGCCTGCTGCCGGGCAGCGCGCGCACCATGCGGCGCATGCAGAAGATCACCGGCCGCAGCGACGACATGATGATCATCCGCGGCGTGAACGTGTTCCCGACGCAGATCGAAGAGCTGATTCTGAAGCGGGCCGAGCTGTCGCCGCACTACCAGTGCGTGCTGACGCGCGAAGGGCCGATGGACAACCTGAAGGTGCAGGTGGAAACCGCGCCCGGCGTGGATCCGCAGAGCATCGAAGCGCGCGCCGCCGCTAAGCTGCTGCAGCATGAGATCAAGGTCTACGTGGGCAGCAGCGTGGAGGTTGACCTGAAGGGCCAAGGCGGCATTGAACGCAGCGTGGGCAAGGCGCGCCGTGTGGTGGACTTGCGGCCCAAGTGAGGGCGTGCGGCGCTGTTTTATTTATCAAATAGGCTTGTAACGCCCGACAGGCGGGCGCAGGTAGCTATTGTTTTTGATATTTCTGCGGCTGCAGGTGGCACATCGCACCGCGACGCGCAGCGCCTGAAAGCGGCGCCATTGCCGGCGGCGGACGGTCGAATCAGACGGTGCCGATCTGCGCAGGATCCCAAGCCAGGGTCTGTTGCAGCCTATGCCAGTCAAAGCCGGGCCCGGGATCGTGCTTGCGGCCCGGTGCCACCTGCTCGTGCCCGGTGATGGCGGTGATCGGGTAGCGCGCAGCAAGCGCGCGGATCAGCGTGGCCAGCCGCGCGTACTGTCTGGCGGTGAAGCGCTCGCCCTCCAGGCCTTCCAGCTCGATGCCGACGGCGTAGTCGTTGCAGTTGTCCCGCCCGCGAAAGCGGGATGTGCCGGCGTGCCAGGCGCGGTCGTCCACGCTGACGAACT
>JAGOEM010000300.1 GCA_017997715.1 Ottowia sp.
ATGTGTGGGACAGCCAATGGCAAAGCCCCGCCGGCACCATTGCCGTGCGCGACGCCTACCTGGCGGGCAAGACCCACATCTGGGCCCTTCGCGCCGACGGGCGCGTGATGATAGACGAGCGCGACGAGCGCATCGACCGCACCTACATGGTCCGCTTCTTCGCCGAGGCCACGCAGGCGCCGGCCATGCTGCTGCCCAGCCCCCACCTGCGCTGGGAGCCGCTGAGCGACACCGCAGCCCGCGCCGTGCTGCGCCACGGCCCGACGGAGGCGCGCATGGAATGCCACTTCGAGCCCAGCGGCGCGCTGAGCCGCTGCGAAAGCGACGACCGCCTGCTGCGCTACTCGGGCGACGTGCCCGAGCGCTGGATCGCCGCGCGCTGGATCATGACCCGCACCGACTACCAGCCCATGGCCGGCCTGCGCCTGCCCACGCGCATGGGCGTGCGCTGGCGCCTTGCCGGCGGCGAGGAGTTCGAGCAGGTGCGCGCCCGCATCACCGAAGTGCAACTGGCGCCCGGGCCGGCCCAGCCATGAACCGCAGCCGCCACACCGCGCTGCGCCGGGCCCAATGGCTGGCGCTGCTGCCGCTGGGTTTGATGGCCGGTTTCTTCTTCGCCTTCGCCATCGACGTGGGGCCGGCCATGGCGCAACTGGATGCCGCCACCTACGTCACCACGCAGCAGGCCATCAACCGCGTGGTGCGCAATGCCGGCTTCGGCGCCGCCTTCTTCGGCGCAGCGCTGCTGCCCTGGACCGTGGCGGCGCTGGCGCTGTGGGCGGGCGCCCGCCGGCACGCGCTGGGCTGGGCCGCTGTGGCCCTGGCCTACGGCGTGGCGGTGGTGGGCGTCACCAGCGGCATCAACGTGCCCATCAACGAAGCACTGGCCGGCTGGAACCCGCAGCAGCCACCGCCCGACTGGCAGGCCGTGCGCGCGCGCTGGAACCAGGCGAACGCGTGGCGCGCATGGGCGGCGCTGGCGGTGTTCGCCGCCGCGGCGTGGCTGGCCGGGCAGCCGCCGGGCCAGCGGCTTCGTGGGCAGGCCTGTCCCGCTCGCCAGACCGACCCGTGACGCCGCGCTGGTCGCCGCTGCCGCCAAACGACGGGCCGATCACGCAGCCGAGCAGCGAAAGCCGGCCCGAGTCGCCGTGGATTTCAGCGCCTCGCGCCATTCAGCACATCGTCCCAGGCACGTGCCCAGCCCGCCGTCGTGGGGACTGCAAATCATTCGCACGCCGGGCACGCCTTCTGCTAATTTCCGTCCATGTCCGCCGCCATGGACCTGCTCGTGCTGCCGCTGCTTGTCGCCGCGCTGCTGGTGTTCTTCAGCGTGCTGGCGGGGCTGTTCTCGGCGCGGGCGGGGTTCTCGTTTTTGCTGGTGTTCCTGCTGGCGGGCATTCTGGCGGGCGAGGACGGGCCGGGCGGCGTGGTGTTCGACGATGTGAACCTGAGCTTCTGGGTTGGCAACGTGGCACTGGCCGTGATCCTGCTGGACGGCGGGCTGCGCACCGACTTCGCCACCTTCCGCACCGGCCTGCGGCCCGCCATGCTGCTGGCCACCGTGGGCGTGGTGATGAGCGCCGGGCTGACGGGGCTGGGCGCCTGGTGGCTGCTGGGTCTGGACTGGCGGCTGGCGCTGCTGCTGGGCTCCATCGTCGGCTCGACCGACGCGGCGGCCGTGTTCGCGCTGCTCAAGTCGTCGGGCGTGCGGCTGAACGAGCGCATCGCCGCCACGCTGGAGATCGAATCCGGCATGAACGACCCGATGGCGGTGTACCTGACGATTGCCTTCATCGGCGTGGTGCTGGCGCACGCGGGCGGCGGCGCGGAGGGCGCCAGCGCCTGGGGCGAGGCGATCAAGACGCTGCTGCAGCAGTTCGGCCTGGGCGGCGTGGCCGGGCTGGCCGCGGGCGCGGCGCTGGCGGCGCTGCTCAAGACCACGTTTCCGCGCTTTGCCGAGCAGCAGGCCGGCGGCGCCGTGGGCGGTGGCGGCATTCTGGCGCTGTTGTGCATGTCGCTGGGGCTGGCGGTGTTCGCGGGCACCAGCTGGGTGGGCGGCTCGGGCTTTCTGGCGGTGTACGTGATGGGCGTGACGGCGCGCGCCCGCGCGCGCGACGCCGTGGCGCCCGCGCTGTCGGCGCTGGACGGCTACGCCTGGCTCAGCCAGGCCGGCATGTTTCTGCTGCTGGGCCTGCTGCTGACGCCGCGCGAGCTGCTGCCCGGCCTGCCGGCGGCGCTGGGCGTGGCGGCGTTCCTGATGCTCGTCGCGCGGCCTCTGACGGTGTGGCTGTGCCTGCTGCCGTTCCGCTTCGCGCCGCGCGAGGTGGTCTACATCGCCTGGGTGGGGCTGCGCGGCGCCGTGCCCATCGTGCTGGCGGTGTTTCCGCTGATGGCCGGCGTGCCGGGCGCGCGCACGCTGTTCAACGCCGCCTTCGTGGTGGTGCTGACCTCGCTGGTGCTGCAGGGCTCGACCATCGCCTGGGCGGCGCGCCGCCTGCGCGTGAACCTGCCGGACGAAGACGACACGCCCGCGCAGCGCCTGGTGTTCGGCGACTTCGCGCTCGACGGCGCCACCGCGGTGGCCGACGTGTGCGCCTTCTACGACCTGGCCGAGCCGCCGCACGCCGACTGGCCGCTGCAGCGCTGGATCGGCCACGCGTTGCAGCGCCCGCCGGTGGTGGGCGACCACGTGGCGCTGGGCGCGGCGCAGCTGAGCGTGCGCGCCATGGACGGCGCGCGCGTGCTCGTCGTCGGCCTGCGCCTGCCCGTGGGGGACGACAGCGGGCCGTAGCGCGCGGGCATCACCCATCCCGCAGGCCTGCACCCTCTTTTTGTGGGAGAGGGCTTGCCCGCGATTCGGCGCCGCACGCAACGATGCGCTCCATCGCGGGCAAGCCCGCTCCCACAGACGGGGAATGCCGCGCCCCTGTCCTCACTGCATTTCTCGTTCGGCGCCACGCTGGCGGCGGTCATCGAGCGCGGCAACGCCCTGCCACCCTGTTGCGGTAAGGTCCCTGCCCATGCCCTTTGCCGCCCGCTCCCTTGCCCCCGCCCTGTCATGCGCCCTGGCGCTGTCCGCCGGCCCGGCGCTGGCCCAGGCCGCGCCGCCGGAGCGCCCGCCCGGCCACCTGCGCCTGATCGACAAGCTCGACCGCCCCGATG
>JAGOEM010000302.1 GCA_017997715.1 Ottowia sp.
CGAGCTGTTGATCGCCAAGGCGGAAAAATGAGGCTATACTTGAGTCCTTCGCCGATGACCGCGGCGGAGAATGTAGTTGGGAAACAATGACTTAGCGCCCTAGTGCCTGTCCCGTTTCCCGCTCCATACGCTTAGCTCCGGTCACCAAACCGGGGCATCTAAAAAAGGAAGCATTTGCTTCCTTTTTTTTCAGGCGGATGTTTTCGCATCCCTGGCGCGATAGCAAAGCGGTTATGCAACGGATTGCAAATCCGTGTAGCCCGGTTCGACTCCGGGTCGCGCCTCCACCCCCCCCCCCACCTGGTTTGTTCTGCGCGGTTCACAAGAACCGGCGCCATCCTTGCGGATGCTCGTAACCATCTTGCGCAAGGTGATGGCTCAGACGTCGGTTTTTTGCCGCATGGACGATGGTGTGGCCACGGCGCCGTTCTTGATTTGAGTGCGACAATGCACATTTGGCCCCGGTGGTGAAACTGGTAGACACAGCGGACTTAAAATCCGCCGCTTCCCGAGAGGGTGCGTGCCGGTTCGATTCCGGCCCGGGGCACCAGTTGTAAGGATTACGCCATGAGTGAAGACGCACCCTTCGAAATCCACGTGCATGGCGACGTGAAGTTGCGCTCCGACGTCAGTTTTGATGCACTGCAGGACGCGCTCAAACCCTTGTGGAAGTACGCGCGCGCGCGCTCGCTGGCCGATGGCGCAGCAAGTCTGTATGAAGACGAGCCCGGCATTCGCTTCGACGCCAAGGAGCACGTGCTGCAGATGTGCTGGACCGTCAGTGGCGACGAAGACTTTCGCCATCAGCTGGACGATCTGTGCATGAACCTGAACGATCTGTCGGCAGATGGTTCGCAGATCGAGGTGACCTTCTACGACGCGCAGTACGACGAAGAGGACGAAGAGCAGGGCCGCGAATCGCGCGACGATTTCGTGCTGCTGTTCGTCGGCCCAACGCCCGAGGCCATCATGCAGGCGCAGCGCAATCTGCTGGTCGAAGACGTGGTGGCCCTGATGGAGCGGCACTTCGATGGCGCCGAATTGGGTGGCGTGGTGTCGGAGATCGACAAGCTGTTCTCTGACCGCTTCACCGCGCTGGTCAGCTCGCTGGAGCTGGGCAAGCCACCGCGCAGCCCCGGGCCCAGCGGCAGCGGTCATGGCAGCGGCCGCCGTCCACGCCACTTGCACTGAGCGGCATCTGCACCAGCAAGCGCAGGTTGAATGCTCCTCAAACAGGAGCTGCCTGCGCAGTCTGGACGGGCGCTAGCGCCCGTTTTCTTTTAGATTTTCTCAGGCGGCGTGCGCTGCGCAGAAAGCGGCGGCACCCAGCGCTGTGCGGCGGCCTGCAGCTGCAACAGGTCGCCCGTTGATCGCAGCATGAGGTCAACACCTGCCGGCGCGCCGGTCAGATCAGCCAGTGCGCCAGCAGCGTGCAGCACATGCCGAAGCTGGCGCGCCACGGCGGCCGCAGGGTCGATCAGCTGCGCCCGCGCGCCCACCCGCGATTGCCATTGCGGCCACGCCAGCGGGTAGTGGGTGCAGCCCAGCACCAGCGTGTCGATCTGGCCAGTGGCACTGCCCAGCGGCCCCATGCAGTCAATCATTTGGTCGATCAACCGTTGCACCTGGTGCGCGCGCGCCGTGGTGGTGGCGCCCAGTTGTTCGATGGCTTCTGCCAGCCCGTCGCAGGGCTGCAGGTGAAGCTGGCAGGTGCTCGCTACGCGCGTCGCCAGTGCGCCAAAGCGTGCGCTGCGCAAGGTGCCGCGCGTGGCCAGCACGCCGACGTGGCCGGTGCGGCTGAGCGCGACGGCGGGCTTGAGCGCAGGCTCTATCCCGACGATCGGCAGGTCAGGGTGCGCGGCGCGCAGCGAGTCGATTGCGGCCGCGGTGGCGGTGTTGCAGGCCACCACCAGGGCTTTCAGCTGGTGGTCGGCGCGCAGTGCATCGGCCACGGCGTGTGAACGCGCCTGCACGAAGGCGTCGCCACGTTCGCCATAGGGCGCGTGGCCGCTGTCGGCCCAGTACACGAAGCGTTCGCCGGGCAGCGCGGCGCGCAATTCGCGCAACACGCTCAGACCGCCAATGCCGCTGTCGAACACGCCGATGCAGGCGTCCGCCTGCGGGGGCCTGTCTAAAGGCGAAGCTGAGGGGAGGCGGGAGGAAGAGACTGGCACAAGGCTGCGCGATGGGCGAGTCCGCATTGTCGCGCGCCGGCAAGGTGATGGAGGGGGCTTGCCATGGGAAGGCGTGTGCTGCGGTAAAAAAGCGACCCGCTGACCCGCTGACCCGCTGACCCGCTGACCCGCTGACCCACCGGCCCACCGGCCCACCGACTCGCCGACTCGCCGACTCGCCAACCCGCCAACCCACCGACTCGCCGACTCGCCGACCCGCCGACCCGCCGACTCGCCGATACGCCGACCCGCCGACCCGCCGATACGCCGATACGCCGATACGCCGATACGCCGAGCGTATGGGCGCCGAGCCTCGTCAACCGGCATGCGGGCTGACCACGTTGCGGGTCGCTTGGAGCCTGAATTGCTCGGATCGGGTGCTATCCAAATATGAGCTATTCACGCTCGAATGACGTGCGCTGAAGCAGCATTCCATTCAGAATCACCACCTGGATCGCGCGTTGAATCCAACCATCCAACCGCAAGGCCGCATCCACCCTGTCGCGGATATTGACCGTCGCTATCACCCTACTGGCGATCTCGATCTGGGGCCGGACGCCTGGGGCGCCGAACGGCTTGGCTTTCAGGTAAGGCCCGCGTTCGGGCTGACGCTTGATGCCGACCATCGCCGTGGCGTGACGTTCTTCGCACGATCCGAACTGGACGTTTGGGCGTCTGATGGAGGCGCCAGTGCCGCCACCGCGCGGGTCAATGCATTGGTGCGCTGATCAACGGCAGCCGCAGGGCCGCATCACGCGGTGGCAACTGGCTTGCTACGATAAAAATAGCTGCCATCGCAGGTCAGCCGGGCGCCAGCGGCACAAAACGCTTTGAATTGTGCTGCTGACCGACCGACCGACCGACCGACCGACCGACCGATCAGCTGGCGGTTGCCAGCTCAATGCCCTTGAATTCGCCGCTGGCGATGCGCTTGCTCCATTCGGCCGGTCCGGTGATGTGGGCGCTGGTGCCGCCGGAATCGAC
>JAGOEM010000130.1 GCA_017997715.1 Ottowia sp.
CATCAAGCACCGCCCCGTGCGCCTTTACTCAGCCCAACGCCCATTTCCCCAGAATCTCAGCCAAATCACCCTCTAGCGCAAGCAACACGGGCGCTACCAGCTATCAATAGATGAGTTGGCACCCGCCTACCGCCCCAACCCAGGCACAACCTAGGCACGCTTCGGTATGCTCCCCGCCATGACTTCGCCCGATCCGTCCAACCCCCACGCCGCCGCGGCCGAACCCAGCACCGCCAGCCAGCTGCGCAGCAACACCTTCGCGCTGATGGCGTTCTGGCTGGTGGCCGGCGCGTTGTTGTGGTGGGGCTTTTCGTGGTGGGAAGAGCGCGGGCGCGCGGCGCTGCAGCCGTATGAATCCGGCGCGGGCGAATTGGTCATCCCGCGCAGCCGCGACGGGCATTTCTACGTGCCGGGTGAAATCAACCACGTGCGCGTCAACTTCATGGTGGACACGGGCGCCAGCAGCGTCGCCATCAGCACCGCCGTGGCGCGCCAAGCCGGCCTGCCCGAAGGCGCGCCGATCACCCTGCGCACCGCCAACGGCGAACGCGAAGGCCGGCTGGTGCAAAACGTGCCCGTGAAAGCCGGCCACCTGACCCGCAACGACGTGCGCGTGACCACCGGCCTGAACATGGACGAGCCCGAAGACGCCTTGCTGGGCCAATCCTTCCTGCGCCATTACGACGTGCAGATCGACGGCCAGCGCATGGTGCTGCGCGCACGCTGACGCGGCCTTGCCCCAACACACGCACGCCATGCCAACCGCCCACGTCTCAGCCGCACCGGTCGCCCCCACCGCCCTGATCGCCGAGGACGAGCCGCTGCTGGCCGCCGCCCTGCGCGCCGAACTGGCCAGCGCCTGGCCCGAACTGCAGGTGCTGGCCACTGTGGGCGATGGCCTGTCGGCCGTCACCCAGGCGCTGGCGCTGCGGCCCAGCGTGCTGTTCTTCGACATCCGCATGCCCGGCCAAAGCGGCATGGACGCCGCCGCCGAACTGGCCGACGCGTGGGACGTGGACGCGCACCCCTTCCCCGCTCTGGTCTTCGTCACCGCCTACGACCAGTACGCGGTGCAGGCCTTTGAGGCGCAGGCCATCGACTACGTGCTGAAACCCGTGCAGCCCGCCCGGCTGCAAAAAACCGTGCAAAAACTGCGCGCATCGCTTGCCACACGGGCGCAGGCAGCTATACAAAACGAAGCAAGCGGCGCCCCATTGATCGACGCCCCATTGACCAACGCCCCGCTCACCGGCCACCACACGCCCGACGCCACCACCGCCGCCACGCTGGAACAACTGCGCCAGCTGCTGGCCGCCCTACCCGGCGGCGGCGCGCCGTCTTCGGCTGCCCCCACGGCGCCGCTGCGCCAGTTGCCCGTCAGCCAGCCCGGCAGCGGCGGCAACGTGGTCCACATGGTGCCGGTGCACGACGTGCTGCTGCTGCAGGCCGCCGACAAATACGTGCGCGTGGTCACCGCCCAGGGCGAACACCTGGTGCGCACCGCGCTGAAGGATTTGCTGCCCCAGCTGGATCCGGCGCAGTTCTGGCAGGTGCACCGCAGCGCCGCCGTGCGCGCCGACGCCATCGACACCCTGCGCCGCGACGAAGCCGGCCGCCTGCAACTGACCCTGCGCGGCACCACCGAAACGCTGACCGTCAGCCGCTTGTACGCGGGGCGCTTCAAGGGTTTGTGACCTGCGGCGTGCGCGATGGGCACGATGGGCGCGCTGCAGGCGCAGCTGCAGGCGCAGGTGAATACACCGGGTCAGGTGCCGGCGCGGCCCACCCCACACCGCGCGCCGCACACTGATTTTTTCAAGCCAAATCACCCTGCACCGCTTGTGCAGCAGGCGCAGGCAGCTATTGAAAAGATAGTTGGATGCGCCCAACGCGGCAGCGCAGCAGGGCCGCCGCGCATCCGTACCCTGCGGCGGCCATGCCAGCAAACAGCCCACCAAAAAGCCCCAAACAGCGCCCCAAAGAAAAGCCCGCCAAAGGGGGCGGGCTATGAAGGGTGGTCACCTTGGAGTGGCTGGCCTCAAGACACTGTCGGCCCCTTACCAGCTGGAAAACCTTGGCGGGCGCGCCAGACAGGCGGCGCAGCCATGGCCATCACCTTACTACAGATCAACCGATGCGCAGCGGCTCAATTCCACCCGCGGTGGTGGCCGCGCCCATGGTGCCGGTCACCACGGCCGTGGCGGTAATAGTCATTGCGGTAGTAACCGCGCGACGGGCCGTAGTAATAGCCAGGCGCCGGGCGATACACCACGCGCGGCGGCGGTGCGTAATAGGCCGGCGGGCCATACACCGGGCGCGGGCGCACGTAATACGGTTCGGGTTGCACGTACACCGGGCCGGGCTGCACATACACAGGCTGCGGCGCCACGTACACCGGCGCGTTGCCCACCCCCACTGAAACGCCAGGGGCGCCCACGCCCAAAGACCAATACACGTCATTGCGCGCCTGCGCCACGCCGGCCGCGCCCAGCAAGCCGGCCACGGCAATCAAGCCACCTGTCACGATACGTCGAACCAATTTCATCACTGTCTCCTGATAAAGCAAGGCGCCTGCAGGCCATGGCCCACGTCGTCCCAGACGCCTCTTCAACGTGCAATCACCCACGATTGACCACAACGCAAGCGTGAAGTTCGTGTCCATACGTAACCCCAGGCTTGCAAATCAAGCACTTAGCGCAGGCCGGCTGACGCAATTGGCAGATCAGGCAGGCTCGCCGCACGCCGCCGACCATGCCCCGGCCGCCCCCTGGCGCGCCCCTGCCGACGCCTAGAATCGCCCCATGTCATCCCCCGCTTCCCCTGCCGCCGCTGACGGCGAAAAACCGCACAACTTCATCACCCAGGCCATCGACCACGACCTGGCCCAGGGCACCTACGCCAGCCGCCAGTGGGGCGGCCAGCCCGGCGGCGCGGCCGTGCACGAAGCCGGCGCGCCCGACCCCGCCAAGGTGCGCATGCGCTTTCCGCCCGAACCCAATGGCTACCTGCACATCGGCCATGCCAAAAGCATCTGGCTGAACTTCAGCCTGGCCCAGGACTACGGCGGCGTGTGCCACCTGCGCTTTGACGACACCAACCCCGAGAAAGAAGAGCAGGAATACGTCGACAGCATCCGCGACGCCGTGCGCTGGCTGGGCTGGGACCACCACTTTGCCGACAACCCCGCCGCCCCCGGCGTGGGCCAGCCGCACGAATACTTCGCCAGCAACTACTTCGACTTCATGTACCGCGCCGCCGAGTACTTGATCGAAGCCGGCCACGCCTACGTCGACGAACAAACCCCCGACGAAATGCGCGCCAACCGGGGCGACTTTGGCAAGCCCGGCACCAACAGCCCCTTCCGCAGCCGCACCCCCGCTGAAAACCTGGAACGTTTCAGGCAGATGGCGCAGGGCCAGCATGCCGATGGCGCTATGGTGTTAAGAGCAAAAGTGGACATGGCGTCGCCCAACATCAACCTGCGCGACCCCACCCTGTACCGCATCCGCCGCGCCACCCACCACAACACCGGCGACAAATGGTGCATCTACCCCATGTACACCTACGCGCACCCGATCGAGGACGCGCTGGAACAAATCACCCACAGCATCTGCACGCTGGAATTTGAAGACCAGCGCCCCTTTTACGACTGGCTGCTGGCCCGCCTGTGCGAAGGCACCCTGCTGGACGCCCCCCCGCCCCGCCAGTACGAATTTGCCCGCCTCAACGTCACCCACGTGCTCACCAGCAAACGCAAACTGCGCCAGCTGGTCGAAGAAGGCCACGTCGACGGCTGGGACGACCCCCGCATGCCCACCATTGCCGGCCTGCGCCGCCGCGGCTACACCCCCCAGGCACTCAACCTGTTCTGCGAACGCAGCGGCACCACCAAAACCGGCGGCGCCTGGACCGAATACGCCGCCCTCGAAGCCGCCCTGCGCGACACCCTGGAACCCATCGCCCCCCGCGCCATGGCCGTGCTCGACCCCGTCAAACTCGTCATCACCAACTGGGCCGAAATCATGGGCGGCCCCAACCAAGACCCGAGCGCGCTGGACGACTGCAGCGCCCCCGTACACCCCCACCACCCCCACATGGGCCAGCGCCACTTCAAGATCGGCCGCGAAGTCTGGATAGAACGCACCGACTACGAAGACCTGCCCCCCAAAGGCTTCAACCGCCTGTACCCCGCCCACACCAACGCCAGCGGCCAGGCCATCGCCGCCAGCAAAGTGCGCCTGAAATACGGCCACATCATCGAATGCACCGGCGCCACCCGTGATGCAAGCGGCCAGCTGACCGAAGTGCAAGCCACCCTGCTGCCCGACACCAAAAGCGGCACCCCCGGCGCCGACGCAGTCAAAGTCAAAGGCAACATCACCTGGGTCGCCGTCGCCGACGCCGTACCCGCCGAAGTGCGCCTGTACGAACGCCTGTTTGCCGCCGAACAACCCGGCAGCGGCGAACTGCTGGACGAGCTGAACCCCCACAGCCTGCAAACCATGGCCGCCTACGTAGAACCCGCCCTGGCCACCGCCCAGCCCGGCGGCCCGGCGTATCAGTTTGAAAGGCACGGCTACTTTGTCGCCGATGCCAAGCTGGGCGCCGACGGCCAGCGCGTGTTCAACCGCGCGGCGGGCATGCGGGATGGGTGGGGTAAGTAGCCCGTCAGCGCCCTGACCACCATCTACAAGCTGCAGACAGAGCGCCCATGACCAACCCGCCCAGCCCGCCCAAGCCATCCAATGTCTTGATCCTGCCCCCGCGCCAGCTGAACGCCGCGCTGCGCAAATCGGCAGCGCGCGCGCAAAAGCTGGCCGACGCCTTCGGCAAAACCGTACCTTGTGAACCCGCGCCGAGGCAGGGCAAGCTTGGCACGGGTAAATCAACCAAATCCGCCCCAGTGGTGCGTTAGAAGCATGCAAAACACAAGCAGCGGCACGCCAAAGCAGACCTTGCTGCCAACGGCAAACACTATCAAATCAGAAGCTGTCTGCGCAGGTTGGATGTGCGCTACGGGGCGAAAAGACACCACATCCGGCGCTGACAGTGCCAAGGTTAAAGGCGCCATCACCTGGGTAGGCGCCCAAGACGCCCTGCCCGCCGAATTCCGTCTACACGACCGCCTGTTCACCGAAGAACAGCCCGACGCCGGTGGCCGCGATTTCCTGAGCGTGCTCAACCCCCACAGCCTGGCCACCACCCAGGGTTATGTCGAACCCAGCCTGGCCAGCGCAGAGCCGGAAGACCGCTTTCAGTTTGAGCGGCACGGGTACTTTGTGGCGGACTGGGTGGATCACCAAAAAGGCGAGAAGCTGGTGTTCAACCGCATTGCGGGGTTGAGGGATTCTTAGGGCAAACAGTTATATTATTTTGACAAGCATGACAACTAACGCAGGTTTCTATACCGATTGGAATTTATATGCCAATCCCTTCTCAGCAATGCCTCTCGAAGCCGACAGGATCGGAAGCGACCTACTTATTGGACGAGACCAACAGCTAAAATCGATACTTTTTCGACTAAAGTCTGCTAGCGCGGCTGTTTGCTTAGATGGCCCGGTCGGGGTCGGAAAAACAAGCTTAGCAAATGTTGCCGCTTTTCGAGCCGAATCAGATTACGTCCACAATAATGATCCACTCTTCCTCCCCTGTAAGCGAGCGTTTCAAATTAAAAAGGATGAGTCTCCGGATAAATTTCAGTTCCGAATTCTGACTGAAATAGCTCAGACATTGATTGAAAAGGCGCCGATCTACCGTACTGCAGGACGCATGGATGGGAAATATGGAATTGAACAATGGCTGAATAGCCCAACTTTTACCTCTGTAAACGCACAAATCGCGGGAATTGGATTCGGCAAAAGCACTCAACTTAATGAAGGAGCGGGCTTCTCGGAGAGTGGATTCTCAAGACTGATTACCAATTGGCTCGAACAAATTTTCCCCGCAAACCAACAAGGAGGTGTCATTTGCGTTTTAGACAATCTGGAGCTCCTAGAAACTTCAAGCACCGCCCGGAAAACAATAGAACACCTGCGCGATACACTATTCAACATAAGAGGTATTAGATGGGTGCTATGCGGAGCCAATGGGATAATAAATAGCGTCGTATCATCTCAAAGGCTAGTTGGACATATTGGAGAACCCATTGCAATACCACCCCTAGCGCTCCAAGAAGCACAAATTGTTTTCGACTCAAGACAAGAGTGCTTCAAGGATCACACAAAAGGTGGCGAAGTGTATCTGCCCATGCACCGAGATAGCTTTCATAAATTGTATCTTACAGTTAATAGAAATCTTCGCCAGACATTATCATATTCAGACGAATATTGCCTGAATGTTGCCGAGTCGGGATCCCGACCGAGGGATCAATCCGATAAAATAGGTCGATTTGAAGGATGGCTATCAAATAGAGCACAAGGAATAAAGCATGCGGTTGATGGACAAGTAACTCCAAGACAGCTTCAACTTCTACGTGATTCCATAAAAAAACTTGAAGGCGAATTTTCACCGAGCGATTATGACAAGCTGGGCTTTAAATCAATATCTGCTCTACGCCCTCACGTCAAAGCTCTTGAAGAAGTTGGACTGATGTCTGCCACGACGGATGATCAAGACCAGCGAAGAAAATCGATATCGGTGACAGGAAAGGGATGGCTTTTAAATTGGCATGATACTGTGACCAGCTGAGAATGACCCAGCCCGCCTAATAGATCAATTGCATCAAAATATACGAGAGCAGTCGTTTATTTTCTCGAATTCGGCACTGAGTTCGATCAGTCATCCCCGCCCTTCGCATCCATACTAATCGCCTAACTATAAAATTGGGGTCAGATGAAGATTTCCGCGCCGAGCGCCGTCTGCCTGACCGGCCGTTCATTTATATTCAACGTGAATATAACTTTAATGACCATGATCCGATGGAACATGGAAAACACGCCGAAAAAATAGGTATTCCAACCCGCTACCTTTTCGGTGCGCGTACATGCTGAGCTATTTGATATTCGACCCCAACGAAGACGATCAAGGTAACGTCAACTGGGACGCCATGGCCAGCGTGGTGGCGGAACGTGTGCCGGCGCTGCAGGCCGAGGTAGAGCAAATCTTGCACTGGGCCTGCACCGCTTTTGCGGGTAGCCATGGCCCGCTGGATGAAGGCGGCGACTGGGACGTCGATTTGCAAGCGCAGGACGATGACGGCCAGCCCTTACCGCTGACCTGGCAGCCCGACGATGGCAAAGTGCGCCTGACCGCAGCCAACCAGGGGCGCACCACCCTGACCTTGTCGCTGAGCGGTAACGCCCAGTTCGCCCAGGCGTTTGAGGCGCGTTGGCTGGCAGAGCCCGGCGCCTGACCAGCCACGGCATAAAGCGCTGTATCTGCAGCCATTGCGCAGCGCCCAAAGACTCTACATTTTTGATAGCTGCTTGCGCCCATCTGGCGGGCGCTGCAGGCACTTTTTTCTTGTATTCTCGGCACTCAACCGCTTCGCCCACCACTGCAGGCATGGCCGACACCGCTTCTTCCCCACCCACCCCGCCGGGCGCCGCCACGGCGGTGCACACCGGCACGGTGCTGCGCGCCTACCGCCCGCGCGCCTACCTGATTCCGTTTGGCGTGTGGTCGCTGTTGATCTGGGGCATTTGGGTGCTGTTCTTATTGACGCAGGTGATGGGCTGGGTGAAGCAGCCCGATGCGATGCAGGCGCAGATCGCCGCCTGGGGGCCGGGCCAGTGGGCGACGGCGCTGGGCGTGCCCATCGCCATCCTGGCGGCGCAGCTGCTGCTGAGCGCCTGGCTGTGCCGCCGGCACATTGAAGTGCGGGCCGACCACGTGGTGGTGCACGGCGTGCTGCGCCGCACCGAGGTGCCGATCCTGAACGTGGAAGCGCTGGACCAGCTGTACGACATGCGCGCCATGGGCACGTCGCTGCGCCTGCACTACCTGGGCGAGCTGGACGCGCGCAGGATTTCCGGCTGGCTGATGCGGTCCGACGACGTGGCCGCGCTGGGCCGCTGGATTCTGGCGCGCAACCGGGGGCTGGCGGCGGCGCCGCCATCACTTCCAATTTCATAGCTGCTGGCGCTTGCTGGGCAAGCGCCAAGGGCTTAAATGGCTTTGATATCTGCCGCCTTTGGCGCGTGCGACAGCAAGGGTGGTACGCGGTGCGCGGCGCAGGCTGTGGGTGGGCCATCACAGCCACCGCGCCACGCAGCGCCTGGCAGCCGCGCTATGGCCCCCGCCGCACCAGCCCGACACGGCCATGCACTGCGTCGCCGCAGGCTGGCCAACCGCGCAGCAACGGTGGTGATTGCCGGGCTGCCACGGGCTTGCCGGTGACAAGCTGCCGCGTTGCCCGGGCACCCATCACGCCGGCCCAAACGCATCCCCATCGCGCACGCTATCGGCGCCAGCGGCGGCAGGCGCCTATTTGACGCGCATCAGAAAGTATTAGGGTTTGCTGCTACTGCGTCACACAAAGACACACACTAAGCTTCGCAGCATATTTTCAATGAGGGGAGAAGAGGGATGAAAACGCAGAAGGCGAAAGCTTTGGTTCGGGTGGGTGCCGTCATGGCACTGGGCGGTGCGGCGCTGGGCTGGGCGCCCTTGGCGATGGCGCAAGCCACGCCGACGATCGCCGCGTGCACCACTTATGGCTCGGTGGTGACGACGCCGGCCAATCTGGCGGCGTGGGACTTCTCAGACACCCGCGCCACCGGCCACAACGATTTGACGCCCAACGCCTTGCGCGTGTGGACCGAGGGCGCCACCAGCACCGACAAGGCTGCCGGCTATTACCCGACCAATTTCGCCCTGAGCGCGCTGGGCACCGAGACCATCACGCAGTCGCTTGACATCACCACCACCACCGGCACCACGCCGCCGGGGCTGCAACTGGTGGTCGACTTCGACGGCGACGGCGCACCCGACGGCATTCTGGTGGGCGAGGCGATCTACGGCGGCCCTTGGTGGCTGAACAACAACGCCGCCACATTCGTGAAGACGGGCGCGCCGCACAACGGCGGTGGCTACGGCTCTGCCTGGTACGGCACGCCGCAGGAATGGCTGACCGCCTTCCCCAGCGCACGTGTGCGCGCCATCGGCTATTCGCTGGGCTCGGGTGTGCTGGGCGACTACCTCATCAACCGCATCACGCTGGGCTGCGTGAACTACACCTTCAGCAACGTGAACCTGCCGGTGCAAGCCGTGCCGACCCTGTGGCCCGGCGCACTGGCGCTGATGGGCCTCATGCTGGCCGGCCTGGCGCGGCGGCGCCTGGTGCGCGCCGACTGATCCACGGGACGACCGCCACCGGTAACGTCGGTAGCGGTGGCGGTGGCGGTGATTTCAAGCCTTGCGCCGCGTGATGCGGCGCGGGGCTTTTTTGTGGACGGCGGCGAAGCACCGCTGGGGCGCAGGTTGCTTCCGCTGCGCGGGCATGGCGCACCCACCAATCGGCCAGCCGCACGGCGGCGGCGCCTGCGGCATCGGCGGTCGCACGTATCTGCCCATGCCCCAACGGCTTTCTGCGGCCTGCAGGCGCCAACCAGCCGGGGGCGGCACCGTTCCGCGCGTAAGCACCTTGGTGAAGCAGGCCAGCGGCGCCCTTGCCAACGCCAACGCCAACGCCAACGCCAACGCCAACACCAACGCCAGAAAGCACCGGCACCGCCTGCCCAGCGCCCAAGCCGCGCCGCGCGAGCCCGCGCGCGATGCGGTGCCCCCGGCACCCAAAGGGAATGCACACGAAGGGAATGCACGCGCAGGGACGGCACGCAAAGGGAATGCACGCACAAAGGGCCGATGGCCCGCCCCGGCGGCAGGCCCTTCCACCAGGATTTGCCGTGCGGCCGACCGCCCCGGCCACGTGCGTGCCGCGCGTGCACGGCTTGTTCAGCAGCGCGCTCATCCATCGGTGCCCAGCCTGCGCCCAGGACGTGATAAAAATGCCGCGGTGCTGGCCTGTGCACGGCGGTTTTCGCCGCGCGACACCAGCGCTCAACCCCCTGCCGCTGCAGCGCAATCCGCGCCATTGGCTACCCAGTTCATCTCACCACCGCCCTGCCCCATGCTCGCCAACCTCACCCCGTTTCTCATCCACTGGGCCATCATCGCCATCAGCCTGTGGGTGGCC
>JAGOEM010000016.1 GCA_017997715.1 Ottowia sp.
GGCCAGCGTCACCTGCTGCAGCCCAGCCAGGCCCGTGAAGGCGTGCATGATGCCCCACACCGTGCCAAACAGGCCGACGTAAGGGCTGACCGAGCCGACCGAGGCCAGAAACGACAGGTTGGTTTCGGCCGCATCCATCTCGCGCTGAAAGCTGGCGCGCATGGCGCGGCGCGCACCGTCCAGCAGGGTGCCGGGGTCGGCAATGCGGCGCTCGCGCAGCTTCTGGTATTCGCGCATGCCGCTGGCGAAGATGCGTTCCATGGGGCCGCCCTGGCGGGCGTTCTGGGCGGCTGCGGCGTACAGGTCGTTCAGGCTGGTGCCGGACCAGAACTCGCGTTCGAACTCGTCGTTCTGGTCCTTGATGCTCTTGAGCGAGCGCAGCTTGCGGAAGATGGCGGCCCAACTGGCGACCGAGCCGATCAGCAAGACCACCATGACCAGCTGTACGGTGAAGCTGGCGTGCAACACCAGCTGAAGGATGGACATGTCCTGGTTCATGGATTCAACTTTTCAAGGATGGCGGGCGGGATGCGCGCCGGCTTCATGGAGTCGGCCTCAACCCAGCCGATGCGGATCGAGCCTTCGCACAACAGCGTGCGCGGGCTCGGTCCTGCCGCGCCGTGGCTGGGGTCGGGTTCGGGCGTCTTCAACCAGGCTTGCTGCGCCACTGCCAGGGCCGTCCGGCCGCAGGATTGGAGTTGGGCAGTCACCAGAAGTTCATCGTCCAGCCGCGCTGGGCGTAAGTATTTGAGCGTGGCGTCGGCCACCACGAACATGCCGCCGGCCTGTTCGCGCAGGCCCCATTGGCCAATGCCCAGCGCACGCAGCCATTCGGTGCGGGCGCGTTCAAAATATTTCAGGTAGTTGGCGTAGAAGACGATGCCGCCGGCATCGGTGTCTTCCCAGTAAACGCGGATCGGGAATTCAAACGCCATGGGGTCTGCGTCCTACGCCAGCACCTCTCGCAGGCGGGCCACGGCGGCTTCAAGCTGCGGCATGGCGTTGGCAGTGGAAAAGCGGATGTAGCGCGCCGTGTCGGCATGACCAAAGTCGCGCCCCGGCGTTACCGCCAGATGCGCGCGCTTCATCAGCTCAAACGCGAATTCCCAGCTGCCTGCAGTCTGCATGCCGCTATTGTATTCGGAGCGAGAGGCGAACAGTTTGTCACATGCGGCGCCGCAATCGGCCCAGGCATAGAAGGCGCCATCGGGGGTGACCGGCACGTCCAGCCCCAGCCCGCGCAGCGCCGGCACGAACCAGTCGCGCCGGGCGCGAAACTCAGCGCGGCGGCGTTCGTATTCGGCCAGGCTGTCGGGTTCAAAACACGCCAGCGCCGCGTACTGCGACACCGTGCTGGGGCAGATGAACAGGTGCTGCGCGATCTGCTCGACCACGTCGACCAGCGCGTCCGGCACCACCAGCCAGCCCAGGCGCCAGCCGGTCATGTTGAAGTACTTGCTGAAGCTGTTGATGCTGATGATCTGGTCGGACAGGCCCAGCGCGCTGTGGCTGTACGTGTCTTCGTAGCTCAGGCCCAGGTAGATCTCGTCCACCACGGTGATGCCGCCGCGT
The DNA here is from genome assembly GCA_017997715.1 of Ottowia sp. GTDB lineage: Bacteria > Pseudomonadota > Gammaproteobacteria > Burkholderiales > Burkholderiaceae_C > Ottowia. The sequence continues at coordinate 1,573 of JAGOEM010000016.1, forward strand.
TCGGTCACCACGTCGTGAATGCGGCGCAGCTCGTCCGGGTGGATCGACGTGCCGGTGGGGTTGGAGGGCGATGCCAGCAGCACGCCGCGCGTGTGTGCGCCCCAGGCCGCGGCCACCTTGTCGGCGCTGAGCTGAAAGCGCTCGGCCGCGGTGGCGGGCAGCAGCACCGCGCGCCCTTCGGCGGCGCTGACAAACTGCCGGTTGCACGGGTAGCTGGGGTCGGGCATCAGGATTTCGTCGCCCGCGTCGATCAGGGCCAGGCAGGCCAGCTGCAGCGCGGCCGATGCGCCCGCCGTGACGACGATGCGCCGCGCCGGCACTTGCACGCCAAAACGCTGGGCATACCAATCGCTGATTCGTTCGCGCAGCGCCGGCAGGCCGGTGGCCTGGGTGTAATGCGTGCGGCCATCGCGAATGGCGCGTTTGGCTGCTTGCGCGACCAAGGGCGGGGCGGTGAAGTCCGGCTCGCCAATGTTCAGGTAGATCATGGGCCGGTCGGTGCCGGCGGCTTCGCGGGCGATGACGGCGGCCGACTTGGCCATCTCCATCACGTAAAAAGGCTCGATGCGCTGGGCGCGCTGCGAAATTCTCATGCGGTGATTTATCTGGGTTTGGCGGCGCCCCGGTCGGCCTGCACTTCGTCCGGACGCAGTTTGGGCGCGATGCCGTTCAGCACGGCGTTGACGTATTTGTGGCCGTCCGTGCCGCCAAAGTCCTTGGCCAGTTCAATGCATTCGTTCAGCACCACGCGCCAGGGCACGTCGGGGCAGCGCAGGAACTCGTAGGCGCCGATCCACATGCAGCCGTGCTCGATGGGCGAAATCTGCCCAAGGTCGCGGTCCAGCAGGGGCACGATGAGCGCGTCCAGGTCGTCCTTCAGGTCGATGCAGCCGTGCAGCAGTGCGTCGTAGTGCACGGCGTCGGCCTTGCTGAAGCCTTGCAGCTCGCGCGTGAAAGCGTCGATCACCGCCACATCGCTGTTGCCCACAAAGTGTTGGTACAGGCCCTGCAGGGCAAATTCGCGCGCGCGCGAACGTGCCGATTTGGTCGAAGATTTGCGGGTGCCGCTTGATGGGGCAGGCACGCGCGGTGCCGGATGGGCGCTCATTCCAGTCGTTCCTTCAGCAACGCCATTTCCACGGCGACACGGGCGGCGTCGCGCCCCTTTTCAGTTTGGCGCGCCACGGCCTGTTCCATGTTTTCGGTGGTCAGGATCGCGTTGGCGATGGGCAACGCGTTGTCCAGCGACACGCGGGTGACGCCGGCGCCCGATTCGTTGGCCACCAGCTCAAAGTGGTAGGTTTCGCCGCGAATGATGCAGCCCAGCGCGATCAGCGCGTCGAAGCGTTCGTTTTCGCGGCGCGCCAGCACCTGCAGCGCCAGCGGCACTTCCAGCGCGCCGGGCACGGTCACGTGCTGGATGTGGCTGGCGGGCACGCCCAGCTGGGCCAGTTCGGCCAGGCAGGCGTCGCGCAGGGCATTGGTCACGCCTTCGTTGAAGCGCGCCTGCACCACGCCAATGCGCAGGTGTTGGCCGTTCAGGGCCGGGGTTTGTCCTTGGTCAGCGCCGAGCATGGCGGTCCTTCAATCGGTCAGTCTTTGGGGATGTAGCCGGCCACTTCCAGGCCATAGCCGCCGGCCAGGCTGGGCAGGCGGCGCGGCGTGCCCAGCAGCATCATGCGTTGCACGCCGCAGTCGCGCAGGATTTGTGCGCCCACGCCATAGCTGCGCAGGTCCATGCGGCCGCGTTCGGGGGCGTGCGATGCGCGCGCCGTGCCTTCAAACTGCGCCAGCAGCTGGTCGGCCGTTTCGCCGCAGTTCAGCAGCACCACCACGCCGTGGCTTGCCTGCTGGATGTGCTGCAGCGCGGCGTCCAGGCTCCAGGAATGCATGCCGCGGTCCAGCTCCAGGGCGTCCAGCACCGACAGCGGTTCGTGCACGCGCACCGGCACCGCGTCTTGCGGCTGCCATTGCCCCAGCACCAGCGCCAGGTGCAGGCTGCCGCTGGGTTGGTCGCGGTAGGCGTGGGCCACAAATTCGCCGTGGGCAGTGCGGATCGGCCGCGTGGCCACTTTCTGCACCAGCGATTCGGTGCGGCTGCGGTATTCGATCAGGTCGGCAATCGTGCCGATCTTCAGGCCGTGCTCGACGGCAAACAGCTGCAGATCGGGCAGGCGGGCCATGGTGCCGTCGTCCTTCATGACCTCGCAGATCACGGCGGCGGGCTGGCAGCCGGCCAGGGTGGCCAGGTCGCACCCGGCTTCGGTATGGCCGGCGCGCATCAGCACGCCGCCGTCCACCGCCTGCAGCGGAAAGATGTGGCCGGGCTGCACCAGGTCGGTGGGCTGCGCGCCCGGTGCCACGGCGGCCTGCACGGTGCGGGCGCGGTCGGCGGCGGAAATGCCGGTGGTCACACCCTCGGCCGCCTCGATCGACACGGTGAAGGCGGTGCCCATCTTGGTGCCGTTGCGCGTCACCATGGGGGGCAGGTTCAGGCGTTCGCAGCGCTCGCGCGACAGCGTCAGGCAGATCAGGCCGCGGCCAAAGCGCGCCATGAAGTTGATCGCCTCGGGCGTGACGTGGTCGGCGGCCAGAATCAGGTCGCCCTCGTTCTCGCGGTCTTCCTCGTCCACCAGGATGACCATGCGCCCAGCGCGCAGGTCGGCGACGATGTCTTCCACGGACGAAATGCCGACGGGGTCGGCAGCAGGCAGGGGGGAGTTCATGATGGTCTTCAGCAAGCGGGCGCCACAGGCTTGGCGCAGTGCACGGCGTGGGGCGCTTTGCAAAAAGCGCGCGCCGGCGGGCAAGTGGGCCATTATCCTTGCTTGCCAGGGTGCGGGCTCAGGGGCGGCTGTGGCGCGGTTGGCCGGGCAGGGTGGTTTTACTATCTAAATAGTAGCTGCTTTCGCAGTACTGGCGGGCGCTAAAGCCCTGTTTTTATCCCAATTGTCAGCCTGCGTACAGCCGATCCATGTCTCTCGATCACCCCGTCATTTCGTCGCTGCTGCCCGTGGTGCTGCTGATTGCCATCGGTTTTGTGGCGGGCCGCATGAAGCTGATTCGCGGCGAAGCGGTGCGCGATCTGTCCAACCTGGTGTTTCTGGTGCTGGTGCAGGCGCTGCTGTTTCGCAGCATGGCCACCGCGCACCTGGAGCGGCTGGATCTGCGCTCGGTCGCGCTTTATTACATCGTGGCCGGTGCCATGTTTCTGGCGCTGCTGTTCATCCAGGGGCTCAGCAGCCGTTCGGCCGTGGTGGCGCTGGCGGCCATCTTCAGCAACACGCTGATGATCGGCGTGCCGCTGGTGCAGCTGGCCTACGGGCCGGCGGGCCTGTTGAACCTGTTCACCCTGATTTCGATGCACGCGCTGATCCTGCTGACGCTGGCCACCGTGGTGATCGAGCTGCTGGTGGCGCGCGAACAGGCGGCCAGCGGGCAAGCGGCGCGCCGCCCGATCCTGGCGACGGTGGCGCGCGCGGTGAAAAACGCCGTGCTGCACCCGGTGCCGCTGCCGATCATTGCGGGCTTTCTGTATTCGCTGACCGGCCTGGGGCTGCACCCGGTGGTGGATCGGCCACTGAAGTTGCTGGGCGACGCCTTTGGCCCGGTGGCGCTGGTGCTGGTGGGGGTGACGCTGGCGCAAACCGCCATTGGCAGGCATTTGCGCGGCGCCCTGGGCATCTCGGCGCTCAAGTGCGTGGTGCACCCGCTGCTGATGGCGCTGGCGGGCTGGGCGCTGGGGCTTAGCGGCCTGCCGCTGGCGGTGATGGTGGTGGCGGCCGCGCTGCCGGTGGGCGCCAACGTGTTCCTGTTCTCGCAGCGCTACCACAAGGCCGAAGAGCTGGTGACCGCCTCGGTCGCCGTGTCCACGGCCATGGCGGTGGTCACCATTTCAGTGACCATGGCGCTGCTGGCCCGGTGGAATTGACGCCGGCCACGGCCCACGCCTTATTCGCCCGGCGGCGTGGTCATGGCGTCGATCAGGCCCCAGTTCCACCAGGCCCAGGGGCGGTCACGCACGTCGCGCTCCAGCTGCTCGATCACCTGGTCCACCGCGCGGGTGGGGTCGGCGTCCAGCGGGCGGATGCGGATTCGCACCTGGCCGTCGGGCTGCGTGAATGAGGTGACGTGCAGCAGCGCCGCCTGCGTGTGCGCGGCGATGCGTTCGATGCCGGTGGCCAGGTACAGCGTCTTGCCCAGAAAAGGGTGGGCGCGCTTGTTCTTGGCCTCGGGGTGCCAGGCATCGGCCAGGATGGTCCAGGTGTTGCCCTGGGCCAGGCTGTCGTAGATTTTTCTGACCGAGCGGTTGCGCTTGACCGAAATGCCGCCCGTCATCGCGTCAAAGGTGCTGATCTTGCGGTGAAAGTAGGCCTTTTCCAGCTCGGACAGCTGGTTGTTTTCATCGATCTCCATCGTCAGCGAACTGACCGGAATGCCCGCGCCCGCCACGGCGATCGGCCCGGTCAGGATGCGGTCGAAATGGGTCAGGATGATGATGGCCCCGCGCCCGGCCTTCAGGCCCCGCTGCAGGTGTTCGATGCCGTCGATGCTCAGCCTGACATCGCCCCGGTGGCCCACGCGGCGCAGTGCCATGGCGTCCATCAGCTCCCACGCCACCAGCTTGACGTGCTGGCGCGCCCAGGCCTGCACCGTTTGCGCGCTGGCTTCGGGAAAGTGCCGACGAAACAGGGCTTGCACCGCCGCCTCGGTCGAATCGGCCTCGGCCTGGTGGGTGCGGCGGTACAGCCACGGCGCCACGCGCCAGGGCCAGCGGCCGGGCAGCAGGCTGGCCAGGCGGTAGATGCGCTGATGGTTGCGGGTTCGGATCATGGGGCGGGCGCGCCAACGGGGCGCGGCGGCAAAGTGGGGTGGCGGATCAATTGCGCCACTGCACTACTGCGCGGCGCGCTGCGGCAGATTTTCGTTCAGGGCGCCAGCCGTTCGCGCACCCAATGCTCGCCTTCGCGCCGGTACACCAGGCGGTCGTGCAGGCGGCTTTTGCGGCCTTGCCAGAATTCCCACCGCTCGGGCACCAGCCGGTAGCCGCCCCAATGCGGCGGGCGTGGCGGGTTCAGCAGGTATTTGGCGGCGACTTTGGCCGCTTCGGCCGCCAGCCAGGCGCGCCCAGGGATCACCTGGCTTTGCGGGCTGGCCCAGGCGCCCAGGCGGCTGTCCAGCGGGCGGCTGGCGTAGTAGGCATCGCTTTCGGCATCGCTGACCTTGTGCACGCGGCCTTCGATGCGCACCACGCGTTCCAGCTCGACCCAATGGAACTGCAGGGCGGCAAAGGGGTTGCCCGCCAGCTCGTGGCCCTTGCGGCCTTCGTAGTTGGTGTACCAGACGATGCCGCGCTCGTCGAAGTCCTTGATCAGCACGATGCGGGTGCTGGGCCGCAGGTCGCTGCCCACGGTGGCCAGCGTCATGGCGTTGGGTTCGGGCACTTCGCTGTGCCGAGCTTCGCCGAACCACTGGCCGAATTGCTGCATCGGGTCGGTGTGCGAGGCGTCTTCGGACAGTTCGGCGCGCTCGTAGCTTTTGCGCAGGTGGGCAATGTCGGACATGCGCGGCAGTATAGGCAGGTGACGGGCGGTGCGGGCCTTAGCGCGGGGCGGCGGGCGCAGCGGGTTCGTCGGGTTCGGCGTGGCGCAGCAGGGCGTTCAGGCGGCGGTCTTGCACGCCATGCTCGCGCAGGCTGCCCTGGGTCAGGCGGGCGTAGTCCAGCGTGCTGCCGTAGCGGCCCTGGGCGTGGCGAAAGATGTGGCGGTACTGCTCGGCCGTCAGCTCGCCCGTGTGCGCCGGGCTGCGGCGCGACAGCGTGAAGGCCAGCGCCGGCACGGTGCCATGCGGCGTGGCGCAGGGCAGCCAGCGCGGGTCGTACACGCCGCTGGGCATTTCGCGCGCCCACAGGGTGTCGAACACGTCCTCGGCCTGCTGGCGCGCAATGCGAAACACCACGCCCTGGCAGCTGCCGCCTGGCAGCAGGGCGAACACCAGGCCCGGCACTTCGGGTGTGCCGCGGTTCACGCGGCTCCACATCGCCAGGGCGCGGTGCCAGCCGTGCACGCGGCTGGCGTGGCGTTCGGCGTAGTCAAAATCCGGCCGCCAGATCAGGGAGGCGTAGCCAAATACCCACAGATCGGGCTGCGCGCCGGCCCGCGTGCGCCACTGTTCGCGCGTCGCCGCCAGCATGCGCAGCGGGTCGCGCCCGGGCTGGCGCAGGTGCGCATACGGGGCGTATGCAGCGGTGTCAGCAGAAAGCATGGCCAGACTTTATACAATCGGCGCACTTTATTTGGAGCGACCTCATGACAAGCGACGACAACGACGACAACCAAGGCGTGGTGTGGGCCATCCTGATTGGCGTGATCCTGCTGGCCATCAGCCTGGCCGTGGGCATGGGCCTGTACCGCACGGGCAAGGCGTCTGTCGGCGCCAGCACCGGCGGGGCCGTCAGCACGGCTGACGCAGGCGCCGCAGCGGCCGCCAGCGTGGTCGCCAGCGAGCCTTCCGCGGCCGGCCTGCCAGCCCATGGCACCCCCGGCAGCACCGCCGACATGACCAACGGCTCGGCCGATGTGGCCAGCATTCGCGTCGAAAACGGCATCGTGAAGTTCTATTTCGCCAGCGCCAGCGCCGATCTGGCACAGGGCGCGGCCGAAGCGCTGGGCGACGTCGTCAAGGGCGTGGCGGCTGGCCAGAAGGCCGTGATCAGCGGCTACCACGACATCACCGGCGACCCCGCCAAGAACGAAGAGCTGGCCAAGCAACGCGCCTTGGCTGTGCGCGACGCACTGGCTTCGCTGGGCATTGGCGAAGACAAGATGGATCTGCGCAAGCCCGAAGTGACGACGGCCGACGGCTCGAACGCCGAAGCCCGCCGCGTGGAAGTGACACTGCAGTAAGCGTTGCCCTGCGCCTGTTCCAAACCCGGCTTCGGTCGGGTTTTTTGTGGCCGGCCGCTTCCCAAAAAAGGCAAAGCGCCGTCCGTTTTTTGAGTGCGAGGCTGGGGTGTTTGCGCCTGGTTGCGCCTGGTTGCGCCCGGTCGCACCTTCGCACCTGTACCGCCAGCCAAACGCGCTGCGCGCGCCAGTCCACATCGGGTAATTTGCTATCTAAAGAGTAGCTGCTTGCGCCCGTGGCTGTTGCGCTAGAGGCTGATTCTTCTTGAAAATCAGTCGTCGTTCATGCGGCCCGCTGCCACGCCGCGCAGAAAGCCCAGGATGGCGCGGTCGACGCCCAGCGGTTCCAGCAGCGTGGCCAGCAGCATCAGGTCGCGCGCGGCGCCGATGCGGGTTTGCAGCTCGGTCGCTTCGTCCTGCCAGCGGCGGGTGCGCCGTTCGGGCAAGACCGTGGCCACGCCTTGCAGCACGTAGCGGGTGCGCTTGGCCAGCAGCCGCACGTGGTGCTGGTGATCGGACGACGCGCTGGGCCGGTCGGCGGCGCGTTCCAGATCGCGCACCTCATGCGCCAGGCGCTGGTGCATGCGGCGGGTGCGGGCGCGGGCCCATTTGTTCAGCGGCTGGCCGGTGGCCTCGGTCTGCGCGGTGGCGCGGGGCAGCTCGTGCAGCCAGCGTTCCAGCTGCAGCAGCGCGCGCCCGGTGCCGGGCGCCTGCAGCACGGACAGCAGCCCGGCGCGGCGAATGCGCCTTTCGGCCAGCACAGCGGCTTCCATGGCTTGCCATTGTTCGGCGCGGTCGGCATCGCCGTCGATGAACGCGCCCGACCACAGGGGTAGGGTTTCCAGGCCCGCCACGTCCAGGTCGCGCGTGTTGCCCAGCGCCTTCAGCAGCGGGCGCAGCGGGGCTGCGTCGGGCAGGGGGTGGCTGGTCAGCAGCGGTTTGAACAGCCACAGCGCGCTGCGCCAGCGCCGCCAGCCCACGCGGGCCTGGTGCACCAGCTCAGGCCCGTCGGCGTGCTGAATGCCGCCCAGGTTGTCCAGAAACTGGCCCAGCGCGTCGCCCAGCACGGCCTGGGCGGCGGCGGGCACCGCCATGTCGGGCGTCAGCGCGGGCGAGCGCGCGCGGCGCGGCGCGTGGGTGGTGCCGTTCAGCAGGCGCCAGCCGCGCTCGGCCTTGCTCAGCGTGGCGGGCAGCACGGCGATGTGCTGGGCGATCTGATCGGCCAGGGCAAACAGTGCGTCGGGCGAGCCGGACAGCAGCTCCAGCTCCAGCTCGCACAGCAGCACGGTCTGGTCGTGGGGGTGGTCGGTGGCGGCCGTCTTGGCGGCTGCCTTTGCGCTGGCTTTCGCGGGCGTTATGGTGCTCGCTTTGGTGGCGGACTTGGCGCTGGTCTTGCGCGTGGCCTTTTTTGCGGCCGGTATCGCTGCCTGTATTGCCGTCGGTATCGCCGCCTGGGCGCCGGCACGCACGGCGCCCACGTCCAGCACCAGTTCGATGCGGCTGCCGTCCGCGGTTTGTACTTCGCGCAGGGTGCGCGTGGCCTCGGTCACAAACACCGGCGCCAGCTGGGCGAACAGCGTGCCGTCGGCGTCCAGCCCGGGCCAGGGCGGCGTGGCCTGCAGCGCGACCGGATCCAGCGCCTGGCCGAGCAGATCGCTTTCCCATTCGCCGCGCTGGCTCAGGGCGCCTTGCGGCGTGCCGGCGGTTTTGAGGGTCTGGATCCAGCGCGGGGCGGCACCGTCGGCCTCCAGCCGGCGGATGCGCAGGGCCGCGCGGGCCTGGTGCAGCTGCTGGGCGGGCGTGTCGAAATACCAGTTGGTCAGGCGCTGCTCGGTCACCGGCAAGCCAGCCAGCAGGGGCAGCGCGGCCAGCTGGGCGCTGATGCGCGCCGGGTCGGCGTCCGGCAGTGACAGCTTCAGTTCGATTTCCAAGCCGGTGGGGTGCGCGCTGGCTGCCGACGCCGACGCCGGGGGAGGGGGTGGGGTGCGTCGCTTCATACTGCAGATTGGATATGAAATAGGCCTTCAGCGCTACAACCACGGGCGCAAGCAGCTATCCAAAAAATAGCATTTTGAGGTGCTGACCCGGCATCGGCGGTGGGCGGCCTGGTCAACGGGCAGGCGCTTGCCCGCGCCTCAGCGCAGGCCAGAGCCCGTGCCGTCTTCGGCGCGCTGGATCAGCTCGATCTTGTAGCCATCCGGGTCGGTCACAAAGGCGATCACGGTGGTGCCACCGGCCACCGGGCCGGCTTCGCGCGTGACCTTGCCGCCGGCGGCCTTGATGCGTTCACAGGCGGCATACGCGTCGGGCACGCCCAGGGCGATGTGGCCGTAGGCGGTGCCCAGCTCGTACTGGTCGGTGCCCCAGTTGTAGGTCAGTTCGATCTCGGCCTGGCCCGGGTTGCCACCGCCGTAGCCGACGAAGGCCAGCGAGTACTTGTATTCAGGGTTTTCCGACGTGCGCAGCAGTTGCATGCCCAGCACCTCGGTGTAAAACGCAATCGATCGCTGCAGATCTCCGACGCGCAGCATGGTGTGTAGAAGTCGCATGCGCCAATTGTGCCCGCTTGGGGCCCGTTCCATATGACAGCGCCCCCGGGCGGCGCTTGGGCGGCACCTGCCGTGCGATGGGTGCGTCGTCATCGGCATGCCGGCAATGACGGCCTGCCTGGCCTGACAGGCGTGGAAACGCGCCAAAAGGGCATTTGCCGCCACCGCGTTGGCGCGAACCAACGCGCATCCCCGCCGGCCTGCGCACATCGCGGCATTCCGCCACGCAAGGGTCAAGCCATCGCCCAGCTGGGGGATGGACAGCCGGTGACCGCCTGATACAGTGCGCTTTGCGCAGCGCCGGGTTCTGGCGTGCTCGTCCACTTGCTGAGTTTTTCCCACCGTGATCCGATTCTTTCTTTTGTTTCTGACCATACAGGCGGTGCTCTTCGGCGTGGAGATGCTGGCGGTCGTCCAGGACGCCGTGGTGCAGCCCTGGACCAGCTGGGTGGCCAAGGCCAGCGCGATGATCGTTCACATGTTCGATCCCAGCGTGATCTCGCAAGGCAGGGTTTTGCAGAGCGCCACGACCGGGTTCGGCGTTTCCATCGAACCGGGTTGCAATGGCATCGAAGCCGCCGTGGTGCTGATCGCCGCCATCGTGGCGTTCCCTTCCAGCTGGAAGATGAAGCTGTGGGGCATCGGCCTGGGTTTTCTGGCGGTGCAGGCGGTCAACCTGATTCGCGTGGTCAGCCTGTTCTTCCTCGGCCAGTGGAACTACCAAGTGTTCGAGTTTGCCCACCTCTACATGTGGCAGGCGCTCATCATGCTGGATGTGCTGGTGGTCTGGCTGCTGTGGATGCGCTTCGTGGCCAAGCGCGAAGCCCCGCCCGCCGTCGCGACTGCAGCGACCTGAGGCAAAGCCATGGATCGCATGCGCGCGACCTTGATCGGCCGGTTTCTTCTGCTGTCCATCGTCGGGCTGATCGTCCTGGTGCCCCTGTGGTACTGGGCGGCGCCCTGGCTGGCCCAGCCCCCCACCTGGCTGGCCGGCAATGCGATGGTGAAGCTGTTTCCGTGGGCCAAATCGTATGAATTGAACGGGGTGCAGGCCGTGCTGAACACCGTGGTGCAGGTACGCCTGCGCGGGCCGGCGGGCGACGTGCTGCGCGAACTGGCGCCCCGCGCCCCTTACCCGCTGCTGGGGTATGGCGTGGCCTTGCTGTGGGCCATGCTGCTGGCCTCGCGCACCCGGCTGTGGTGGCTCAAGGGCTTGCTGGGCACGGTGATCCTGTTTGCGTTCCAGGCATTGGGCATCTGCTTTGTGTGGCTGAAAGACGTGGTCGTGATGTCCGGGCCGATGGGATCGGTCTATTTGGGCTATTCGCGCCTGGTGGCCAACGCCATTTTGTATGGCTACCAGTTCAGCGTGCTGATGATGACGCCCATGCTGCCGATTCTGCTTTGGCTGATGTTCAACAAGCGCTTTGTCGCCGCGCTTTGGCTGGAAGCCGCACTGGAAGGCCCGGGCGAGAAAAAAACGGCGCCAGCCCATTCCGCCGTCAAAGACCCGCAAGCCTAGAACGTGCGCCTGCGCCTGCGGCAGGCGCGGGCAGTGGCTTCAGGCCGGCCTGTTAAACAGGTCAACGCCTACCGCAGACCAACCCATGGGGCCAGTGGCTGCCCCAAGTCACCGCGCCTTCGTTCGTCCGTCCAGATCCAGCGCGCTCAGCGGCGATCCGGCTGCGGTGCGGGTGCCGATGACGCACCCTGACGCTGGCTGGGCACAACGCCGGGCGCGGCCGGCGCCTGCGTGGGCATTGCCTTGGGGTTCACGGGATTCACTGAAGTGCCCGCGCCTGGCGCAACCGCACCCCCATTCACAGCCGCACCGGCAGCCGCACCCGCATTCACCGCATCGCTGCTGGCCAGCAGTTGTTCGATAGGCAGCAGGTCGTCGGCCGACAGCGTGCCGCTGGCCTGTTTGAGCCGCAGCAGGCCCACCAGCACGTCGTAGCGCGCCCGCGCCAGATCGCGCCGCGTCTGGTACAGCTGGCTTTGCGCGTTCAGCACGTCGATGTTGATGCGCACGCCCACCTGGTAGCCCAGGCGGTTGGCTTCCAGCGCGGTCAGGCTGGACTGCTCGGCCGCTTCCAGCGCCGTTACCTGCCCGCGGCCCGACTGCACGCCAAAGTAGGCGGCGCGCGTCGCTTGTGCCACGGTGCGGCGCGCGTTGTCCAGGTCGGCCAGCGCCTTGTCTTCCAGCGACAGGGTTTCGCGCACACGGTTTTCCACGGCAAAGCCGGCAAACAGCGGCCAGTTCAGCACCACGCCCACGCCCGCCGTGGTGCTGCGGTAGCGCGACCCGGGCGACGCGGCGAACGCGGGGTTGCCATCGGGATAGCGGTTTTGCCCCACGCTGGCCTGCAGGTCGATGGTGGGCAGGTGGCCGGTCTTGGCCTTGGCCGTTTCCATGCGGGCCAGCTCCAGCGCCATGCGCGACTGCACCACCGCAGGGTGCTGGTCGGCGGACAGGTTGACCCAGGTATTCACGTCCTGCGGGTTGGGCTGGGGCAGCACGATCGGCTGGGCCAACGGCCGGGGGTTGACGCCGTTGGTGCCCACCAGCTGGTCCAGTGCCAGGCGCTTGACGCGCAGGTCGTTCTCGGCCGCAATCTCCTGCGCGGTGGCCAGGTCGAACCGGGCCTGCGCTTCGCGGCTGTCGGTGATGGTGGCGTTGCCCACGTCAAAGTTGCGTTTGGCCGATTCCAGCTGCTCGGCCACGGACGATTTCAGCGCGCGCACGAAGGCCAATGACTCTTCGGCGGCCAGCACGTCAAAGTACGCCTGCGACAGGCGCACGATCAAATCCTGCTCGGTGCCGCTCAGCTGCACCTGGGCCAGCTCGGCGCCTTTCTTGCCCTGGTCCAACGCGATGCGGTTGGCCGGCCGGTACAGCGGTTGCGAACCGACCACCGACCCATTCACCACATTGAAGGCCGCGCTGCCACTGTTGGGGCCGACATGCGTGTCGGCCCAGTTGCGCTGGGCGCCCAGCTGCAAGCCCACCTGCGGCAGCAACCCGGCCCGCGCCTGGTCCGCCCGCGCCTGGCTGGCCTGGGCGTTGGCCAGCGCCGACTGGTAAGGCGCGTCATAACCGTGCGCCGTCTGGAAGAGCTGCAGCAGCGTCTGTGCCTGGGCGCCGCCCGCGGCAAACACGGCGGCCACGGCGAGGTGCTGAAGGCGAAACGGCAAATGGGACATGTGCAGCTTTCTCAATGGTCCAAGGCGTTGATTTCACCCACGTTGGCCGCGCTCAGCGCCAGCCAAGGTCTTGCGCCGGCGATGTGGGTGCGGCCGCAGTGCAGGCCCGCTCGACGCACGCCATGCCCGTTGCGCGCAGCGCCAAAACAGCGGCTGGAAGGCGCGTCAGCGCCTCTGAAGAGTGCTTCAATCTGAGCGCCACGATGCAAACGTCCGTGGCGCGCGTCAACCCAACGAACGCCATGCTCGGGCCTGAACAGGGCATCGGCGTTGTCCCCCTGCCTGCATCGCGCAGCGCGAAAAACGCAGAGGGAGAGCGCGTCAGCGCCTCTGAAGAATGCTTCCATCTGAGCGCAACGGTGCAAACGTCCGCGGCGCGCGTCAACCCAACAAACGCCATGCCCGGGCTTGCACCGGGCATCGGCGTTGTCCCCCTGCCCGCAGCGCGCCAGCGCGAAGAGAGCGGGGGGAAGCGGCGCAGCCGCTCAGGGGGACACCTCATCTCAATACCGCGGCACGCTGGGGTCGACATCCCGCGACCAGGCGTCGATGCCGCCGGCCACGTTGGCCACGCGTTCAAAGCCGTGCTGAGCCAGAAACATCGCCACCTGCATGCTGCGTCCGCCGTGGTGGCACAGCACGGCCACCGGGCGATCGGGGTCCAGATCGGCCACGCGCGCAGGAATGTTGTGCATGGGCATCAGCAGCAGTTCGGCACCGGCCGGGCGCACGCTGGCGGCCTGCCATTCGGGCGGCTCGCGCACGTCCAGCAGCAGCGGCGGCACGCCATCCACGGTGGCGGTGCGAAGCCAGTCGGGCAGTGCGCCGGGGGTGACTTGTTCAATCATGCGAAATCATGCTCCAGCGCTTGTCCAGCCTGCGTGGGCAGCTTCAAAATTTGAAGCGTGAAGGCTCGGGGAAGTTGAGCAGGCGTGGCACTTTTTCGTCCCACGGTTGGGTCACCAGGGCGCCGGTGGGCGCTTGCTGCACCAGCGTGGCGCGCATGATCGGCTCGTCGCCGACCAGGGCCATCAGGCGCCCGCCGGGCTTGAGCAGGCTGATCAGCCGTTCGGGCAGCTGGCCGACCGAACCCGACAGCGCGATCACGTCAAACGGGCCGTCGGCCGACAGATCGGCGGTGGCGCCATCGGCCACGCGCACTTCCACGTTCAGCACGCCGGCGCGTTGCAGGTTGGCGTGGGCGAATGCGGCCAGGCCGTTGTCGATTTCCAGCGACAGCACGCGCTGCGCGCGGTGGCCCAGCAGCGCGGCCATGAAGCCCGAGCCCGTGCCGATCTCCAGCACCTTCTCATGCTTGGCCACCTGCAGATCCTGCAGCAGGCGGGCTTCGATGCGCGGCTCCAGCATCACCTGGCCGGCGGCGATGCCGGCTTCGTTCTGGGTCAGCGGAATCTGCATGTCGGCAAAGGCCAGCGCGCGGTAGGCGGGCGGCACGAAGTCTTCGCGCTTGACGATGGCCAGCAGCTCCAGCACGTGCGCATCCAGCACGTCCCAGGGGCGAATCTGCTGCTCGATCATGTTGAAACGGGCTTGTTCGACGTTCATTGGAATAGCTCCTGGCGTGGGTGTAAGAAGAGTGGGGTGACCGGGGTCAACCCTTGATTTTATCGGGCGCCCCTGGCGGGGTGGTGTCGTTGTGCGGGGCGGCGCGGGCGGTGCCAAACAGGCGCTTCAGCCAGTTGGCCAGGTCGTCCATGTAGCAGTACGCCACCGGCACCACCACCAGCGTCAGCAGCGACGAGGTGATCACCCCGCCGATCACGGCCTGGCCCATCGGGGCGCGCTGCTCGGCCCCTTCGCTGACGGCAAAGGCCAGCGGCACCATGCCGAACACCATGGCCAGCGTGGTCATCAGGATGGGGCGCAGGCGCACGCGGGCGGCCATCAGCAGGGCTTGTTCGCGCGGCAGCGGCTGGCTGTGGGCGCCGTCGTTCAGGGATTCGCCGGCGCGGCCTTCGCGGGCGCGAATGGCAAAGTCGACCAGCAGGATGGCGTTCTTGGTCACCAGCCCCATCAGCATGACGATGCCGATGATGGAAAACATCGACATGCTGGAGCCAAACATCAGCAGCGCCAGCACCACGCCGATCAGCGTCAGCGGCAGCGAGGTCATCAGCGCCATCGGCTGCAGAAAGCTGTGGAACTGGCTGGCCAGGATCATGTAGATGAAGATGATCGCCATGGCCAGCGCCTGCAGCGCGTAGGCAAACGATTCCTGCATGTTCTTGGTGGCGCCGCCAAAGGTGAAGCCGTAGCCCGGCGGGAAGGCGATGCCGTCCAGCGCGCGCCGGATCTCGGCCGACACCTCGCCCGTGGTGCGGCCCTGCACGTTGGCGGTGATCTGGATTTCGCGCACCATGGCGCGGCGGTTGATCTGGTTGGTGCCGGTGGATTCGGTCAGCGTGGCCACCTGGTTCAGCCGCACCACGCGCGGCGTGCCGTCGGCGTTCTGGCCGGTGGCCAGTGGCAGGCGCTGCAGGTCTTGCAGCGTGGTGCGGGCGTCGGGCGACAGGCGCACGATCACGTCGTAGGTCTGGTCGTCGGGCGCGCGCCAGTTGCCCACCGTGTTGCCGGCCACCAGGGTGCGCAGCGGCGCGGCGATCTGCGCGGTGCTGAGGCCCAGCTCGGACGCGGCTTCGCGCTTGACGGTGATCTGAACCGTGGGCTTGTCCGGCTTGCTGCTGGAATCCAGATCGACCAGGCCGGGAATGGTGCGCAGCCGCTCCATCAGCGGGCCGGCCAGGCGTTCCAGCTCGGCCTGATCGGCCCCTTCCAGAGAGAACTCGATCTGCTTTTGCCCGCCCACTGGCTCCAGCATGCCGGCCTGCGTGACGGTGATGCCGGGCACCGACCGCAGCCGTTCGCGCATGTCGGCCGTCAGCACGTCGGCGCCGCGCTGGCGCTGGTGGCGATCCACCAGCCGCACGTACACGCCCGCGTTGGTCTTGCCCAGTGCCGACCCGGTGTTGATGGTGGTCACCGTGTACTTCACTTCGGGGTAGCTGCGCAGGATCTGGTCCACCTGCAGCGCCTTGGCTTCGGTGGCTTCCAGCGATGAACCCTGCGGCGTGTAGAAGGCCACGTTGGTTTCAGAGAAATCGGCCTTGGGCACGAATTCGGTGCCCAGCAGCGGCACCATCACCACGCTCAGCACAAAGATGGCGGCCGATATCGCCAGCGTGGTCAGCTTGTGCGCCAGCGACCAGCCCAGCAGCCGCTGGTAGCCCTCGGCCAGGCGCTCGGTGGCGCGGTCGAACCAGCCGGTGACGCGGCCCAGGGTCTTGTCGTACAGCGTGCGCGGGCCACCCTGGGCGCCGTGCGCGCTGGGGTCGTGCCACACCGACGACAGCATCGGGTCCAGCGTGAAGCTGACGAACATCGATATCAGCACCGCCGCTACGATGGTCAGCCCGAATTCGTGGAAGAACTTGCCGATGATTCCCTGCATGAAGCCGATCGGAAGAAACACCGCCACGATCGACAGCGTGGTGGCCAGCACCGCCAGGCCGATCTCGCGCGTGCCGTCCAGCGCGGCCGGGTAGGGCGCCTTGCCCATGTGGGCGTGGCGCACGATGTTTTCGCGCACCACGATGGCGTCGTCAATCAACAGCCCCACGCACAGGCTGAGCGCCATCAGCGTGATCATGTTGATGGTGAAGCCCAGCAGCTGCATGAAGAAGAAGGTGCCGATGATCGAGATCGGCAGCGTCAGCCCGGTGATGACCGTGCTGCGCCAGCTGTTCAGGAACAGGAAGACGATCAGCACCGTCAGCACCGCGCCTTCGATCAGCGTTTGCCGCACGTTGGTGACGGCCACGCGGATCGGGCGCGAGGCGTCCACCACCGGCTCCAGCCGGATGCCGGCGGGCAGCTCGGCGCGCAGCGCCTTGAGGGTGGCGTTCAGCCCGTCCACCACTTGAATGGTGTTTTCGTCCTGCGCCTTTTGCACCGACAGCAGCAGCGTGCGCTGGTCGTTGCGCAGGGCGATGGTGTCCAGCTCTTGCGCGCCATCGTGCACCGTGGCCACCTGGTCCAGGTAGATCGGCGTGCCGCTGCTGGTGGCGGTGGCGCCACGCCGCGCCACGATGATGCGGCCAAAGTCCTCGGGCCGTTCCATGCGGCCTTCCAACTGCACCGTCAGGTCCTGCCCGCGCGTGCGCACCGAACCCAGCGGCTGGTCCTGGTTTTCGCCACTCACGGCGGCCATCACCTGCGAGGGCGTCACACCCAGCGCTTCCATCGCCTGCGGCTGCAGGTAGATGTTCAACTCGCGCTTGGCGCCGCCCACCAGGGTGACGGCGCCCACGCCGCGCACGTTTTCCAGGCGCTTTTTCAGCACCTGGTCGGCCCAGTTGGTCAGGTCGACATGGGATAACGTGCCCCCACGCTGCGCGGCTTCGCCTGCTGCGCTGCCCCCCGAGGGGGCGCTCACGCCTTGGGGCGGCCCGGCGGCGTTCGTGCCCCCACGCTGCGCGACTTCGCCTGCTGCGCTGCCCCCCGAGGGGGCGCTCACGCCTTGGGGCGGCCCGGCGGCGTTCGTGCCCCCACGCTGCGCGACTTCGCCTGCTGCGCTGCCCCCCGAGGGGGCGCTCACGCCTTGGGACGGCCCGGCGGCGTTCGGGCCCCCACGCTGCGCGGCTTCGCCTGCTGCGTTGCCCCCTGGGGGCGCGCTCACGCCTTGGGGCGGCGCGGTGTCCGGCAGCACCGCCACCGACCAGATGGGGCGGCTGGCCGGGTCGAAGCGCAGCACGCGCGGCTCTTTCACTTCGTCGCGCAGCAGCGGGCGCACCTGGCCGATCTTTTCGCGCACGTCGTCGGCGGCTTTGCGGCCTTCGATGTGAAGCTGAAACTCGATGATGACGACCGACATGCCTTCGTAGCTGCGCGAATACAAGGCGTTGATGCCGGCGACCGAGTTGACCGCTTCTTCGATCTTCTTGGTGACTTCGCTTTCCACAATCGGCGGCGCCGCGCCGGGGTATTCGGCCGTCACCACCACCACGGGAAAGTCGACGTTGGGGAACTGGTCCACCTGCAGCCGCTGCAGCGAGAACAAGCCCAGCACCACAAAGGCCAGCATGACCATGGTGGCGAACACGGGGTTGTTCAGGCTGACCTTGGTGAACCACATGGCGGGCGGTGCGTCAGCGGCAGCTCAAGAAGCTGGATTCAAAGCCAAATTGGCCTGCAGCGCCCGATGAGTGGGCGCAGGCAGCTATCAAAAACATAGTTTTGGCGGCGCGCTTCATGGCCGGATGTCGCCAGAGGGTGCGGCGGCAGAGGGCGGCGCAGAAGCCGTGGCAGCGGCAGCGCTTGCCTGGCCCGCCAGCCTGACCGGGGTGCCATCGCGCAGCGCGCCGGCCGAGCCGCGCAGCACCTGTGCGCCGTCGGCCACGCCTTGCACGGCCACCCACAGCTCGCCATCCACCGCGCCGCGTGCGCCGGTCTGCACCGGCTGGTGGGCGATGTGGCCGCCCTGCACCACTTGCACGTAGGGCGATGGTTTGTCGGTGCGCACCGCGGTCAGAGGCACGGCCAGGGCGCTTTGGCGTTCGGTCGCCAGTTGGCCGGTGGCAAACAGGCCCTGGCGCAGGCCGGGCTGGGGCGCCACGGTCAGGTAGATCAGCACGCTGCGGCTGCCGGCCTGCGCGCTGGGGTTGATGCGCGCCACCGTGGCCTGCACCGGCTGCGCCACGCCTTCGATGTGCAGCGCCGCCGTCTGGCCCACGCGCACGGCCACCGAATCGCCGGGGCTCAGCGCGGCTTCCAGCTCCAGCTGGCTCAGGTCGACGATCTCGACAATGCGCGCCTCGGGCGACACGCGTTCGCCCGGTTGCGCCAGGCGCTGCGCTATGTGCCCGCCGATGGGGGCGCGCAGCACCGTGTCGCTGACCGATTTGCGCAGCACTTCGGTGCCGGCCTGGGCGGCGCGGTGGTTGGCGCGGGCGGTGTTCAGGTTGGCCAGCGAGGTGTCCAGCGCGGTCTTGGAGATAAAGCCCTGGCTGACCAGCGCGGCGTTGTTGTCGTACTGGCGCTGGGCAATGTCGACCTGCGATTTGGCGGCCTCGGCCTGCAGTTGGGCCTGGCGCAGGCGTTCGGCGTACTCGGTGGGCTCGATCCGGGCGATCACCTGGCCGGCCTGCACCGCGTCGCCTTCGCGCACGGTCAACCCTTGCAGTTCGCCCGGCACGCGCGCCTTGACCACGGCCGAATTGATCGCCTTGATGGCGCCCGAAATCGGCAGCCCGGTGCTCAGCTCGCGCACCTGCGCGGTGGCCAGATCGGCCGCCGCCAGCTCGATCACCGGGTTTTGCGCGGGCGTGGCCTGCGCCGCCCGCGTGGCCTGGCGTGCGCTGTAGCCGCGCCAGCCCAGCGCCACCAGCACGGCCAGCACCAGCACGGCAATAGCGATGCGCAGGGTGCGGCGGCTCATGGCGATGGCGCCTCGCGGCGCAGGCCGCGCACCATCAAATCGGCGTGCAGGCGGATCAGCTGCATCGGCTCGATCTGATGGGCGCTGGGGCTGCACGGCGCCATGGAATAGCGCCAGGTGACCATCTGCACCAGCGGCGCGATGACGATGTGGAGCAGCGTGGGTACGTCCACCGCGCGGAATTCGCCGCTGTCGATGCCGCGCTGCACCACGCGGCGCAGCAGCTCGTGGCTGGGGTCGATCACTTCGTCCTGGTAGTACCGCGCCAGATCGGGAAAGTTGGCGGCTTCGCTGACCATCAGCTTGGTCAGGCCCGCGGCGGGCGTGCCGCCGTACTGCTGCCACCAGCGGCGCAGGAATTCGTGCAGCAGATCGGCGCTGCTGCCCTTGAATTCGGCCACGTCGCGAAAGGCGTCCTGCAGGTGGCGGCTGGCGTTTTCGTGCACCACGGCCTTGAACAGCTCTTCCTTGCTGGGGAAGTACAAAAACAGCGTGCCCTTGGACACGCCCGCGCGCGCGGCCACTTCTTCCACCCGCGTGGCGGCAAAGCCTTTTTCAACGAACAGCGCCAGCGCCGCCTCCAGCAGCTCGCCGGGGCGGGCTTGCTTGCGGCGTTCGCGCTTGGGCGACGCGGTGTCGGGGGGAGGGGTTTCGCTCATCAACTCGGGCGACGGGGATGGGTACGGGGCACGCGCAACAAGGCGCTTGATTTAATGACTGACGGGTTAGTAATGTAGGCCGTCGGTCACGCAGCGTCAACCAGATGGGTGCTGGTTTGCTTATTATTTGATAGCTGCTTGCGCCCAGCTGACGGGCGCTAGTGGCACTTTTCAATGGGAATTGGCGGAGGCGGTGGCTGGCCGGCCCTGGCGGCACGCGCGTGGGTGCGGTTGGGCGTGGCAAAGCCGGCGAATGTGTCAGCCTGCGCCCCGCGGGCCGATGCGGCGCCAAGCGATGGCGCGGGCGCCCGGGCTGCGACGTGCCACCCGCCATCGCAGCACGATGTGCGATTCAGGCGCGCCGCCAGCCGAAGGGTCAGTCCCGCCTCAGCCTGCAAGGCCATCCGGCGGTGCCGCCGCGCCCTGGCCCGAGAACAGCGCGGCCGCGCCGCGCCGCCCGCTCGCTCGCTCAAGCCGCTTGCGGCACGCGCTGGGTGAAGTCGGCCACCAGCGGCGCGCTGCTGCGGGTGCTGTAGCTGGCCGTCTTGACGCTGCTGACGTAGTGCCACTGCCCGCGCGCTTCGGCGGGGGTGAAGCGCATCATCAAAAAGCCTCGGCTGGCGGTTTCGGCGTAGCGCAGGTCGTCCACCACGCCCATGAAGATCTGCTGCGTTTGCGCGGGCGGCAGGGCGGCCAGATATGCCTCCATGCCGGGCGAGCTGACGCTGCTGGTGGCAAATTCCTGCCCCACCACGGTGCCGTTCATCAGCGTCAGCTGGCTGCTCCAGGCGTTGTGTGTGTCGCCGGCCAGCACGATCAGGCGCTTGCGCAGCTGGGCGGCGGTGGCCAGCACTTTTTCGCGCTCGGCCGGGTAGCCGTCCCAGGCGTCCAGGTTGTAGCCCAGCTTGGGGTTGCGCGTGGTGTCCAACAGGGCGCGCTGGGCTTCGGTCAGCGCGGCGGGGTTTTGCGCGGCCACCTGCCGGGCGGTCAGGTAATCGGTGATGGCCTTCATGCCGGCGGCCTGTGCGGTGGGCGAGGTGTCGGTGGCGTTCAGCGCCGACAGCACGCTGACCGGCGCCGTCATGCGCGCCATCAGCACCTGCTGGCCCAGCACCTGCCAGGTGGCGCTGGATGCGGCCATTTGCCGCTGCAGCCAGCCCAGCTGCACATCGCCCAGCAGGTGGCGCGTGGGCGACGACAGCGTGGCCAGCGCGGCCTGCGCCGTGGCGGGGTTGGCCAGATCGGCAAAGCTGACCTGCTTTTCGCGCGCCAGCACGCGGGTTTCCAGCATGTGCAGGGCGGCCAGGCCGCCAAAGTCAAAGCTGCGGTAGATCTTGCGCAGATCGGCCAGGTCGGGCGTGCGCACCGGCATCCATTCGTGCCAGGCTTTCAGCGCGGCGTCGCGCCGGGGGATGAAGGCGCCTTCGGTGGCCGGGTTGTGGTTTTCGGCCCCGGCGTCCCAGGTGTCGTTGGCGATCTCGTGGTCGTCCCACACGGCGATCAGCGGCAGCGCGGCGGCCAGCACTTTGCTGTCGGGGTCAGTCCGGTACTGGGCGTAGCGGGTGCGGTAGTCCTGCAGCGACAGGCATTCGGTGGGCGGCTGCACCACGCGGCCCATGCCGGGCGCGTCGGCGCTGGCGTAGCCGCCGGCCGCGTATTCGTAGATGAAGTCGCCCAGGTGCAGCACGTACTGCGCGTCGCTGCGCGCCACCTCGGCCATCACATGGAAATAGCCAGCGGGGTAGTTGGAACAGCTCAGCACCGCCAGCGCCAGGCTGGCCGCGCCGGCGGCGGGCAGGGTGCGTGTGCGGCCCACGGGCGACAGGCGCGCGGCGCCCTGGTCCTGCACGTCCTGCCGAAAGCGGAAGTAATAGGCTTGCCCCGGCGCCAGCCCGGTGGCGTCGGCCTTGGCGGTGTGGCCGGTGGCGGCGCTGGCCACGGTTTTGCCGCTGGCCACCAGCTGGCTGAAGGCGGCATCGCGCGCCACTTCCCACACCAGGGGCACGTCGGCGGTGCTGCCCGGCACCTGCGCGTGCGTCCACAAAATCACGCGGTCGGCCAGCGGATCGCCACTGGCCACGCCGTAGCCGTACTGCGGCGCGGCGGGCGTGTCGTCATCGTCCCCACCGCCGCAGGCGCTGAGCGCCACGCCGGTGGAAGACAGCGCCGCCAATGCGGACAGGCGGATGACAAAGGCGCGGCGATCGGGGCGGTGGGGGCGGTGCATGGCGGGAATCGCTTTCTCGTGGGTGTGCCAGGCGCGCACGCAGGCACTCACACCCGGCGCGCTTTGAAGCCGGTTATCGCCACCGCGTGCGACGTGGGCGTGACGCTGGCGTGACGAAACGATGGCGCGCCTGCCGCAAGCCCGGGCGCAGCGCCGATCCGCTGGCGGCTGGCGAGCCGCTGCCCAGCCACTCAGCCCGACTCAGCCCGGCTTGGGCACCACAAACTGCCAGCGCGACAGCTTCGGGTCGGCATGGTTGCAGCGCACCACGCTCAGCGTGCGCCAGCGGTGCGTGGCCTCGAAGGTGCGGTCGGATTCGCTGCCGGCGGCCAGGCACAGGCCCGAGCCGCGCAGCTCCACCCGCCCGTCCGGGCGGTGCACGAAGCGCTGCAGCGCATCGGCCTCCATGAACGGCGAGCGCTCGCCGCACGGGCGCGGTACCAGCGCGGCGCCGGCCAGTGCGCGGCCGTTGGAGCCGGCCACGGTGGCGCACAGGCGGTAGACGGGGAAGTACAAGCGCCCATCGGGCTCCAGCCGCACCGCCTCATCGGCGTACAGGCCGGGCTTGCAGTTGTGCACCGTCATCGGCAGGTCCGGCCGGATGTGGTCGCCCGAGCCCATGATGTCCAGGCAGTAGCCGTCTTCAGGGCGGTCCAGCGTGTCCATCAGGCGCAGGTGGCCGGCTGGGCGCTCGCTGGCGCTTTGGGCTTGGGCAAGCGGGGCGGCGCACAGCGCGGCAAGAAAGATGGGCAGCAGCGCGTGGCGAGCAGAAGACAGCATGGCGGTGATCAACAAAACAAGACCGCCGAACCATAGCGGCCGAGTGCCATGTCCGCTCGCGACGGGGTATTTTGCGCGCCCTCAACGACGCGCTGGCGCCCTCAAGCCACCAGCGGCGGCGCCTCCATCGCTTCGATCTGTTCGCGCAGCTCGACCACCTGGCCGCGCCAGTAGTCGGCGCTGCCAAAGCCGGGAAACGCGGCGGGGAAGGCCGGGTCGTCCCAGCGGCGGGCCAGCCACGCGCTGTAGTGGATCAGGCGCAGCGTGCGCAGCGGCTCGATCAGCGCCAGCTCGCGCCGGTCGAAGTCGCGCACCTGCTCGTAGCCGTCCAGCAGGTTGACCAGGGCGCGCTGGCGCTCGGCGCGGTCGCCGGGCAGCAGCATCCACAAATCCTGCACCGCCGGGCCGCTGCGGCAGTCGTCCAGGTCGACGAAGTGCGGGCCGCCGCCGGGCAGATCGGCCGGCGTCCACAGGATGTTGCCGACGTGGCAGTCGGCGTGCAGTCGCAGCCGGGCGATGTGGCTGGATTCAGCATGTTTTTGGCCTGTAGCGCCCGTTGTTAGGGCGCTGGCAGCTACCATTTCAATAGCTTGCTGGCTGACATCGGCCCACTCGCGTTCGACTTCCAGCGGCACGGTTTGGTGCGCCAGCAGCCAGTCGCGCGATGCCGTGCCGTAGCTGGCCACGTCCACCGCCGGGCGCTGCGCAAACGGCTGGCGCGCGCCCACGGCGTGCAGCCGCGCGATGAAGCGGCCCACCCATTCCAGCGTTTCGCCATCGTCCAATTCGGGTGCGCGGCCGCCGCGCCGGGGGCTGACGCTGAAGTGAAAGCCCGCGTGCGTGTGCAGCGTGCGGCCGTCGATGGCCAGCGGCGCCACCATCGGCACCTCGGCCTGCAGCAGTTCGGCGGCAAAGGCGTGTTCTTCCTCGATCTGCGCCACGCTCCAGCGCTCGGGCCGGTAGAACTTCAGCACCACCGCGGGGTACGCGTCGGCCAGCGGCGTGCCGGGCTCCAGGTAGGCCAGGTAGACGCGGTTTTCGTAGGAATTGAGCGCCGTCAGGCGCCCGTCGGCCATCAGGCCCACGGCGGCCAGCGCATCGACCACCAGGTCGGGTGTAAGGGCGGAAAAGGGGTGGGGCGCTGGTGTATCCATGCGCCGATTGTGGCCCGCCGCCGCGGTGCGCCCCGCACGCGCGTGGCCGCGGCAGGCCGGCGCGCCCTGGGTGGGGTGCGGCGCTACGGCTTGGCGCTGGCCGGCGGCGTGGGCTTGCTCATCTCATCCGTGCATTCGCCCGCGTAACGGCCTTCGCCCGACATGGTCACGCGGCCCTTGCTGCCGCCGGGGCGCTCGATGTCCTGCGCCATCAGCAGCGTGAGGCGGTCGGCACTGGCGCGGTTGTGCAGGCGCGCTTTCAGCGAACTGCCGTCGGCCAGGTCGCAGGCCATGGTCCAGCTGGCGGCGTCGCCCTCGCGCTGATAGTCGGACGAGGTGCACTGCGCCTGGCGCGCGGCCATGCGCGCTTGGTCCAGGTGCGGGTTCAGGTACGGCTCGGCCGCCAGGAATTCGGGCGTGAGGCACAGCTTCAGGGTCTGGCGGCCCATTTGTTCGACCGGCTGGCCGGGCAGCTCGCGCGTGATGCTGGAGGTCATCTCCCAGCCACCGGGCGTCATCACCTTTTGCGCCCAGGCCGGCTGCGCGGCGGCCAGCACGGCCAGGCCAGCCAGCGAAAGGCGGCCTGCGCGGATGAAACGTGAAAAACAGGTCACAGTGGCTCCTCCAGCAGTGGGTGAAACCATCATAGTGCGCCAGCATGGCCGGAAAGCCGGCGTGCCAAGCCGCCAGCGCCCACCCCGCCAAAGCCGTGCAATACCATAGCCAGCACCATGCAAGACATCCGCACCCAGCTCATTCACCACCCATACCGGGCGCCCGATGCCTTTGAGGCGCCGCAGCCCGGCGTGTTCAAGGCCTCTACCGTGATCTTCCCCAACGTGGCGGCCATGCGCTCGCGCGAATGGAAGGACAAGTCCGGCTACACCTACGGCCTGCACGGCACGCCCACCACCTACACGCTGGAAGCGCGCATCGCCACGCTGGAAGGCGGCCTGCAAACCGTGCTGGTGCCCAGCGGCCTGGCGGCCATCGCCAACGTGGCGCTGGCGCTGCTGAAAACGGGCGACGAGGTGCTGATGCCCGACAACGCCTACGGCCCCAACAAAACCCTGGCCGAGGGCGAACTGGCCGCCTTCGGCATCACCCACCAGTACTACGACCCGATGGACGTGGCCGACCTGGCCGCGCGCATCACGCCCAAGACCAAGCTGGTGTGGCTGGAAGCCGCTGGCTCGGTCACCCTGGAAATGCCCGACCTGATCGCCCAGGCCCGCCTGTGCCGCGAACGCGGCGTGACCAGCGCGCTGGACAACACCTGGGGCGCCGGCCTGGCCTTCAACCCTTTCAACCTGGACGGCCAGGGCCTGGCGGTGGATGTGTCGGCCCACGCCCTCACCAAATACCCCAGCGGCGGCGGCGATGTGCTGATGGGATCGGTCACCACGCGCGACGCAGCCTTGCACCTCAAGATCAAGCTGACCCACATGCGCCTGGGCCTGGGCGTGGCCGCCAACGACGCTGAAGCCGTGCTGCGCGCCCTGCCCAGCACCGCGCTGCGCTACCGCGCGCACGACCAATCCGCCCGCCAACTGGCGCGCTGGTGCCAAGGCCAGTCCGCCTTTGCCCAGGTGCTGCACCCGGCGCTGGGCGGCTCCCCCGGCCACACGCACTGGCAAGCCCTGTGCGGCGCGGCCGACGCGCGCGGCGAAGGCGCCGCCGCCGGCCTGTTCAGCGTGGTGATCGACCCGCGCTACAGCCAGGCGCAGGTGGATGCGTTCTGCGACGCGCTGAAGCTGTTCAAACTGGGCTACAGCTGGGGCGGCCCCATCAGCCTGGTCGTGCCCTACGAGTTGCCCAGCATGCGCGCCAACGGCTGGCCGGCGCATCTGGCCAAGGGCACGGTGGTGCGGTTTTCGACCGGACTGGAAGCCGCAGAAGACCTGCAGGCGGATTTGGCGCGGGCGATGAAGGTGGCGCTGCCGGGGTGATGACGTGAGAGCAAATCCACTTCGCGTCAACTGCGTTCAATGGCTTTGATGGATCCAATTCCGCTCACAACTGCTTTGGTATGAAGAGAAGCAGTGTTCGCCGGCGCCTAATTTATGGGGTTACGACGCTGCTTTGGTGTGCGCTTGTCCTCATTCATTTGACTTCGGCCCTCCTTGAGTGGAGCGGAACGCCTCCCGCGGACGAGGTTTACGCAAATGACATCGGTTTTCAGATCATTGCATTCGTTCTCACGACGCTGCCTTATTGGTTGCTGGGATTGCTTGCAGTGCTATTGATCGAATTCATGATCGTCGGCAGGAAAAGGTGACAGAGCAATCGCAGTCCGGAGCAATGGCGGCGAGGGATTGGTTAGCGATCAGTTCCAGATGAAATGCTACTGTTCGAGTAGCGGGTTGCGCAGTCTGGTTGCGCTCTGGCGGCGAATATGACCCATTAAATTGCTACTTAGAACTCATGGATTCCCTCTCTCAAATCGTCCTGGGCGGCGCCGTTGCCGCCGCCATCGTGCCGGCCAAGCACCGGCGCGCCGCGTTGCTGGCCGGTGCCGCACTGGGCACGCTGCCGGATCTGGACAGCTTGCCGATCGCGCTGGTCACCAATGACCCCGTTGCCCTGATGACCTGGCACCGCAGCCTGACGCATTCGCTGCTGGTGCTGCCGTTCATTGCATGGGCAATCTGGGCGTTTTTCAGGCGGCGCGGCGGGCGCGTGGCCGAGGCGCCGCGCGCCTGGTTCTGGGCGATCCTGCTGGTGCTGGTCACGCATCCGTTGCTGGATGCATTCACCGTGTACGGCACGCAGCTGTGGTGGCCGCTGCCGGTGCGGCCGACGATGTGGTCCACGGTGTTCATCATCGATCCGCTGTACACGATCTGGCTGCTGATCGCCTGCGCCGTCGCCTGGGCAAGGCCGGGCAAGGCGGTGGCGCAGCAGGCGCTGGTGGCGGGGCTGGTGCTGTCTAGCGCCTACCTGGGCTGGTCGGTGGCGGCCAAGGCCATGGTGGAACGCGCCGCGCAGGCCGCGCTGGCGCCCATGGGCCTGGCGCACGCGCCGCGCTTTTCGGGGCCAACGCCGTTCAACACCTTGCTGTGGCGCGTGGTGGTGATGACGCCCGACGGCTATGTGATTGGCGACCGATCGGTGCTGGCCGACCATCGGCCGATGCGCTTTCAGGCTCACGCCAGCGACACGGCGGCGCTGCAGGCGCTGGCCAGCGCACCGGCCGTGCAGCGGCTGAACTGGTTCAACCACGGTTTCATGCGTGCTGAGGCGCGCTTGGCGGCGCCCGATGCCGGCCCCGCCACCGGCACGCCCGCCACACCCACCGAACGGCTGGTGCTGAGCGATCTGCGCATGGGGCTGGAGCCGGCCTACACCTTCAACTTTGGCGTGGCGCAGCGCGGTGCGCAGGGCGAATGGCAGCCGCTGGCGCCGCCACAGCGCGTGGCCACCGAGCCCGGCAGCGCCTTGTCGCGCGACGGCATTGGCCCGGTGCTGCGGGCGGTATGGCAGCGCATCTGGCACGAGCCGGCTTCTTGATGGCATCAAGACGGCATCAAGACGGGTCGCGCGCGCACCCGGCCGGTGGGTGAAAGCCCCGGTTGCGGGCGTGCGCAGCCGGGGCTAAGCTGCATTTCATATAGCAGCCGGGCGGTCAGTTCGCCCCCGGACGCCGTCAGTAAACCCGCGCCCTTGGTGCCCGCACTTGCCCATGCCAGATACCCCATCGCCCAGCCCCGCGCCCGCCGCGCCGCCGCCCGCCTACCAGCCCTATGTGCCGCCCGTGTCCACCGCGCCGATGGCGGTGATGGTGCCGCTGGGCC
>JAGOEM010000131.1 GCA_017997715.1 Ottowia sp.
TACTACAGAGTTTGCGGTTGACATAGGAGCAACAACAGCTACGCCACGCCATTGACTCCCGCGAGCGTATTCGGGCTTATGTCAGGCTTGCGACTTCACAGCGAACCGGAACATCTTATGAAACTAACCATGCATACCGGCGCCCACTGGCAAGTAGAGTTGCCCGCCGATTGGATCCTGAAAAACGACAATCAGGGGGTTCTCAAATTCAAGTCTTCAGACGGCAACTACGGTCTCGACATCGCCGTGTGGAACATCCAGACCATGGAGCGAACCGAGCAAGACATTCTCAATCAGTTTTCGCAGACCGCGATGAAGGTCCTGGATGAGATGCAAGGCTATCAGTGGTCGCACAACAAGGTGCTTCTAGGTGCCGGTGATTTACTCGTAGACAGCTTGGACGCAGACAGGCTCTATCGCGTTGTTAATCGCCTTATTGTGGACGTCCCTTTGGTGTTAAATGCCGGCTTTCATGACTACGAATGCACGAACATCACCGAGTCAAACGCCTGCCTGACTCCGTTGCTTCAAACCGTTTATCTGACTTGAACCTTAGATTTTGGCTGGGCACGCATTACTCGCGGTCCGCGCGAATACATTGATGATGCGGCGCAGTCTTCAGCTTCAGCGTCGCCTGGTTCACCACCAAGTTCGACGGGAAGTCCCCTGACCGTTCCGGCTTCCCAAATCCGACCAGCCATGCTTATCTGAACCGGACGTCGCCAACTCCTGGCAGCAGTTGCAAAGGGCCTGCGTCTCGATTACGGGCCGAACCCACGATCGGTGGGGGCAATAACTGGCATTTGAAACCATAAAGGCGCCGGCGGCTTTGGCATCCCTGATCACACTGCAGCCTCGCGTTTTGAGAGCGGTGTTGGCCGCACGCTGCAGATTGCCAAGCCGCTTGGTCGCGTCGCTGTCGTAATCGGTGCCGCCATGGACGGTTTGTCGCTGGCCAAAGAAGTCCGAACCAGCCAGCAAACCGGCGACGGGAGCAACACAGCGCAGGAGGGCGCCCGCATCGCTGGTGGCTGGACTGGCGCCGTCGTTGGCGCCAAGGCCGGCGGATCCGTAGGTGCGGCCATCGGCACCCTCATCGCGCCGGGCATTGGCACCGTCGTCGGCGGTGCGATGAGCGGAATCATCGGCGGCGCGGGCGGTTACCTGGCGGGCTCGAGTGTCGGGTCGACCATCGCCGGCTGGTTCAAGTAGGAGTGCGGTGTCAGAATCGCCACGATGGAAAAAGGTGAACTCTTCTGGCTTGCACCTCGTGCCGTACGGCTGCCGTACCGGCCCAGGGCCATGGACACGGTACCTGAGGCGCTCCAAGGGCTCGTTGATTGCGGCAATGGCGCTCAGGCGCTGCTATGGCAGCTGGATTGGGCGCACTTGTGCACCGCCGAGCGCAGTTGGCTTGAAGGCGGTGAAGATCTCCCCGCGATAGGCTTTCATTGGCTGGATCGGGCCGCAACGCTGATGCGCGTTTGCGCGCAAAACCAGCAAACGGTGGCGATCATCGATGTGCCCACGCGCCGCCTGACCCAGCTTGCCATCAGCGACCTCATGCGCGCCATGGGCGGTGATGCATGGTTGGGCGAAGGCTTGGTGGCCCTGGTGTGGGGCTTTGCGCGGGAGGCGCTGCTGCACCCAAAGGCAGTTCGCTGGCCCCTGGCGTGCCGGGGCGCAGTCTTCCCGTCAGGCGACGGCCTTCACGTGGGCTGGTGGGCGCCTTCCGTCGATATCGCAAAATATGAACAAAATCAGCCCGTAGCGCCTGCCAAATAAGCGCGGATTGCTATCAAATTTATAAGAATCAAGAGGCTTGAGCAGCGGCGGCAAAGGCATCAATGATGCGCCGCAGCGCCGCCGTCTTCAGCTTCAGCGCGGCCTGGTTCACCACCAGGTGCGAGCTGATATCCAGAATGTGTTCCACCTCGACCAGGTTGTTCGCCTTCAGCGTCTTGCCGGTGCTGACTAGGTCGACGATGGCGTCGGCCATGCCGATCAGCGGCGCCAGCTCCATGCTGCCGTACAGCTTGATCAGATCGACGTGCACGCCTTTTTCAGCGAAGAACTGGCGCGCCACCTGCGTGTACTTGGTGGCCACGGTGATGCGGCTGCCCTGGCGCACCGCGCGCGCGTAGTCGAAGCCCGCAGGCGCGGCCACCGACATGTGGCACTTGGCAATCTGCAAGTCCAGCGGCTGGTACAGGCCGGCGCCACCGTGTTCCAGCAGCACATCCTTGCCGGTCACGCCGATGTCGGCGCCACCGTATTCCACATAAGTGGGCACGTCGGTGGCGCGGACCAGCACCACGCGCACGTCGGGCTGGTTGGTCGCCAGGATCAGCTTGCGCGACTTTTCCGGGTCTTCCAGCACCTCGATGCCGGCGGCAGCCAGCAGCGGCAGGGTTTCGTCGAAGATGCGGCCTTTGGACAATGCCAGTGTGATCATGCTTGCGCCCCTCTGAAGCGCCATGGCCGGTACGGCGTTTTGGGGATCATGCGCTGACCCTTTCAATGTCCGCCCCAACCCCGCGCAGTTTTTCTTCCATCTGGTCGTAGCCACGGTCCAGGTGGTAGATGCGGTCGACCAGGGTTTCGCCGTCGGCCACCAGGCCGGCGATGACCAGGCTGGCCGAGGCGCGCAGGTCGGTCGCCATGACGGTGGCGCCGGACAGGCGGGCGCCGCCGTCGATCATGGCGGTGCGGCCGTCCACGTGGATCTGCGCGCCCAGGCGCACCAGCTCGTTGACGTGCATGAAGCGGTTTTCAAAGATCGTCTCGGTCACCAGGCTGGCGCCGCCGGCCACGCAGTTCAGCGCCATGAACTGCGCCTGCATGTCGGTGGGAAAGCCAGGGTATTCGATGGTGCGAAAGCCTTGCGCCTTGAGCGCCGCGGCGCCCGGGCTGCGCACGTGGATGGCGTGCGCCTTGGGGCCGCCGGCACAGTCGGGGCCACCGATGGCGGTGATTTCAACGCCCGCGTCGCGCAGCTTTTCGATCACGGCGTCCAGGTGGTGGGCGCAGGCGTTTTGCAGTGTGGCCTCGCCACCCGTGGCGGCGACGGCGCACAGGAAGGTACCGGCCTCGATGCGGTCGGCCACCACTTCGTGCGTGCAGCCGTGCAGGCGGTCGACGCCCAGGATGCGGATGCGGCTGGTGCCGTGGCCTTCGATCTGGGCGCCCATCTTGATCAGCATCTCGGCCAGGTCGGTGATCTCGGGCTCTTGCGCGGCGTTTTCCAGAATGGTTTCGCCATCGGCCAGGCAGGCGGCCATGAGGAAGTTTTCGGT
Organism: Ottowia sp.; assembly: GCA_017997715.1. Classification (GTDB taxonomy): domain Bacteria; phylum Pseudomonadota; class Gammaproteobacteria; order Burkholderiales; family Burkholderiaceae_C; genus Ottowia. The sequence goes on from JAGOEM010000131.1 coordinate 3,297, forward strand.
GCCCGTCACGGTGACCATGTCGGTGGTGATGCGGGCGCCCTTCAGCCGCGTTTGCCCTTCGGGCAGGCTGGCGACCATGTAGCCGTGCTCGACCACGATGTCGGCGCCCATCGCCTGCAGGCCTTTGATGTGCTGATCGACCGGGCGCGAGCCAATGGCGCAGCCACCGGGCAAGGACACCCGGGCGCGGCCAAAGCGCGCCAGCAGCGGGCCCAGCGCCAGGACAGAGGCGCGCATGGTCTTGACCAGCTCGTACGGCGCTTCGGGCGTGATCGGGTCGGCGGCATGAAAGCTCATGCCGCCGCGCTCGCCATGGGTTTCGCTCTGAACGCCCATGTTGTCCAGCAGCTTGCGCATGGTGCGCACGTCGTGCAGGCGCGGCAGGTTGGTCAGCGTGACCGGCTCGCTGGTCAACAGGGTGGCGCACATCTCGGGCAGCGCGGCGTTCTTGGCGCCAGAGATGAGGACTTCACCGTGCAAGGGGCGGCCGCCGCGGATCAGGAGCTTGTCCATGATGAGAACGCTTGGTTAAGTGACAAATAGGCCGCTAGCGCACGTTCTATATGCGTAAGCAGCTACGATATTTATAGTATTCTAATCAGCCCTGCGTCGCCCATTCGGCGGGGGTGAAGGTCTTCATCGACAGCGCATGCACTTCGTCGGTCTTCATGCGGTCGCCCAACGTGGCGTACACGCGCTGGTGCCGCGCGATGGGGCGCTTGCCTTCGAATTCGGGCGAGACGATGGTGGCAAACCAGTGGCGGCCATCGCCTTCCAGCTCGATGTGTTCGCAGACCAGTCCGCTGGCGATGAGTTGTTTGAGTTCGTCTGCAGTCATGGGTAATTGGTTTCTTGGGGTTGCGCGGCGGTCGACGCCTCAGGTGCGCAGCTTGTAGCCGGTTTGCAGCAGGCGCAGCGTCAGCACCGACACGGCCACGAACGCGCCGCCGGCAATGGCCAGGCTGAGCCAGGGCGAGACATCGCTGACGCCAAAGAAGCCATAGCGGAAGCCGTCGATCATGTAGAAGAACGGGTTCAGGTGGCTGAGTGTCTGCCACACCGTGGGCAGCGAATGGATGGAGTAGAAGACGCCGGCCAGAAAGGTCATCGGCATGACGATGAAGTTCTGGAACACCGCCATCTGGTCGAACTTGTCGGCCCACAAACCGGCCAGCAAGCCCAGCACACCCATCAGGCCGCTGCCCAGCAGCGCAAAGGCAAAAATCCACAGTGGCGCTGCGGCCTGCGGCGGCGCATAGAACAAGGTGATCAGGTACACGCCCAGCCCCACCAGCAAACCGCGCGCGATGGCCGCGCCCGAATAGGCCACGAACCAATGCCACGCCGTCATCGGCGTGAGCAGCGTGAACACCAGGTTGCCCATGATCTTGCTTTGCACCAGGCTGGACGCGCTGTTGGCAAACGCGTTCTGCAGCACGCTCATCATTACCAGGCCGGGCACCAGAAAGGCGACGTAGCTGACGCCGGGGTACACCTCTACCCGGCCTTGCAACACGTGGCCGAAGATCATCAGGTACAGCACCGCCGTCAACACGGGCGCGGCGATGGTCTGAAAAGACACGCGCCAGAAACGCAGCACTTCTTTCTTGAGCAGCATCTTCCAGCCGTCGTTGGCGGCGGGCAGCGCATGCAGGCGCGGCGGCGTGCGGGCGGCGGCCGGGCGATCGGCCGGGGTGGGGGCCAAGGGCTGCGGCTCTCTCATGTGCGCATCAGCTGGTCAGGCGCGGCGGCCGGGGTGGGCGCATTCATCAGGCTGATGAACACGTCTTCCAGGTCGGCCTTGCGAATCTCGATGTCTTCCACCCTGACACCCGCTTCGCGCAGGGTGGCCAGATGGCGTTCGATCTCGGCGGTGTCGTTGGCAGGCAGCTCGACGATGCGCCCGGTGACACGGGCCAGCGCGCCCAGGGCCGGCGGCAAGGCGTCGTCGGTCTTGAAGTGCAAGGTGTTGGACGTTGCGCTGTTGAGCAGCGTGCTGGTGCGCTCCAAGGCAATCACGCGCCCTTGCTTGAGCATGGCCAGGCGTGAACACAGCGCCTCAGCCTCTTCCAGGTAGTGGGTGGTCAGCAAGACGGTGTGGCCTTTGCGGTTCAGATCGGCGACGAAATGCCACAGCGTCTGGCGCAGCTCGACATCGACGCCCGCGGTTGGCTCGTCCAGCACGATGACCGGTGGCTTGTGCACCAGCGCCTGCGCCACCAGCACACGGCGCTTCATGCCGCCAGACAGCTGGCGCATATTGGCCTTGGCCTTGTCGGCCAGCCCCAGGCCATGCAGCAACTCGTCGATCCAGGCGTCGTTGTGAAACAGGCCGAAGTAGCCGGACTGGAACACCAGCGCCTCGCGCACCGTGAAGAACGGGTCAAACACCAGCTCTTGCGGCACCACGCCCAGATGGCGTCGCGCCTGGCCAAAGTCCGCCCGCACATCAAAGCCATGCACCTTGACGCTGCCGGAAGTGGCACGCGCCAGGCCGGCCAGAATCGAGATCAAGGTGGTTTTACCGGCCCCGTTGGGACCCAGCAGGCCGAAGAATTCGCCTTCTTCGATATCAAAGCTGACGTGGTCAAGCGCCTGGAGCGGGCGAGAGCCGGGACGACCCGAGGCCGGATAGACCTTGGACACCGACTGAAAGGAAATGGCTGGCATAGGCAACCCGCCATTTTACGATTTTGGCCGCCGCGTGCCTGAGGCGGGGCAATTGCCTGGGGCCGCGCGCCAAGGCCGGCCCAGAGCGCAGTCAGTCGAGCTGCGTCGCCGTGCGATCGGGCATCTCGTTCAGCAATTCGGCAACGCCATACAGGCCCGCCAGTTCATGCAGCCGCGCGGGCAAGCCCACCACGGCAAACCCCTTGCCGTCGTGCAGCGCGTCGCGCCGGGTTTCGAGCAGCACCGCCAGCGCCGATGAATCAAAGCGCGTCAAAGCGCTGGCGTCCACCACCACACGGTCCGCCTGCGCCGCACGCGCCGCTTCACGCAGCATGCCCAGGCAGGTGTTGGCCTGCGCGTGCGTCAATTCATCGGGGAGCACCAGCATGGCCATGGTGGTTGGGCGCCTGCAGACGCTGTTAGCGCTTGTCGCCCTGGGCGTTGGTCTGGTTGCGCTCGGCCAGCGATTTGATCAGGGCATCCACGCCGCCGCTGTTCAGTTGCTGAGCGAACTGCGGCCGGTAGTTGTCGACCAGCCATACGCCAAGCACGTTCAAATCGTAGATCTTCCAGCCGCTGCCTTGGCCAGGGCTGCGCTCCAGGCGGTAGTCCAGCTGAACCGGATCGCCCTTGCCCCTGACCAGGGTGCGCACCACGACTTCCTTGTCGGCGGCCGCCGACCGCATGGGCCGGACTTCGATGCTTTGGTCGCTGACCTGGCGCAGCGCGCCCGCATAGGTGCGCACCAGCAACTGCTTGAATTCGGTCTGCAGGCGCTGGCGCTGCTCTGGGGTGGCTTTGCGCCAACTGGGGCCCGTGGCCGAAGCCGTCATGCGCGTGAAATTCACGTTGGGCATGATCTTGCTGTCCACCACCGACATCACGCGGCCAATGTCACCGCCTTGCAGCGACTTGTCGGTGCGGATGGTGGTCAATACGTCGTCCGACAGCCGTTGAATCATGGCGTCCGGCGCTTCGTCTGCGGCCATGGCCAAAGGCGCCGCAGCCAACAGGCAGAGAGCGCCTGCAAAAGCGGCGGCAGAGGTAAGCACAGCGCGGCGATAAGTTGCGATCATGGATACAGGTTTCCTGTGAAGCTGGGCGCGGTGCGCCTTGTCGGCTATTCGACCACGGCGCACCGCTGCGGTTCCGCCCAGCCGTTACAAATTGTCCTTGCGGCGGAACGCGCACCCGTCAGGGCGCCCCCGCTGGGCGTGAGGTCATTGGGCGTCGGCCACTCTCTCGGTCACAGCCAGCTCAGCCAACTGCGGCTCGATGCTGCCGTCAGACACAGCGGCGCTGGGCGCCTCGCTGACGCCGGGTTCGACGACGGGCGCCTCTGATACGGGCGCTGGGCGGGCTGGGCGTGATCGGCGGGCAGGCCGCTTGGCAGGCGCCGCACCTGCGGGTGCGTCTGCGGCGGGGGTGTCGTCCTCGTCCAGGTCGTAGCGCTCTTCGTCCACTGGTGGATTACCGTCGTACACGTCGTTCAGGCGGCGTTGCAAATAGGCATCGCGCTTGAAGGTGTACGGATCGAGCGCTGCAGCATCCAGCAGATCGGTTGCGCCCAGCACCGCGGCGCGGGCGTTGATCAGCTGAACACCGGCCAGCGAATTGCGCCAAGCCACGTCGTGCATATGCCCCAGCGGGTGGCCGTAATAGTCGACGGGCAAGGCCGCGGTGTCGCGCACCGTGGAAGGCCCGAGCAACGGAATCACGAAGTACGGCCCTGGTGGCACGCCCCATCGGCCAAGCGTTTGGCCGAAGTCTTCCCGGTGGCGCTCAAGGCGCATTTCAGTGGCCGGGTCCAGCACACCGCCCAGCCCGATGGTGGAGTTGACCACCACGCGCCAGAAGGAGTGCAAGGAGCCTTCTGGCTTGGCCTGCAACACGTTGTTGACGAACGACCACACGTCGCCCAGGTTGCCAAAGAAGTTGCCGAAGCCGGTGCGCACGGGCTGCGGCAGCACGTCGCGGTAGACAGTGGCCACCGGCTTGAGCACGGCATCATCGACCGCGTCGTTGAACGAGGTCATCGAACGGTTGTACGGCTCCCACGGATCACGCGCATCGCCGCCTGGCGCTGTGGCACAGCCGGCGGACACCACCAAAACGACCATCCCGGCCAATGTCTGAATGGGTTGCCAGGAACCCCGTTTTTGCTCGCTCATGAGACTGTTTCTTGTGTGGGTCAACCGCCTAGGCGACGTTGGCCAAGGCCTCGCCTGCTGACATGTACATGCGGTGGCGACTTTTTATTTCTCGGGACCGGCAGCGCCTTTGCTGGCGCCGGCGGTGCTGCCCGCGGCGCTGTTGAAGAGGAACTGGCTGATCAGATTTTCCAGCACGACCGCCGACTGGGTTTGGGTCACATTATCGCCGCTGGCCAGATTTTTATCGTCGGCGCCGGCCTCTATGCCGATGTACTGCTCTCCCAGCAAGCCGCTGGTCAATATCTTGAGCGCGCTGTCCTTGGGAAACTGGTAGCGCGTATCCAGGTCCAGGTCGACGCGCGCCTGAAAGCGCTCGTCGTCAAAGCCAATGTGCGACACCCGGCCGACCACCACACCCGCGCTGCGCACGGCCGCCTTGGGCTTCAGTCCGCCGATATTGTCGAAACTTGCGGTGATGCGGTAGGTGGGCTGAAAACTGAGGGACAGCAGGTTGGCGGACTGCAGCGCCAGGAACACCAGCGCACCCAGACCAATCAGCACGAAAAGGCCTACCCAGAGATCGTTTCTTGAGCGTTCCACGTTGCGCGCCCCTTCCCTTCAAAAACTGAACATCATGGCGGTGAGCAGGAAATCCAGGCCCAGCACCATCAGCGAAGCCATCACCACGGTGCGGGTGGTCGCGTGGGCCACACCGTCTGCCGTGGGCTTGGCCACATACCCCTGAAGCAGCGCGACAAAGGTCACCGTCACGCCGAACACCGCGCTTTTGAGCACGCCATTGCCCAGATCGGCCCAGACATCCACGCCCCCTTGCATCTGGCTCCAGAATGCACCGGGGTCAACGCCGATCATCGGCACGCTGACGATCCAGCCGCCCAGCACACCCACCGCGTTGAAAACCGCGGTCAGAAGCGGAACCACGATCAAGCCCGCCCAGAAGCGGGGCGCAATGATGCGTTGGATCGGGTCGACCGCCATCATCTCCATGGCGGACAGCTGCTCGCCCGCCTTCATCAGGCCGATCTCGGCGGTCAGCGAAGTCCCCGCGCGCCCGGCGAACAGCAGCGCCGTCACCACCGGCCCCAGTTCGCGCAGGAGCGACAGCGCCACCATCAGCCCCACGGCTTCCGCTGAGCCATAGCGCTGCAGGATGTTGTAACCCTGCAAGGCCAGCACAAAGCCCACAAACAGGCCAGACACGGCAATGATGGCCAACGAGTAGTTGCCCAGGAAATGGATCTGCTCGCGCACCAGCGAGAAACGCCGCATCGTCGGGCCGAACAGCGCAAGCAGCCGGACAAAGAAGCGCGCCGCGTAGCCCATATCGGCCAGGCCATTGCGCACGGCATGGCCTACGTCGGTCGGGCGCCACCAGCTCATGGCGCGCGCTCCACCCCAAAGTCCTGCTCGACCGAGGGGCCCGGGTAATGAAAGCGCACCGGCCCGTCGACCGCTTCACCCAGAAACTGCCGCACCAGCGGGTCCGGGCTGGCGCGAACTTCGTCGGGCGTGCCCTGCGCAGCCACGTGGCCGTCCGCAAGAATGATCACCTGGTCCGCGATGCGGAAGGTTTCGGCCACGTCGTGCGACACCACCAGGCTGGTGATGCCCAGCGCGTCGTTCAGCTGGCGGATCAGGCGCGCGGATGTGTCGAGCGAAATCGGGTCCAGCCCGGCAAACGGCTCGTCGTACAAAACCAGTTCAGGGTCCAGCGCAATGGCCCGCGCCAGCGCCACGCGACGCGCCATGCCGCCCGATATTTCAGAGGGCATCAGGTCGCGCGCACCCCTCAAGCCCACGGCGCCCAGCTTCATCAGCACGATGTCGCGCACCAGGGGCTCAGATAAACGGGTGTGTTCGCGCAAGGGGAAGGCCACGTTGTCAAACACCGACAGATCGGTGAACAAGGCGCCGAACTGAAACAACATGCCCATTCGGCGGCGCGCCGCGTACAGGCGCACG
>JAGOEM010000303.1 GCA_017997715.1 Ottowia sp.
CAGCTATTACAACGATAGCAAACCGGTCTCAGGCGTGGGGTAGCGCAGCCGCAGCCGCAACTCACGCTTGAGGCGCGTGTTGTCCAACTGGCGCGATTCGTTCATGAACGACACCGATGCCGGGTTCATATGTGCGGTGGCCCAGGCGCGGCTGACACGCGGCGGGCGCGGCAGGCCGTACAAGTCCGCCGCCAGGTCGTAATAGTCGCCCATCTTCAGCACGCTGTCGTCGTTGGCGTTGACCACCCGCAGCGGCCGCCCGCGCCACAGCGCCAGCACGCAGGCGCGCGCCAGGTCGTCGGCATGAATATGGTTGGTGTGCACGTCTTCCGGCGCATTCAGCACCGGCGTGCCGGCCAGCAAACGCCCGCGTGGCGTGCCGTTGGCGCGGTTGGGCGCGTAGATGCCCGGAATGCGCAGCACCGCGGCGCGCACACCGGCACGACGCGCGAAGTCGCGCACCTGCTGCTCCGCCGCCACGCGCCGCTGCGCACGCGGCGTGCTGGCTTGCAGCGCGCGGGTTTCGGCCACGCGGGCGCCGCCGCAATCGCCGTACACGCCAGAGGTAGAGGCATACACCAGCGCCTGCGGCGGCGTGCGCCGGGCCAGCGCCTGCAGCAGCGCGCGGGTACGCGGGTCGTGCGCGCCGCTGCCGGGCGGTGGCGCCAGGTGCAAGACATGCGTGGCGATACCCGCCAGGCGCTGCAGGCTGGCGGGGTCGTCCAGATCGCCGCGCAGCAGCTGCACCGCGCTGGCGGCACCGGCATCCGCCCGTTCGCCGTCGCTTGCCGGCCGATCCGCGTGGGGCATGGGGGGCGCGCTTGGCGTGCGGCGTGTCAGCGCCATCACGCGCACGCGCGGCGCCAGCAAGCCCGCCACGCGCGTGCCCACGTCGCCATAGCCCACGATCACAATGCGCGCCCGGCGAAAGCGCGCCGGCAAGGCGCCAAGAGGGTTCTGGTTTGAGGGCAAAATTGGGCGAGCTACAGCGTTGCGTATAGACCCACGAGGATAACGAAGACATGGCGTTCACCATCACCGTGCAGCCCAGCGGCCGCAGTTTTGAAGCCGAGGCGGGCGAGACCATGCTGACGGCCGGCATTCGCCAGGGCATTGGCTTGCCCTACGGCTGCAAGGACGGCGCCTGCGGCTCGTGCAAGTGCAAAAAGCTTTCGGGCAGCGTGACGCACGGTCCGCACCAGGACAAGGCCCTCAGCGCGCAGGAAGAAGCCGATGGCTACGTGCTGACCTGCTGCGGCACGCCCGCCAGCGATGTGGTGCTGGAATCGCGCCAGGTCACGCATGCGGGGGCTTTCCCCATCAAGAAGATGCCGGCACGCGTGGCCCAGCTGGAGCGGCTTTCGCACGATGTCATGCGCGTGAAAATGCAGCTGCCCGCCAACGACATCATTCAGTACCACGCGGGGCAGTACATCGAATTCATCCTGCGCGACGGCACGCGGCGCAGCTACAGCATGGCCAACGCGCCGCACACGCTGGTGGAAAGCGGCGCGCCCATGGTGGACCTGCACATCCGCCACATGCCCGGCGGCAAGTTCACCGACCATGTATTCAGCGCGATGAAGGAAAAGGAAATCCTGCGCATCGAAGGGCCCTACGGCAGCTTTCACCTGCGCGATGAATCGCCCAAGCCCATCGTCATGCTGGCGTCGGGCACCGGCTTTGCGCCGATCAAGGCGGCTTTGGAGCACATGCAGTTCATGGGCATTTCGCGCGACACCGTGCTGTACTGGGGCGGCCGCCGCCCGCACGATTTGTACATGGACGCCTGGGTGCGCAACGCACTGGCCGCCATGCCGCACCTGCGCTACGTGCCCGTGGTGTCGGATGCGCTGGCAGAAGACGGCTGGGCCGGGCGCACCGGCTTCGTGCACCGGGCGGTGCTGCAAGACTTGCCCGATCTGTCCGGCCACCAGGTCTACGCCTGCGGCGCGCCCATCATGGTGGATTCGGCGCGCAGCGATTTCACGGCCACGGCCGGCCTGCCTGAGGAAGAGTTCTACGCCGATTCGTTCACCAGCGAGGCGGACAAGGCCGACGCTTGACCACCGTGATTTGATACATTTTTGATAGCTGCTCACGCCCATCTGGCGCGCGCTAGAAGCCATTTTTACTTAGAAAGAAGCTATGCAACGCCGAACCCTGACGCTGGCCGCCGCCGCCGTGGCCCTGGCTGCCACCACGGGCGCCTTCGCCCAGACCAGCAAACCCATCCGCCTGATCGTGCCTTACGCCGCAGGCGGCCCGCTGGACATCACCTCCCGCGTGCTGGCCGAGCGGGTGCGCGATTCGCTGGGCGTGGTGGTGGTCGACAACAAACCCGGCGCGGGCGGCAACCTGGGCAGCGACCTGGTGGCCAAGGCCGCGCCAGACGGCAGCACCATTGGCCTGGCGGCGGTGGCCACGCACGCCATCAACCCCTGGCTGTTCGCCAAGATGCCGTACGACGCGGCCAAGGATTTCGCCCCGATCACGCAGATGGTGCGCGTGCCCAACGTGCTGGTGGTGAACGCCGACACCGCCGCGCGCCTGCACATCAATACCTTGGCCGACCTGATCGCCTATGCCAAGAAGAACCCCGGCAAGCTGAACTACGGCTCTGGCGGCAACGGCTCGGCCGGGCATCTGGCGGGCGAGATGTTCAAGCAAGGCGCGGGCATTTTCGCCGTGCACATCCCTTACAACGGCGGCAACCCGGCGCAGCTGGCGCTACTGTCGGGGCAGGTGGATTTCAACATCGACAACCTGGCCACCGCGGCGCCCAACATCAAATCGGGCAAGCTGAAGGCGCTGGCCGTCACCACGGCCAAGCCTTCGCCCATGCTGCCTGGCGTGCCGGCACTGGCGCAGACCATCAAGGGCTTTGAGGTCGACACCTGGTGGGGCCTGGTCGCCCCGGCAGGCACGCCGCGCGAGGTGATCGACAGGCTGAACGCGGCTTTCACCGCCGCGCTCAAGACGCCGGAAACCCACGAGCGCTTTGGCCTGCTGATGGCCGAGCCCGTGGCAACCACGCCGGCCCAGTTCGGCCAGCTGATGAGCCGCGAACGCGCACGCTACGAATCGGTGGTCAAACTGTCGGGCGCCAAGGTGGACTGATCCCGCTGAC
>JAGOEM010000304.1 GCA_017997715.1 Ottowia sp.
CCGCCGGCAATCACGCCGCCCACGCCGCCCTGGCCGCGCACGTGCCCCTGGCTGCCTACCGCGAACTGCAGCACCTGGCTGCGGCTGGACGACAGGCCGCCAAACAGGTAGCCGGTGTCGGTGCGCTGCGCCAGTTCGGCCACCAGCTCGGGCACGTCGGGCGTTTGCGCATCGGCGTGGACCAGGGCGGTGTGCGGGCGAAACGGCGTACCCACGCCCAGCGGCATGACGCCGGAAAACACCCGGTACTGGTCGCTGGGCAGCGCACACAGCATGACCGTGAGGGCGGGCTCGTCGATGTATTCGGCGTTGGTTGCGCACACCCCTACGCCCACGGTGCCCGACCAGTCGGTGACTTCGGGCAACTCGGCGCCCAGGTAATCCAGGATGTCGCGCGCCGCGCCGGCGTAGTGATCGGTGATGTAGAGCACGCCCAACGAGGGCGCATCGGCAAATTCGGGCAAGGCCATCTGCGCACGCAATTGCGCCAGCACCAGCCCGCATGCCATTTGCCACTGCGGGTGCGTGGCGTGGCCATGAGGAAACAGCTTCATGCGGAAAAAGGGGGCACGTGTGCCCGAGGGATGGGTGGGTGGCGCGTCAGCGCCGCTTGGCGGGCGGTGGCAGCGGCCAGCCGGCGTTGCGCTGCGCCGCAGGTTCGCGCGCGGCGCCATCGGTGGCGGAAGATCGCTTGGCAGAGGCGGCTTTCTTCTTGGCGGCCGCCGTTTTCTTGGTCGCGCGGCGTTGGGCCGGCGCTTTCTTGGCCGCCGCCTTGGGGGTGGCGGCTGGGCGGCTGGGCGCGCCCTGTGCGGCGGGTGCGCCGCTTATTACCGGCGCGGCTTCGCTCAGCGCATTGGCGGCGATCTGCTGGAACTGCTGCGTCAGCGCGTTCCACCATTGCATGCCATCGGCCATGCGGGCCGCCGCTGCGTTGGCGGTCGCTTCAGCCTCTTGCGCTGCGGTGGGCGCTTTCGCCTTGGACTTGCGCGCCGCGCTGGGGGCGGGCTGGGCAGGCGGTTCTGATTCTGGCGCCGCAGCCGCAGGTGCGGGCGCTGCCTGCACCGGCGCAGGCGAAGCCGCTGACGTTTTGTCGCCCCCGGCCGCCTGGTCGAAAGGCCAGCCCTGCGCAGCCGCGGCTGCCGTCTGGGCCGGCGAGGCGGCCGGCGTTGATGCCGGCGGCACGGCCACGGTGAAGGCCTTGGCCACCTCTGCCATGCTGACGTTCATGTCTTTCAACGTGGCCAGTGTCATCTTCTGCACTTCCAGCGCCTGCACCGTGGCCTTGACCGCGATGACGTTCTGTTCCAGCCAGAACTGCACGGCCTTGAGTTCGGTGATGCGCTTGTCCAGCTCTTCCACGCTGACGGTCGGCGCCACCCACTGGCCCAGGCCTGGCACGCCGGCACCGCCGGCTTTGGGCGCACTGGTCAGTTGCTGCAGGAAGTCGAATCCGGGGATGAACTTACCGAAGGCAAAAGGATTGGCGTCGCTCATGGAAGCACCTCAGTGACGGTGGGAGCCGAATGGCCGCCGCGCGCCAAGGCAGCGCACGGCGGATCTGGCCGCAGCTTAACCGATCGCCTTCGTATTGGGGCCCCTGATTGACCCAGGGCTTGGCGCCCCCTTTCAGTGCTTGTGGCCGTGCGCTGCGCCTGCGGCGGCGGGCGCCGCGGCCGCTTGCACCGGCACCTGCAGCTCGACGCGCGATTCGCGGCCCTGCTCGTCGCGCAGGGTCAGCGTCACCGGCACCGCCTGGCCTGCTTTCAGCTGCTGCTTCAAGTCCATCAGCATCAGGTGGTGCCCACCGGGTTTGAGCTCGACCGGCGTGCCCGTGGGCAGCGCCAGCGCGGGGATGGCGCGCATGCGCATCACGTCGCCCTGCATGGCCATTTCATGCACTTCGGCCACGCCGGCAACGGGCGATGCCACGCCCACCAGTTGCTGCGCCGTGGCGGCGGTCAGGGTCATGAAGGCGCCGGTGGCCTTCTGCCCAGGCACGCTGGCGCGCGCCCAGGCGTTGGTCACGCGCACGGCCTCGGCGGTGGTTCCGGCGGTCACGGCGGGCGGGTTCGCCGCGCCGGGGGCGGCGGGCGCGTGGTTGGTGTGGGCCTGCGCCCAGGCGCCCCAGCTGGCGCCGGCCAGCAGCAGCGCTGCGCACGCACGGGGCCAAATAGTCTGATGAGTCATTGCGTTTCCTTTCAACATAGTCATTCCATTAAGAAGTCTTGAACGGGCCCAGCGCGCTCAGTGCGCGTGGACATGGGCAGCGGGCGCTGCGGCGGGGGTTGCCGTGGTGGTGGCGGCGGCGGGCAGCACCTGCAGCAGTGCGGCGGGCGATTTCAGGCCGCGCGTGTCGATGCCGGCGGCGGGCACGTTGGCCCAGTCGGTCTCGCCGTTGTCGCACAGTTGCTGCACGCGCCACCACAGCGCGCCGGGTTCGGCAGGCAATTTGGCGCGCAGCACGAATTCATCGTAATGCGCGTCGGGCAGGGCGCCGCCGCGCCAGGCGATCTGGGCCGGCTCGCCGCTGGCGGGTTGCTGCTCCAGCGTCCAGCCCGGTTTGGGCATGGGCTGCGCGTGCGACACGCCGGCCGGCAGATAAACGATCAGCGCGCGCGTGGCCGAACCCGCGCAGCCGTGGCCGACGCGAAAGACCGCCTTGTAGGTACTGCCCGCCGTGGCGGTGGGCTGCTCCAGCGTGATGTGCGCCTGCGCGGCGCCGGCCAGCGCCAGGGTGGCCGCGCTGGTGGCACGGCAGATCCAACGAAGATTCAGGACAGGCATGGCGCCCTCCTCCAAAAAACTACCAAGCTCAAAAAGGTGTGACCCGGTGCGCGGTGCGGCGCTGCCGCAAAGATGCGCACCTGCGCATCACCACGGCGCGGTGGCCGCCGTTCGGATCAAAGGGAGATGGAAGGGGTGGCGCGCATCGCCAGCGGCCAGCGGGCCGCTGCGATCACGCCTGCAGCGCGGGCGGGCCACGGGCGGGCAGGGGCGCCCAGACACCGGCCACGCGTGGCGCATCGGTGCGAACCCAGCTGACGGTGTGCCCGCGCGGGCCGGCGCCTGGCAGGCCGATGGCCGCTTCGGGCGGGGGCGAGCCCGTCAGCAGGCACAGCG
>JAGOEM010000305.1 GCA_017997715.1 Ottowia sp.
GATGCAGAAGGTGTTCCGGCTGCGCACCTGCGAAGACACGGTGTTTGGCAACCGCACCCGGCCCTGCCTGCTGTACCAGATCAGGCGCACGCAGGGGCCGGTGCAGCGCCCGGTCTGGTACAGCAGGCAGGGCCGGGTGCGGTTGCCAAACACCGTGTCTTCGCAGGTGCGCAGCCGGAACACCTTCTGCATCAGCTGAATCGTTTCCTTCACCGCCCAGGCGCCTGGGTAGGGGCCAAAGTAGCGGTGCCGCTTGTCGGTGGCGCCGCGGTAATAGGCCATGCGCGGGTAGGCCACGGCGCGCGGCGGGCCTTCGGGGTTGTCGTGTTCGCGCCCGGTGCCGGTGATCTTCAGGTAGGGGTAGCTCTTGTCGTCGCGAAAGACGATGTTGTACTTGGGCGCCAGCTGCTTGATCAGGTTGTTTTCCAGGATCAGCGCCTCGGCCTCCGAGCGCACCACCGTGGTCTCCATCCGCACGATCTTGCGCACCATGTGCCCGATGCGCGTGCCGCCGTGGTTGCGGCCGAAATAGCTGGACACGCGCTTCTTCAGATTGCGCGCCTTGCCCACGTACAGCACGTTGCCGCTATCATCAAAATAGCGGTACACGCCCGGCAGGCCTGGCAGAGCTGCCACTTGGGCCAGCAATTCGGGGCTGTGGGGGCTGGGCGCCTTGTCGGCCTGGGGCGGCTCGGGCAGCGCGTCTTCAGGCTGCGCGTCGGTGGGGTTCATGCGGGTTTTGGCGTGGCGTCACGCTGCGCGCGGGCGGATGTGGCTGCGCAGCCATTCGGCAAAAGCGTCTTCGGGCAGATCGCCGGCGGCCAGGGCGAGCATGGTGCGGGTGGCTTCCAGTTGAGAGACTTGCAGTCGCCACCCATTCAGGCCCAGAAACAAGCCGGTCGCCAAGAACGCCGCGCGCTTGTTGCCATCGACAAACGCATGGTTGCGCGCCAGGCCGAACGCGTAGGCCGCCGCCAGCGCAGCCAAATCCGGTTCGCCATAGGCCAACAATTGGTGCGGACGCGCCAACGCCGACTCCAGCAAGCCCTCATCGCGCAGACCAGGGCGCCCACCGTGCTCGGCCAGGCTCTCGTCGTGCAGCAACTCCAGCGCGCGCCGGCTGAGAAAACGCCAGGCAGCCGTCATTTCGCCAGCTGATGGAAGGTATCGCGGTAGTCGCGCATGAATTCGCGCCCCAGCGCCAATTCGTCTTCCAGCGTTGGGTCGTACGGCGACAAGTTGACGCCGTTGGCCGCCTCCGTCACAAACAAGGTATCGCCCTTCTCCAGCTTCAGGCGCGCCAGCAGCTCTTTGGGCAGGATCAGGCCCACGGAATTGCCGATCTGGGTGAGCTTCAGTGCGGTCATGGTGCGGCCTTCATGTTTTAACGGTTGTTATATTAACGCCATGCCAAGCGCTTTGCACGCCGCCCTGGTCTGGGACATCTTCTGCCGCGTCATCGACAACCACGGCGATCTGGGCGTGTGCTGGCGGCTGGCGCGCGAACTGGCCACGCGCGGGCACCGCGTGCGGCTGTGGGTGGACGACGCCAGCGCGCTGGGCTGGATGGCGCCGGGCGCCCTGCAGGGCCACGTGCGCGGCGTACAGGTCATGCCCTGGGGCGATGCGCAAGCGCCCGAAGTGCTGGCCGCGCTGGCACCTGCCGATGTGTGGGTGGAAGCCTTTGGTTGCGAGATTCCTCCTGAATTCATAGCTGCTCGCGCCCATGCAGAAAGCGCTACAAGCCTAAATGATTCGAAATCCCCGGTCTGGATCAACCTGGAATACCTGAGCGCCGAGCCCTATGTCGAGCGCATGCACGCCCTGCCCTCGCCGGTGATGCACGGGCCGGCGGCGGGCTGGACCAAGTGGTTTTTCTACCCCGGCTTCACGCCGCGCACCGGCGGCCTGCTGCGCGAAGCCGATCTGCCCGCGCGCCAGGCCGCCTTTGACCGCGCCGCCTGGCTGCGCGCGCAAGGCGTGGATTGGCGGGGCGAGCGCCTGGTGTCGCTGTTCTGCTATGAACCCGCTGCGCTGCCGGCGCTGCTGCACCAGCTGGCCAGCGCCGATGAACCCACGCAATTGCTGGTGACGGCCGGCCGCGCCACGGCTGCGGTGCGCCAAGCGATTGAGGGCGAAAACGGCCTGCAACGCTTGCTGGACGGGCGCAAGCAGCTATCTATTTCATACCTGAATCACCTGCCGCAGACCGAATACGACCTGTTGCTGTGGGCCTGCGACTGCAACTTCGTGCGCGGTGAAGATTCGCTGGTGCGCGCCCTGTGGGCCGCCGCGCCGCTGCCGTCGGGGAGGGCGGCCGCGCCCTTCATCTGGCAGATTTACCCCCAACCCGAAGACAACGCGCATCACGCCAAGCTGAATGCGTGGCTGGACTGGCTGGGCGCCCCCGCATCGCTGCGCGCCTTTCACCATGCCTGGAACGGCGTTGCCGACGCGCGGGCCACGGTGCCCGATCTGCCCAGGCTGAACCTGGCCGCCTGGCGCGACTGCGTGCAGACGGCCCATGCGCGCCAGCTGGCCCAGCCGGACCTGGTCGACCAGCTGATCGGATTCGTGCACGAAAAACGTTAGAATCCAAGGCTTTGCGAAATTTGGCTGCGCCCCGCGCAAGCCCTGAATTTCGCCCTTTGCCGCAGCGCGCCGCGCGTTCTTTTTCTTTCGGTGCACGAGCGGCCTCACGCTCCCTTCACACACTGGAAGACCCCAACACCATGAAAATCGCACAGGAAATCCGCGCCGGCAACGTCATCATGCATGGCAAGGACCCGATGATCGTCCTTCGCACCGAATACGCCCGTGGCGGCCGTGGCGCCGCCACCGTGCGCATGAAGCTGAAGGCGCTGCTCAACAACATGGGCACCGAAGTCGTCTTCAAGGCCGACGACAAGATGGACCAGGTCATCCTGGACCACAAAGACTGCACCTATTCGTACTTTGCCGACCCGATGTACGTCTTCATGGACGGCGAATACAACCAGTACGAGGTGGAAGCCGAGAACATGGGCGACACGCTGAACTACCTGGAAGACGGCATGACCGTTGAAGTGGTGTTCTACGACGGCAAGGCCATCTCGGTCGAGCTGCCCACCACCG
>JAGOEM010000132.1 GCA_017997715.1 Ottowia sp.
AAAGCGTAGCGCCACTCGTCTGAATCTGCCTGTATGTGGAACAGGCCGCGCCACCATCTTAAGAGAAGAATAGGCTTGCAGCGCAATGTGGGAGAGCGCAAGCAGCTATCAAATCAGGAATTTCAGAGTGCGCGTACAGCATCGAAAACGGTTCCCACGAGGCACCTCTAGTGGAGCCCGCAGCTGCTGTTGTCAGCCTCACAGTTCGCCCACCGCATGCACAACTGTCAGTGGCCAGCGGCATATCTGATCAATATCCGGCGCTCAATTCCCCGCTCGCATCAACGCCCGGCCCGCGTAGCAGGATTCCAACCAACGCCATGCCCGGACCTACGCCGGGCATCGGCGTTGTCCCCCTCCCGCAGGAGAGGGGGAAGGCGCGTCAGCGCCTCAGGGGGTGCTTCCGTGTCACGCAGGCAGCGGCACCAGCGGATTGCCGAACATCGGGTCGGCTTCTTTCGACGCCAACGCCTTGGCCAGGTCAATCCCCAGCGCTTTGGCCACGCCAGCGCCATAGGCCGGGTCGGCCGCGTGGCAGTTGCGGATGTGGCGGAACTTGATGAACTCGGGCGCGTCGCCCATGCCGCGGCCGGTGTTGCCGAACAGGGCTTCCTTCTGCGCGTCGGTCATCAGCTGGAACAGCTTGCGCGGCTGCTCGAAATAGTTGTTGTCGTCGGCGTGCAGCGACCAGAACCTGGCGTCGCCGTTGATCTTCAGCGGCGGCTCTTCAAACTGCGGCTGCCCCTGCCATTGCCCGTAGCTGTTGGGTTCGTAGTGCGGCAGGCCGCCGTAGTTGTCGTCGACGCGGCCGGTGCCGTCGCGGTGGTTGCTGTGCACCGGGCAGCGCGCCTTGTTGACGGGAATCTGCTGGTGGTTCACGCCCAGGCGGTAGCGCTGTGCGTCGGCGTAGTTGAACAGGCGGGCCTGCAGCATGCGGTCGGGGCTGACGCCGATGCCGGGCACCAGGTTGCTGGGCGAGAAGGCGCTTTGCTCGACGTCGGCAAAGAAGTTCTCGGGGTTCTTGTTCAGCTCAAATTCGCCCACTTCGATCAGCGGGTAGTCGCCCTTGTACCAAACCTTGGTCAAATCGAACGGGTGCAGGCGGTACTTTTCGGCGTCGGTTTCGGGCATCACTTGCACGTACATCTTCCACTTGGGGAAGTCGCCGCGCGCAATGGCGTCAAACAGATCGCGCTGGTGGCTTTCGCGGTCTTTGCCGACCAGGGCTTCCGATTCGGCATCGGTCAGGTTCTTGATGCCTTGCTGGGTTCGGAAGTGCAGTTTGATCCAGAAGCGTTCGCCATTGGCGTTCCAGAAGCTGTAGGTGTGCGAGCTGAAGCCGTGCATGTGGCGGTAGCTGGCGGGAATGCCGCGGTCGCTCATCACCACGGTGACCTGGTGCAGCGCCTCGGGCAGCAGCGTCCAGTAGTCCCAGTTGTTGCGGGCGCTGCGCAGGTTGGTCTTGGGGTCGCGCTTGACGGCCTTGTTCAGGTCAGGAAACTGGCGCGGGTCGCGCACGAAGAACACCGGCGTGTTGTTGCCGACCATGTCCCAGTTGCCTTCCTCGGTGTAGAACTTGAGGGCAAAGCCGCGGATGTCGCGCTCGGCATCGGCGGCACCGCGCTCGCCGGCCACGGTGGTGAAGCGGGCGAACATCTCGGTCTTCTTGCCGACTTCGCTGAAGATCTTGGCGCGGGTGTACTTGGTGATGTCGTGGGTGACGGTGAAGGTGCCAAACGCGCCCGAGCCCTTGGCGTGCATGCGCCGCTCGGGGATCACTTCGCGCACGAAGTTGGCCAGCTTTTCATTCAGCCAGACGTCCTGCGCCAACAGCGGGCCGCGCGGGCCGGCGGTCAGGCTGTCGCGGTTGGTGACCACCGGCGCACCGAAATCGGTGGTCAGATGGGTTACGGGGCATTGCTTGGCATCGTCTTTCATGTGGGCTCCTTAGGGTTTTGTGGGGACGAGATGAACCTGCGTGAGAAGGCTCATCATATAAATTCCATATGGAATTTAAAAGACAAAAGTTTTTATTGGTTCAATTGAGTGCGCATATGGGCCGATCCACACGCCCGGCATGGCACTGGGGAAACGGTACGCCATTTCGCTGGCCAGCGCACCGTCTGCGCAAGGCGATCTGACGTAGGACGGCGCCAGTTGGGCGGCGCCGCCAGCGCTGGCTGGCGCGGTGAACAGCCCGCAGGCGCTGGCCGGGCTTCAGGGCAGGACGGCGTCCTGCGTCATGTCGGCCACGCGCCGTGGCGTGCCGATGGGCGCGGCGGCCTGGCCTTGCTGCACGGCGCGCAGGTCGGCTTCGCTGGGGTACAGGCCGGACAGCCAGTAATCCATGGTGCGGCGCACCAGGGGCGCGGCGTGCGCGGCGCCAAAGCCGGCGTTTTCAACGATGGCGGCGACGACGATGCGCGGCTTGTCGGCCGGCGCGAAGGCGATGTAGACCGAATGGTCGCGCTGGTGTTCGGCCAGGCGGCGCGCGTCGTAGCGCGACTTTTGGCCGATGGTCACGGCCTGGGCGGTGCCGGTCTTGCCGCCGGACAGGTAGGACGCGCCCGCAAACACCCGGGTGGACGTGCCTTCCTGCGTCACGCCGACCATGCCGCGCTTGACCAGCGCCACGTTGGCCAGCGAATAGCCCAGGTTGACCGGCGCGGGCTGCACCACGTCCTTGAATTCCTGCGTTTGCGGGTCTTGTTCGGCCTTGACCAGGTGCGGCGTGTGGCGCACGCCGTCGGCCGCCAGGGTGGCGGTGGCGCTGGCCAGCTGCAGCATGGTGAAGTTGTTGTAGCCCTGGCCAATGCCCAGCGAGATGGTTTCGCCCGCGTACCACTTTTGCTGCGCCGCGCGCTTGTAGGTGGTGCGCTTCCATTCGGTGGAAGGCAGCACGCCGCGCGTTTCACCCGGAATGTCGATCCCGGTGATCTGGCCAAAACCCAGCGGCTTCATGAAGTCGTGGATGGCGTTCACGCCCATGTCGTTGGCCAGCTGGTAGTAGTACACGTTGCTGGACTTGACGATGCTGCGGTACAGATCGACCGGCCCCAGCGCGTGGCCCGACCGGAAGGTGTGGCCGCCAAAGGTCCACGAGCCGCCGTCCATGGTGATGGCGCCCGGCGTGCGCTTGCCGGTTTCCAGCGCCGCCAGGCCCATGAAGGGCTTGTAGGTCGAGCCCGGCGGGTAGGTGCCGCGCAGCGCCCGGTTCAGCAGCGGTTTGTTGATCGATTCGCTCAGCTCGGTCCAGCTTTCCTGGTCGATGCCTTCCACAAACAGGTTGGGGTCGTAGGTGGGCTTGCTGACAAAGGCCAGGATTTCGCCATTGCTCGGGTCGATGGCGACCAGCGCGCCCCGGCGGTCGCCGTACATGTCTTCCACCAGCTTTTGCAGGTGGATGTCGATCGACAGGCGGATCGAATCGCCGGGCGAAGCCGGGTGGCTGGCCAGGCGCCGCACGGCGTGGCCGCCGGCCGAGGTTTCCATCTGCTCGACGCCCGTGGTGCCGTGCAGCACTTTCTCGTAGCTGCTTTCCACGCCCAGCTTGCCGATGTAGTCGGTGCCGCGGTAGTTGGCCGCATCGTCCGAATCGTCGATGCGGTCTTTCTCCCTCTGGTTGATGCGGCCGATGTAGCCCACCACGTGGCTGCCGGTTTCGCCCAGCGGGTAGGTGCGAAACAGCCGCGCCTTGATCTCCACACCCGGAAAGCGGTAGCGCTGGGCGGCAAAGCGCGCCACCTCTTCGTCCGTCAGGCGCATGCGCACCGGCAGCGATTCGAAGGTGCGCGAATCTTCCTGCAGCCGCTTGAAACGGCGCCGGTCGCGCGGCGAGATGTCCACCACCTGGCTGATCTCGTCGATCAGCTCATCCACCGGCCGGCCGGTGCGCGAAGGCGTGATCTCCAGCGTGTACGACTTGTAGTTGGTGGCCAGCACCACGCCATTGCGGTCCAGGATCTGGCCGCGGTTGGGCACGATCGGCACCACCGCCGTGCGGTTGGTTTCGGCGCGCTCGGCGTAGGCGTCGTGGCGCACCACCTGCAGCACGTACAGCCGCCAGCAGATCAGCGCAAAGCAGCCCAGCACCACCAGCGCCACCACCACCAGGCGCAGGCGAAAGCGGGTCAGTTCGGCTTCGAGGTTGCGGATCTCGGACATGGCTTTGCTATGGTTAATCTAGCTGCTTGCGCTTACTGGGCGGGCGCTGCAGGCCAAAAAGACTCTTAAATGGGCTTCTTGTCCCACCTGCGCTGACCAAGCCCACCAGTCCAACGAACACCGCGCCCGAACCGGCGCCGGCCACGGGCGTTGACCCCTGCCCGAAGACAGTGAGGCAAGGCGCCGCAGGCGACCGAGGGGGTGCATCACAACGGCCGGTTGGCATCGGGGTTGGGCGCGCGGCGCTGGGGCGCCAGCAGCAGCGCGCTGATCAGCGGCCACAAGGCGGCTTCCAGCACCGGCGCCAGCAGCACCAGCCAACCAGGAAACACGGCGCCGCCGATCAGGCGCAGGGCGATGGTGATGGCGTGCGCCGCCGCGAACAAGGGCAGCAGCTGCACAGCCTGCCCCGGCACCGAAAACCACAGGATGCGCCGGTGGATCATGATGGCGCTGTAGATCAGCACCGCATACGCCAGCGCATGCTGGCCCAGCAGCGACGACTGGTGCACGTCCAGAATCAGGCCGAACACGAAAGCCGCGCCCAGGCCCACGCGGCGCGGCTCGTGGATGCTCCAGAACACCAGCACCACGGCCAGCGCGTCGGGCATCCACAGCACCCGCCCCAGCGGCAGCAGGTTGATCATCAGTGCCAACAGCAGGCTGCCCCAGATGAAGACGGGGCTGGCAGGCAGCAGCAGCTGTTGGCCGCGCGGCATGATCATGGCGCGGCACCTGAGGCAGCGGCGCGCGGGCCAGAAACGGCGCGCGCCGGGGGATTGGCGGCCGCACGGCGCCGCGCCGCCGGGGCCGATGCGGGCTGGGCCGCTGGCCGCGCGGCCGAGGCGCGCACGCTGGCCGCAGCCGGCCGTGCCGCCACCGGGCGCGAAGCGGCGGCCCGCAGCGCGGCGCTGGCCACGCCGTCACCGGCTGGTGCTGACGCGGGGCGGGGCGCAGGCCCGCTGGCCGGCACCACGGCGCTGGCCGGCAGCGCTGCGCTGGAGGCGGGCGTCAGCGGCGTCAGCACCATCACGTGGTTGACCGCGCTCAGGCTGGCCAGCGGTTGGCAGACGATGCGGGCAAAGCTGGTGTCGCTGCGCCGGTCGACCCGGGTCACGCGCGCCACCGGCAGGCCCGGCGCGTAAACGCCGTCGACGCCGCTGGTGGTCAGCAGGTCGCCCTCTTTCACGTCTTCGGTGACCGACATGTAGCGCAGCTCCATCATGCCGCCGTGCTGCGACGGATCGCCATAGGCCACGCTGCGCGCGCCGGTGCGTGCGTTCATCACGGGGATCACCTGGTCGCGGTCGATCAGCAGCGTGATCTCGCTGACGAAGGGGTACACGCGCGTGACCTGGCCCAGCACGCCCGACTCGTCCATCACCGGCGAGCCGGGCTGGATGCCCTGCATCTGCCCCTTGTCGATCACCACGCGGCGGCTGTACGGGTCGGTCGCGTCGTACAGCACCTGGGCCGCGGTGGCCGGCACCTGCACGCGCTCGCGCAGCGTCAGCAGCTGGCGCAGGCGGTTGTTTTCCAGCAGCAGCTGTTCGACCTGGCCGGCGCGCTGCGACTGCTCGGCCAGCTTGCTGCGGGCGGCCTCTTCGGTCAGGCGGGCGGTTTTCAGCTCGGTCAGGTAGGCGGTGGCGTCGCGCACCATCTGCACCGGCTGCAGCGCCAGCCATTGCGCGGGGTACAGCGCGGTGGCGATGGCCGCGCGCAGTGGCTGCACCAGGTGAAAGCGCGAATCGGCCACCATCAGAAACAGCGCCAGCGCGCTGAAGAACACCAGCCGTGACAGCGCCGACGGCCCTTGGTTGAAGAAGGGCGGCGGCGAGCGGTCAAGCGTCTGCAAAGGCATGGGGGCGTCAGCGGTTCCCGGGGCGCTGGCGAAGTCGGAATGAGTTCGCTACGGAAATGTGAGCATTATGCGCAATTCCGTGGGGCGCGGCAGGCTCTTTTTGCGTATGCAATTGCTTCAGCAGATGGCGGGCGCGATAAATGCCGCACGGCGGCCCATCGCGATCGATGGCTGCCCGCGCGGCGCGGCCGGTGCGTGGGGCGCGCGGCTTATTCGTTGGTGAAGATGTTGCCCAGGCGTTCCATGCGTTCCAGCGCCAGGCCGCAGCCGCGCACCACGCAGGTCAGCGGCTCTTCGGCCACCAGCACGGGCAGGCCGGTTTCTTCGGCCAGCAGGCGCTCCAGGTCGCGCAGCAGCGCGCCGCCGCCGGTCAGCATCATGCCGCGCTCGGCAATGTCAGCGCCCAGCTCGGGCGGGGTTTCTTCCAACGCTTTCTTGACCTCGGAGACGATGCTGTTCAGCGGCTCGGTCAGGGCTTCCAGAATTTCGTTGCTGCTGATGGTGAAGCTGCGCGGCACGCCTTCGGACAGGTTGCGGCCCTTGACTTCCATCTCTTTGACTTCGCTGCCGGGAAAGGCGCTGCCAATCTGCTTCTTGATGGCTTCGGCCGTCGGATCGCCGATCAGCATGCCGTAGTTGCGGCGGATGTAGTTGATGATCGCGTCGTCGAACTTGTCGCCGCCCACGCGGGCCGAACCCTTGTAGACCATGCCGCCCAGCGAGATCACGCCCACTTCGGTGGTGCCGCCACCGATGTCGACCACCATCGAGCCGCTGGCCTCGGACACCGGCAAGCCGGCGCCAATGGCGGCGGCCATCGGCTCCTCGATCAGGTACACGTCGCTGGCGCCCGCGCCCAGGGCCGATTCGCGGATGGCGCGGCGTTCCACCTGGGTGGAGCCGCAAGGCACGCAGATGATGATGCGCGGGCCGTTGAAGAAGTTGCGGCGGCTCACCATGCGGATGAACTGCTTGAGCATCTGCTCGGTGACGGTGAAATCGGCAATCACGCCGTCCTTCATCGGGCGAATCGCCTCGATGTTGCCAGGCACCTTGCCCAGCATGGCCTTGGCTTCGCGGCCCACCGCCTGAATCGTCTTCTTGCCCTGCGGGCCGCCTTCGTGGCGGATGGCGACCACCGAGGGCTCGTCCAGCACAATGCCCTTGTCGCGCACGTAGATCAGGGTGTTGGCGGTGCCCAAATCGATGGCCAGGTCGGTGGAGAAGTACCGACGGAGAGCTCCAAACATGAAAAGTCCTTCAGGGGCTGCAGGCCGGCACCCTGCCGCCGGCTGAGCTTGTTCAATGCGGTTTGCGAGAGATTTGGGTGCAAATGCGGCCCGTAGCAGGGCCGTTACGCAAAGGCGGGATAATACCGCATTGCCCCGTCTGAGGCCCGTTCCCGGGCCCCCAAGACCTTCAAAAAACCGCCCCCTGAATCGAATTTTTCCGCATGGCGCTGACCCCCAACGACGTCGACCGCATCGCCCATCTGGCGCGACTGGCGCTGACCGACGGACAAAGTGAGCAATTGCTTACCAAACTCAATGGCTTTTTCGACCTGGTGCAGACCATGAGCGAAGTGGACACCCAGGGCATCGAGCCGCTGGCGCACCCCGTCGCCGTGATGCAGGACGTGGCCCTGCGCCTGCGCGACGACGTGGTGTCCGAGCCCGACCAACGCGAAGCCAACCAGCGCAGCGCCCCGTCGGTCGAGGACGGCCTGTACCTGGTGCCCAGGGTGATCGAATGAGCAAGCCCCTGCACGATCTGACCGTGGCCCAGCTGGCCGCCACACTGAAGGCGCGCGAGGTGTCGGCCGAGGAAGTCGCCCGCCACTTCCTGGCGCGCAGCCAGGCCGCCGCCGGCCTGGGCGCCTACCTGGCGCTGGACGAAGAGGTGACGTTGGCGCAGGCCCGCGCCGCCGATGCGCAGCTGGCTGCCGGCCACGCGCCCGCGCTGGCCGGCGTGCCCATTGCGCACAAGGACATCTTCGTCACGCGCGACTTTCCCACTACCGCCGGTTCGAAGATGCTGGCGGACTACCGCTCGCCCTTCGACGCCACGGTGGTGCGCAAGCTGGCCGAAGCCGGCATGGTCACGCTGGGCAAGCTCAACTGCGACGAATTCGCCATGGGCTCGGCCAACGAGAACTCGGCCTACGGCCCCGTCAAAAACCCGTGGGATACCGCGCGTGTGCCGGGCGGCTCATCCGGTGGCAGCGCAGCCGCCGTGGCCGCGCGCCTGGCGCCCGCCGCCACCGGCACCGACACCGGCGGCTCGATCCGCCAGCCGGCCAGTTTTTGCGGCATCACCGGCATCAAGCCGACCTACGGCCGCGCCAGCCGTTACGGCATGATCGCCTTCGCTTCCAGCCTGGACCAGGCTGGCCCGATGGCACGCACCGCCGAGGACTGCGCGCTGCTGTTGTCCGCCCTGTGCGGGCCGGACCTGGATCGCGATTCCACCTCGCTCGACGTGCCGGCCGAAGACTTCAGCCGCAGCCTGTCGGGCGATCTGGCTGGCCTGCGCATCGGCCTGCCCACCGAATTCTTCGGTGAAGGCCTGGACGCCGACGTGCGCGCCGCCATCGACGCCGCGCTGGCCGAGTTGCGCCAGCTGGGCGCCACCGTGGTCGACATCTCGCTGCCGCGCACCCGGCTGGCCATTCCGGTGTACTACGTGCTGGCGGCCGCCGAGGCCAGCTCCAACCTCAGCCGCTTCGATGGCGTGAAGTTCGGCCACCGCGCCGCCAACTACAGCGACCTGGAAGACATGTACAAAAAGACCCGCGCCGAAGGCTTTGGCGACGAGGTCAAGCGCCGCATCATGACCGGCGCCTATGTGCTGAGCCACGGCTATTACGACGCCTACTACCTGCAGGCGCAAAAAGTGCGCCGCCTGATCGCGCAGGATTTCCAGCAGGCCTTCACGCAGTGCGACGTGATCGCCGGCCCGGTGGCGCCCTCGGTTGCCTGGGGCCTGGGCGCCCACGGCGACGACCCGCTGGCCGACTACCTGGCCGACATCTACACCCTGCCCGCCTCACTGGCCGGCCTGCCCGGCATGAGCGTGCCCGCCGGCTTTGGCGCCGCCGGCATGCCCGTGGGCCTGCAGCTGATCGGCAACTACCTGCAGGAAGGGCGGCTGCTGAACGTGGCCCACCGTTTGCAGCAGGCCACCGACTGGCACCAACGCCAACCAGGAGGCGTGCTGTGAGCCCCCACGTTCCTCACTTCGTGTATCCACTGCCCCCCGCGGGGGCTGGCCTCCCTTGGGACGGCCCGGCGGGAGGCCGGCCATGAGCACTTCGACACTGATCCATGGCTACGAAGTCGTCATCGGCTTTGAAACCCACACCCAGCTGCAGACCCACAGCAAAATCTTCAGCCGCGCCAGCACCGCCTTTGGCGCGGCGCCCAACACGCAGGCCTGCGCGGTCGACTTGGCGCTGCCCGGCACGCTGCCGGTGATGAACCGCGAAGCGGTGGTGTGCGCTATCAAATTGGGATTGGCGCTTGGCTCCCACATTGCGCCACGCAGCGTTTTTGCCCGCAAAAACTACTTCTATCCGGATCTGCCCAAGGGCTACCAGATCAGCCAGTTCGAGATTCCGGTGGTGCAGGGCGGCGAAGTGTCGTTCTACCTGGAGCACGGCAAGGGCGCCGACGCCACGCGCGAGCGCAAGACCGTGCGCCTGGTGCGCGCGCATCTGGAAGAAGACGCCGGCAAGTCGGTGCACGAGCAGTTCCCCAACGCCTCGGGCATCGATTTGAACCGCGCCGGCACGCCGCTGCTGGAAATCGTGACCGAGCCCGACATGCGCAGCAGCGCCGAGGCGGTGGCCTACGCCAAAGAGCTGCACAAAATCGTCACCTGGATCGGCATCTGCGACGGCAACATGCAGGAAGGCAGCTTTCGCTGCGACGCCAACGTCAGCGTGCGCAAACCGGGCCAACCGCTGGGCACGCGCCGCG
>JAGOEM010000133.1 GCA_017997715.1 Ottowia sp.
GGGCGTGTACCTGTCGCGCGTGCCCAGCTATTCCAAGATCTACGGCGCCTTTGCCACCGTGCCCATCCTGCTGCTGTGGATGTACATCTCCTGGCTGATCGTGCTGTTTGGCGCCGTCATCGCCGCCCACCTGCCCAGCCTGCTGACCGGCGTGGCGCGGCGCGGCGGCGGGCCGGGCTGGGGCTTTCAGCTGGCGGCCGAGGTGCTGCAGGCCCTGGCCAAGGTGCGCGACAGCCCCGCGCGCGGCCGCACCGCCCCGCAGCTGGCCGTGCGCCTGCGCGTCGACACGCTGCAACTGGCGCCCGTGCTGGCCGCGCTGTGCGAACTGGATTGGGTGGGCGAGCTGGGCACCCGCATCGAAAACGAAGAGCCGCGCTACGTGCTGCTGTTTGACCCGGCGCAGCAGCCGCTGCGTCCGCTGGTGGAAAAACTGCTGCTCAAGCCCGATCCGGCCCTGGCCGGCTGGTGGGGCGATGCCCGGCTGAACCAGATGACGGTGGCCGATCTGCTGCCATCCGACCAGGATTCATGAATAAAAAAGGCTTCCGGCGCCCGCCAGACGCGCGCAGGCAGCTATCTAATACGTAGCAAACGGCGTCTGCGGCAGGCGCCGTTTTGTGGGCGGCTGACTTGGCGGCCGGCGCTCAGAACCGGATCTTGCCCGTCCAGATGTCCTTGTACATCACCCAGTCGCCCATCAGGCTGTACAGCGGCCGCTTGAAGCTGGCGGGGCGGTTCTTCTCAAATCCGAAGTGCCCCAGCCACGCAAAACCATAGCCGCACAGCAGGCCGTACAGCAGGTACTGCGGCTTGCCGGTGGCGATCAGCAAGCCCAGGCAAACCAGCGACAAGCTGGAGCCGACGAAATGCAGCCGGCGGCAGGTGCGGTTGCTGTGTTCGGTCAGGTAGAAGGGGTAGAACTGCGCAAAGCTTTTGAAGGCGCGCGGGTCGGTGCCGCTGGCCGGGGTGCTGGCGTCCATCGGGTGTCTCCTTATATGTCTCAGATCATTCAAACTTCAGTCGTCAAGGCAGTGAGACCGGCCTTGACCGCTGAACGAGTTGACTCACCACCGCGCAGCCTGTGTCTCCTGCGAGCCCGAGCTCGAACGACAGCCCAGGGCGCACGGTGGTGGTCTCTTTGTTCTGCCGCATCCCGAATGGTTGACCGAACACATTTCGTATTCGTAAGGCTGGGAGCTGGAGAACCGCTATGAGTGAACTCGTCTACGTGGGCATCGATATCGCCAAAGGCAGCTTCGAAGTGGCTTTCACGGGCGAGTCGCAAACGCTCAATCTGGCCAACGACGAAGCCGGCCATGCCGAGCTGTGTCAGTTGCTCGTCCCGCTGGTGCCCAGGCTGGTGTCCGAGCGCCAACGCCTGGGCGTGGCCCACCGCAAGGCCAAGCCCAGCATCCTGGCGATCATGGATGCCATCGCGGCGCAACTGCACGACGTCGATGGCGAACTCAAGGCGCACATCCAGGCCCACCATGCGGACCTGGCCAAGCTGCTGACCTCGGTCAAAGGCGTTGGGCCAACGACGGCCAGTACGCTGCTGGCGCAGCTGCCCGAACTGGGCCAGCTCAACCGCAAGCAGATCACTGCCCTGGTCGGCCTGGCGCCCATGAACCGCGACTCGGGCACGCTCAGAGGCCAGCGTCACATCTTTGGGGGACGCGCTGACGTGCGGCGAGTTCTGTATGTCGCCGCCCTGGTGGGCACGCGCTTCAACCCGGTTCTCAAGACCTTCTATGCCAGGCTGCTGGCCGCAGGCAAAGCCAAGAAGGTCGCGCTGGTCGCCTGCATGCACAAGCTCCTGGTCATCCTGAACGCGATCGCTCGCACCAGATCGCCTTGGCGCGACGACTTCGCTGAGCGTCGTTGAGCGAGTCATTCAAGATGGTTGCTGTCGTGGTTGTGCCGACAGTCTAGAACCGCGCGGGGCGTCTGCACATCCCCCGGATTGAAATAGTTAAGAAAACGGCGTCTGGCGCCCGTCCAGTGGGCGCGGGCAGCTATCTAAAAGATAGTAAATCAGGTGTGGCCGGCTGGCAGATACCCACCCATCAGGCGTTCAGAAAAACCCGCAGCGCAAACAGCACCTCATCCGGCGCCTCGGTCATCAGCGAATGGCCGGCATTCACTTGCACGATCTTGGCCAGCCGCGCGTGCTGCGCCAGCGCCCTGGCCGATTTGGGTGGCGTCATCTGGTCGTGCTTGCCCACCAGAAACAGGGTGGGGCAGTGCACCGCCGGCATCGCCTGCTCGGCCCCGGCGTAGCTGTCGCAGGCCTTGAAGCCGGTGTAGAACACGTTGGCGCTGGGGTTGCTGGCCAGCACGCGGCGCATCAGCGCCCGCGCGCCGCCGTACAGCCAGGTGCCCCCCGCCGTGGCCGATGGCGGCGGGCACAGCGTGCTGTGCGAAAACACGTTGACCATGTGGATGGCCTTTTCGGGCGCCTTGACCGCACTTTCCAGCAGCGCGGGCGACACCTTCATCGGCGCCGCCGTGCCGGCCAGCACCAGGTGGCTGACCTGGGCCGGCGCGCGCGCCGCCGCTTCCAGCGCGATCAGCGACCCGAAGCTGTGGCCGACCAGCGCCGCCTGGTCCACGCCCACCGCCTGCAGCAGCGCCAGCACGAAATCGGCGGCTTCTTCCACGCTTGCGGGCGGCTTGCCGCCGCTGCGCATGTGGCCGGGCAGGTCGATGGCCAGCACGTTCCAGCCGTGGTGCGCCAGGTAGCGGCTTTGCAGGTTCCAGACGCTGTGGTCGTTCAGCACGCCGTGGATAAATACCACGGTGGGCCTGGCCGCATCCCACGGTTTGCCGCCGGTGTAGGCGTAGATGTCGGCGTTCTGAACCTGGATGAACATGGCGGATTCCTTATGTTTAACTGTCGGCAATGAGCCGCTTGCCGAACGAGACCGCGGCGTCCTGCCCATACCCCAGGCGCGTATAAAAGGCGGCCGCCTGCGGGTTGTCGGTGCGCAGCTGCAGGCTCAGCTTGGGGCAGCCCAGCGCGGTCAGGCGCGCCTCGCCCTCGTCCATCAGCCGCCGCGCGTGGCCGCGGCGCCGATGATCGGGCGCCACCGCCAGGTAGTTGACCCGGCCGCGGTGGCCGTCGTAGCCGAACATGGCGCTGGCGACGATGGTGCCGCCCTCGTCCATCACCAGGAACAGCTCGGGCTGAACCGTGCGCTTGCGGGCGATGTCCGTGGCCGGGTCGTTCCACGGCCGCGTCAGGCCGCAGGCCTGCCACAGGGCGATGACCTGGGCTTGGTCGCCAGCGCCGTCGGCATCGGCGTAGCGGAAGGGCCGGACGTTCACGCCGCTTTCTCGGCCGCCTTCAGCGCGCGCTTCAGGTCGTCGATCAAATCGTCGGCGTCTTCCAGGCCGATCGACAGGCGGATCGTGCCGGGGCCAATGCCGGCGCCGGCCAGGGCCGCGTCGGTCATGCGGAAGTGCGTGGTGCTGGCGGGGTGAATCACCAAACTGCGGCAGTCGCCCACGTTGGCCAGGTGGCTGAACAGCTTGAGCGCCTCGATGAAGGCCTTGCCCTGTTCGCGCGTGCCTTTGATGTCGAAGCTGAACACGCTGCCCGCGCCCTTCGCGCCGTGCCGAAGCAGCCGGTTGGCCAGCGCGTGGCTGGGGTGCGATTCCAGCAGCGGGTGGCCCACGCGCTGCACGAACGGGTGTTCGGCCAGGAAGCGCACCACCTTTTCGGTGTTGGCGATGTGCTTTTCCATGCGCAGCGGCAGCGTTTCGACGCCCTGCAGGATCAGCCAGGCGCTGTGCGGGCTCAGGCAGGCGCCAAAGTCGCGCAGGCCTTCGCGCCGGGCGCGCAGCAGAAAGGCGCCGACGGTGCTTTCCTCGCTGAACACCATGTTGTGAAAGCCGTCGTAGGGCGCGGTCAGTTCGGCAAATTTGCCGGACTTGTCCCAGTCGAAGCTGCCGCCATCCACCAGCACGCCGCCAATGACGGTGCCGTGGCCCGACAGGAATTTGGTGGCCGAGTGGTAGACCAGATCGGCCCCGTGGTCGAAAGGCTTCAGCAGGTAGGGCGTGGTGAAGGTGGAATCCACCAGCAGCGGCAGGCCCGCGGCGTGGGCAATGTCGGCCACGGCGGGAATGTCCAGCACGTCCAGGCCAGGGTTGCCCACGGTTTCGCCAAACAGCAGGCGCGTGTGGGGGCGAATGGCGTTGCGCCAGCCGTCCAGATCGCCCGGCTGGACGAAGGTGGTGTCGATGCCGAAGCGCCGCAGGGTGTAGTTCAGCAGGTTCTGGCTGCCGCCATACAGCGCGGTGCTGGCCACCACGTGGCCGCCCGCGCCCATCAGCGTGCACACGGCCAGGTGCAGGGCTGCCTGGCCGCTGGCGGTGGTGATGGCGCCAATGCCGCCTTCCAGCGCGGCGATGCGCTGCTCCAGCACCGCATTGGTGGGGTTGCTGATGCGGCTGTAGACGTGGCCAGAGCGTTCCAGGTTGAACAGCGCGGCGGCGTGGTCACTGGATTCGAAGACGAACGACGTGGACAGGTGGATCGGCACGGCGCGCGCGCCGGTGCTGGGGTCGGGCGCGGCCCCCGCGTGCAGCGCCAGCGTGTCAAAGCCAGGGTCGGCGTAGCCGGACATGGCATCTCCTCAAGTGATGGTGGGGCCCGGGTCGGCCAAGGCTTGCATTGTGGGCTATATTCCCTGGCACTGTCGCCTGCGCGCGACAGCGGAGTTCCATATGAAAGTCAGCGACATATTGCGCCTGAAGGGCAACGTTCTCTACACGATCACGCCCGAAGATAGCTTGGCAGACGCCGCCCAATTGATGGCCGAGCGCGACATCGGTTCGCTCGTGGTCATGTCGCATGGGCGCGTGGTGGGCATCCTGACGTTCCGGGAGGTGATCAAGGCCGCGGCCCGCAACGGTGGCAGCTTTGGCGACACCACCGTGTACCGCGCCATGGACGACGGCCCGCTGATCTGCACCATGGAGACCGAGATGGACGAGGTGCGCCGCATGATGTTGGATCGCCACGCGCGCTATCTGCCGGTGATCGACAACCGCCAGCTGATGGGCGTGATCAGCTTCTACGACGTCGCCAAGGCGGTGGTCGACAGCCAGAATTTCGAGAATCAAATGCTCAAGGCCTACATCCGCGATTGGCCCGACGAAGACCCGAAGCAGACCGAGCCGAACCTGCCCTGATCGGCGCGGTGGCTTTGCCCGGTTAATTTGTCAGGTTGATCCGCCCAGGTGCGGCGCCGTTTCGCTCGCACGGCCAGAAGCGTGCAGGCGGCCTGCGTTGGGCTGAGCCCCGCCGCGGGCCGGGTGGGGCGATCTGCCCACGGCGATAATCCGCAGCATGAGCGGAAACACCCTTGGCAACTTGTTTGCCGTCACCAATTTCGGCGAATCGCATGGGCCGGCGATCGGCTGTGTGATCGATGGCTGCCCGCCGGGCATGGCTTTGTCCGAAGCCGATATTCAGCCCGAGCTGGATCGGCGCCGTCCGGGCACCAGCAAGTTCGTGACCCAGCGCAATGAGGCGGATCAGGTTGAGATTCTTTCTGGCGTGTACCAAGGCCAGACCACCGGCACGCCCATCTGCCTGCTGATTCGCAACACCGACCAGCGCAGCAAGGACTATGGCGATATCGCGCAGACCTTCCGCCCCGGTCACGCCGACTACACCTACTGGCGCAAGTTTGGCGTGCGCGACCCGCGCGGCGGCGGCCGTTCCTCGGCGCGCCTGACCGCGCCCACCGTCGCGGCGGGTGCGGTGGCGCGCAAATGGCTGCATGACCGCTACGGCACCACCTTCCGCGGCTGCATGACGCAGGTGGGCGAGCTGGCGATCGGCTTCGACTGCTGGGAACATGTGGCGCAGAACCCGTTTTTTGCGCCGGTGGCCGATGTGTCCGCCATCGAGGACTACATGAACGCGCTGCGCAAGGCGGGCGATTCCTGCGGTGCGAAGTTGCGCGTGACGGCGCAGCACGTGCCCGTGGGTTTGGGCGAACCCATCTACGACCGGCTGGATGCGGATATCGCCAAGGCCATGATGGGGCTCAACGCCGTCAAGGGCGTGGAGATTGGCGACGGCTTTGCCAGCGTCGCGCACAAGGGCAGCATGCATGGCGATGCCTTGCTGCCCGGCGGCGCGTTTGCCACCAACCACGACGGCGGGGTGTTGGGCGGCATCAGTTCTGGCCAGGATCTGGAAGTGGCCGTGGCCATCAAGCCCACCAGTTCCATCCTGGTGCCACGGCCTTCGGTCAATACGGCGGGCGAGCCGGTCGAAGTGATCACCAAAGGGCGCCACGACCCCTGCGTGGGCATACGCGCCACCCCCATCCTGGAAGCACTGCTTGCCCTGGTGGTGATGGAGCACGCGCTGCGCTGGCGTGCGCAATGTGCGGATGTGCGGCACGATGTTTGAGTGCCAAATCGACCTGCAGCGCTTGTCCAGCGGGCGTAACCAGCTATTGAAACAGTAGCGTACACGATTCATGCACCCCCCCGTGCCCAGCCCGAGCCCCGTCGCGTCGGTCAACCTCATGAAGGCCGACTGGGCGGAAGCTGCCGCCTACAGCGCCTTCTACAGCGCTACGCGCGGCACGCAAATGACAGCGCTGACGCTGATCGCCTTGGTGGTGGCGGTGGTTTATGGGCATGCGCCC
Organism: Ottowia sp.; assembly: GCA_017997715.1. Taxonomy (GTDB): domain Bacteria; phylum Pseudomonadota; class Gammaproteobacteria; order Burkholderiales; family Burkholderiaceae_C; genus Ottowia. The sequence goes on from JAGOEM010000133.1 coordinate 6,675, forward strand.
AACGGGGTGGTCATTGCGTGGACCGCGTTGGCCGTGGCGGATGCGTTCTGGCGCGTTCTGGTCCGGCGCCGCTACGAAGCGCTGGGCCGCGCGCGCGCCAGCGAAGAGCAACTGCGCTTTGCGCGGGGGCAGAGGTTGCTCTCGGTCTATAACGCCGCGCTCTGGGGCCTGACCCCGCTCGCGCTGGTCAGCCAGTTGCCGATGGACGCCGCCTTGCTGGTTTGGCTGCCGGTGATCGCGGGCGGATTTGGTCGCACGTCCTACCTGGCCTCGCACCTGGCGACGGCGCGCTTGCACCTGGTGGTGTTTGCCAGCGGCCTGATGCTGAGTGTGGCCGCTGAGTTGGTGCTTGGCGCATACGACCCGCTGGGCAAATATCGCTGGTTGATGCCTGTGGCCTTGGTTCTGTACATTTTTTCGCTGGCGCGTCTCATCCGCGTGCACCACACGCGCAACACCCGAAACATCGATCTGCTGTACCAAAACCAGTTGCTGATCCAGTCGCTGCAAGAGCAGACCAGGGCCGCCAAAAGTGCGGCGGAGTTTCGCACGCGCTTTCTGGCGGGCGCGGCGCACGACCTCAAGCAACCGATCAACGCGCTGGTCATCTACGCCGAATGGCTGGGCAGCGAGCCCAAGCTGGTCGATGAACTTGCGCCCAAGATCCTGCAGGCCACCCAGGCGGTCAACACCTTGTTCGATTCGCTGTTCGATCTGGCGAAGATCGACGCCGACCGCATTCAGCCGGAGCTGAAGCGCGTGAACGTCGACCGCCTGCTGGGCGACCTGGAGGTTCAGCTGCGCCCGCTGGCGATCCAGAAGGGCCTGACGCTGAGGTTTCGGCCCGTCGATGCCGTGCTGACGTCCGATCCGATCATTCTTCACCGCATCCTGGGCAACCTGGTGTCGAATGCGATTCGCTATACCGCGCGTGGTGGCGTGCTGGTGGGCGCGCGGCGCCGGGGTGACTACCTGGTCTTTGAGGTATGGGACACCGGCATCGGTATTGCCGCCGACCAGCAGGCGCGCATCTTTGGTGAGTTCTACAAAGTGCACCACGGCGGCACCGAGGACGGCTTTGGCCTTGGTCTGGCACTGGTGCGCCGCCTGGCCGGGATGCTGGGCTACCCGATCAGCCTGCGCTCACGCCTGGCGCGCGGCACGGTCTTTCGGGTTCACGTGCCCCACGACCAGCCGATGCAGCGCGGGGCCGCCGCTATTGCGCCAGGAGACCGTGGCGCCGGGCGAAATGCAGAGTTTGCGTACGAGATTTGACCCCGAGCCGGCGAAACAAGCGCCACAGGTGCACCTTTACGGTGTGCTCGCTGATGCCCAGTTGATCGGCGATTTCCCGGTTGGAAAGGCCCTGATCCAGCATCACGATCAATTGCTTCTGGCGCTTGGACAGTCGGGCGTCAAACTCGAGTTCGCCGGTGGTCTCGTCCAGATCGCCTAGCTGGCTGTCGACCACCATCACGGATCGCAGCACAGCCATGATCTCGACTGCGCCAGCCGATTTTTCGATGTACAGGTCGGCCCCCGCAGCGCGGCACCATTCCTCCGCATCGACCGCCGGCGATGCAGATATAACCACCAGCGGAACATCTGGGAACTGATTCTTGAGGAATTTCACCCCGGACACGCCAACCGTGTCCGGCAGCTTCAAGTCCAGGCAAAAAAACTCAGGCTCACCGCGTTCTGCTACTTCGCGCTCAATGGTCGAGAGCTGCGACAGCTCTACCACCTCAACGCCTGGCCTCACCCTGCGTAGCAACATGACCACCGCCTCGCGCATCAAGGGGTGGTCGTCAATCACATAGACAGTCAATCTCCGCGCTCCTGCACTCCCGTGTTATGGGATTATTTTGGGACTTTAATGGGACAGCATTGACTCAGATTATGTACCGGGGATGGATCAAGGCTGGGATCGCGGGGAAATATGGCTTTTTCGTGCCTACCCAGCATGGTGCGCGACGAGCAATGCCAGCGCGTCGTTGACGTCTGCGTCAGCCACATCCGTGGACGGCGCCAGGTGGTCGGCTATAGCCACCAGGGCGCGCGATCCCTCGATCTGCAGGCGCTTGATGATTTCACCGGCTTCGCGCGGTGACGCAAAACCTTGGCTGTGCAACAGAACGCGACCCTGCGCGCCGACGAGCTTGAAATAGAAGCGCCCATCGGCTTCGCGGTACTGCTTGAAGCTGGGCAGGGCACCTTTTGACCCCGCCGCGCCTTGGACGGCCGTGGACGGCGCCGCAAGGCTGCGCAGCCCCACGGCATGGCGCAATTCATGGATGAAGGGGGCCGCCAGCGTCCGCGCCTTTTCGGCCCCGCGCACCAGCAGCGCCTCGACTTCCTGCGGATGGGCGATCAAATGGGCGTAGCGCTCGCGCATGGGGGCGACTTCCTGATCGATTCGCTCGAACAGCGCATTCTTGGCGTCACCCCACGCGATGCCGTCCGCAAAGGCCTGGGCAAATCGGGTGGATTCGGTATCGTCCGCAAAGGCGCGGTAGATCTGGAACAGGGCCGAGCCTTCCGTGTCTTTCGCTTCACCAGGCAGGCGCGAATCGGTCACGATGCTCATGATTTGCTTGCGCAACTGCTCTTTTGCACCAAACAGGGCGATGGTGTTGTCGTAGCTCTTGCTCATCTTGCGCCCGTCCAGGCCGGGCAGCAGCGCCACGTTGTCGTCCACCAGCGCCTCGGGCGGCACCAGGTGTTCGCCATAAAGGTGATTGAAGCTGGCCGCGATGTCGCGCGCCATTTCGATGTGCTGGATCTGGTCGCGCCCCACAGGCACCTGGTGCGCCTTGAACAGCAGGATGTCGGCCGCCATCAACACCGGGTACATGAACAGGCCCGCCGACACATCGGTGTCCGGGTCCTGGCCGGCGGCCGCATTCTTGTCCAGCATGGCCTTGTAGGCGTGGGCGCGGTTCAGCACCCCTTTGCCGGTCACGCAGGTCAGCATCCACATCAGTTCGGGAATCTCCGGGATGTCGGACTGGCGGTAGAAGACCACGTGCTCGGGGTCCAGCCCGGCTGCCAGCCAGCTGGCGGCGATCTCCAAGGTGCTGCGCTGGATGCGCGCCGGATCGTCGCATTTGATCAGCGCGTGGTAGTCCGCCAGAAAATAAAAGCTCTGCACACCCGGCACGCGGCTGGCGCGCACGGACGCCCGAATGGAGCCAACGTAGTTGCCCAGGTGGGGCGTGCCGGTGATGGTGATGCCGGTCAGAACGCGGCGCGCAAGGGATTGATTCATGGGTGACACAAGAAAAAAGTCAATTGAGCAGCGCGACCAGCGGGGACAGCACCATATCC
>JAGOEM010000306.1 GCA_017997715.1 Ottowia sp.
CGTCCAGGAACACCCGCTTGCGCGTGCGCTTGTGAGCCAACTCGAATCCGCTCTGGGCAAGGCTGATCTGGTTCATCGGTGTTCAACGTTCGAGGGGCTCGATCAGGGGACTTATGCAGACGTTCTATAATCGCCAAGCGGGCTGAATCGGGTCGCACGTCGAAACAGCTTTTAATCTTGGGGGATTCCTTGAAAGCCAAATTTACTCATGCCGCTTTGGTCGCCGCGTTGGCATCCGCATCGTTCGCGGCCCACGCCATTACCCCAGCAGGTACGCCGCCAACTTTTTTCTGTGACGTCAATCGTCCTGTCGATGCCGATACCGTTGAAGCCCAGCTGAATACCAGGGCGGTCAACGCTACCGATCGTCTCAATCAACCGCGCTGGGAGTATGCGACGCCCCCGTCTCCGGGCGTGACGGCGGGTCCGGATCCGTTGCCAGCCCCCGCAGGCGGCTGGGTCTATTTCACAGGCACCGAGTTGTCCGGGTACGTCGGCGGTCTGAACTCGTCCAACTCCTTGGCTCGCATCGGCTTCTACCCGGTACTGCCCGGCACAGTGGCCAACACCATGCGCTACTTCCGCTATCGCTTCGTTCTGGATGCGACGGTGGATCCCGCAACCTATGTGCTGTCGGTGCCGAGCGTCCTGATTGACGATGAGGTAAGAGGCACCTACCTGAACGGGGCGCTGGTGTCCCCGGGGCTGGCCAACAGTATCGGGGGCGGAGCGACGGCAAATTTGCAGTGGCGCACCGGCTTGAACGAACTGACGTTCGCCGTTTTTGACGGCGCCAATCCTGCTGCAACCAGCCTTGGCGTGACGGTGGCCAGCCAGGCGGTGTGCAACTACAGGGCGGCGCCCGTCGTGGCGGTGCCGACGGCGTCGACCACCACCCTCGTGGTGATGGCCGGCATGCTGGCGCTGCTGGCGGGCCGCAGACGTCGCCGCGCTTAAGCGGCGCGCAATGCCTGGGTCCATCGCCGGCCGCATTGCTGCGGGGCAGTGCGATGGCCGGGCTTTACGCCTGGCCCGGTGGTGGCCTGCGTGCTTTGGCGCGCGCCAGGGCGGCTTCGATGGTGGCGCGCTTGCGGTTCAGTTCTGATTCCGATGCGCCGCGCACCAGCTCTGGCAGCCTTGCCAGCTTGTCCTGCGCTTTTATTTCCATCGTTTCAGCGTGCTCGCGCGCACTGCGCCTGCGGCGCGCGCTAGTCAATTCATAGCGGTCGCGGGCATCCCGCGCCTGCGCCTCGCTCCAGGCCTGCCAGCCTGTGCGCTCGGCGGTCACGTTGTCCAGCGCAATGCAGTCCACCGGGCAAACTGGCAGGCACAGTTCGCAGCCGGTGCAATCGGCTTCGATCACGGTGTGCATGCGCTTGTTGCCGCCGACGATGCAGTCCACCGGGCAGGCCTTGATGCACAGCGTGCAGCCAATGCACCAGGCTTCGTCGATCCAGGCCACGTGGCGTGGCCCCTCTGCGCCGAATTCGGGATTCAGCGGACTCGCGGGTTGGCCGGTGATGGCCGCCAGGCGCTGTACGCCTTCAGCGCCACCGGGCGGACATTGATTGATGGGGGCCGCGTTGGTGGCGATGGCCTGTGCGTAACCCGCGCAGTCGGGATAGCCGCAGCGCGTGCACTGCGTCTGGGGAAGAGCGGCCAGCACCTGCAAGCCAAGGGCCGCGGTGGCGCGGTCGTCTGTGGGGCGCTTACTCATCATGGCGACTACGGCAAAAGAAAACGCCCGCCAAGGCGGGCGCTTTGTCTGCTGCGGCTTCCAGCAGGCGGCTGAATCTCAGCGCGCTTGTCATGGCCGCAGGGTGCCTCAGGGTGCGGGTTTGGCGGCTGTCTTTCGCGCCGCTTTGGCTGCAGGTTTGGCGACTGCCTTGGCCACTGGCTTGGCGCGGCCGTTGGCGCTGACGGGCTTGGCGGCTGCGCGTGCCTTTTTCGCCGGGGCAACGGCGCCGTTGACCGCGCTGGGCTTGGCGGCGGTCGTGACGGCGGTCTTGACGGCGGCGCGGGCCACGCCATTGCGTGCACGCGGGGCCGGTGGCACGACAGGCAGCGTGGCTGCCGCCACTGGATCTTCTGGCGGGCCTTCCACGCGGTCGATCACCAGCTGGATCTGTTCGGCGGCCTGATCGGCGGCGCGGGCGCGCGCATTCGCCACGGGTGCCGGTGTCGCCACTTCGGCGTCCAGGGCGGCCTTGGCGTGGAAATCGGCAATGAATGCCTTGATTTGCGGATACACCACGGTGCGCCAGCGGCGGCCGCTGAAGATGCCATAGTGGCCGGCGCCCTTGACTTCCAGGTGATCGCCCTGGCGCCGCACGATTTGCTCGCACAGGTTGTGGGCAGCGCGGGTCTGTCCCGAGCCCGAGATGTCGTCCAGCTCGCCTTCCACCGTTTGCAGCGCGGTGGTGGTGATGTCCTGTGGGCGCACGCGCTCCAGAACGCCTTGGGGCGAGCGAATATCCCAGGTGCCATGAACCAGATTGAAATCCTGGAACACCGTGCGGATGGTTTCCAGGTAGTAGTCCGCGTCCATGTCCAGCACGGCGTTGTACTCGTCGTAGAACTGGCGGTGGGTTTCAGCGCTGGATTCGTCGCCCTTGATCAGGTCGCGGAAGTAGTCGTAGTGGCTGCTGCGGTGGCGATCCGGGTTCATCGCGATGAAGCCCGCATGCTGCATGAAGCCGGGGTACACGCGGCGACCAGCGCCCGGGTAGTTGGGCGGCACGCGGTAGATCACGTTGTTCTCGAACCATTCGAAGCTGCGCTGCACCGCCAGGTCGTTGACGGCGGTGGGCGATTTGCGGGCGTCGATCGGGCCGCCCATCATGGTCATCGTGATGGGCGTTTTTTCACCGCGCGATGCCATCAGCGACACCGCACCCAGCACCGGAACCGTGGGCTGACACACGCTGACGACGTGGCAGTTGCCGTACTTGGCCTGCAGGTGGCGGATGAAGTCCTGCACGTAGTTCACGTAGTCGTCCAGGTGAAATTCACCGTCGGACAGGGGCACGGTGCAGGCGTTCTTCCAGTCGGTGATGTAGACCTTGTGGCCTTCCAGCATGGTGCGCACGGTGTCGCGCAGCAGCGTGGCGT
>JAGOEM010000307.1 GCA_017997715.1 Ottowia sp.
GAGTTGAAGTCATCCAGCAGGATGCGCACGCGCACGCCGCGCTTGGCGGCCAGGCGCACTTCCTGCAACAGGCGCGCGGTGCTCTCGTCGCCGTGGATGGCGTAGTACTGGATGTCCAGCGTGCGGCTGGCCTGCTGCGTCAACGCCAGGCGGCTGCTGAAGGCGAGGTTGGCGGAATCGATCAGCGCATAGCCCGACACGTCGGGCGCCGTGTCGGCCGGCCGGCGCGCCGCCGCCAGCTGGCCCAGCGGCGTGCTGGCGGGGCTGGCCAGCGCGTGCGATACCGGGCGCTCGACGTTCTCGGGCAGGCTGCCGCAGCCCGCCAGCACGACCGCCAGCAGCAGCAACGGCAGCCACGCCAGCCAGCGGGGCGTGGTGTGTGGGCGCGCGAATGGGGCAGGCTGGAACATGGCGGCGGCAGGGTGATTGACACCCATCGTAGAGCCAAAGAACGGGCGCCGCCTGTCGGACAAGGGCGTTTGCGCGCCGGCCGGCGGCAGGGCAGCGTGGTGTGCGGGCACAAAAAAGCCGCCCTGCGGCGGCTTTTTGGGGGCGATGGGCGGATCAGGCGGCCGTCTGGTCGTCCACGCTGGCGCCGGCGGCGTTGGCCATCACCGACTCGATGCCGGCATCGCGGGCCGATTCGCTGCTGTACATCTCGCTGCTGCCGATGACCTGTCCGTTGGCCGCCTTCAGGTTGAAGTAGGGCGAGCCGTTCTTGGCCACGGCCTTTTCGTAGCGCGCGGCGTCGCCGGCGTTCTTCTTCACCGACTCGATGCCGTTGACCGCGCTGGCCTTGGCCTCGTACATCTCGCTGCTCAGGATGGTCTGGCCATTGCCGGCCAGCAGGGAGAAATAGAACTTGTCGTTCTTGGACTTCTTCAGTTCGAACTTGCCTGCCATGAAAACTATCTCCTTCTGAGGGTGAGTGCCAAGCGGGTGCCGGCTGGCGCGCATTGTGGCCCTCAAATCTGACAGATTCAATCGCGCGGGCCGGGGATGTGCAATTGCGCACGCCCCTGTGGCGCCCCCGCCATGCCCGGCGGGCTTCAGCTCTGCATCATGCGGCGCGACTTGGCCACCGACATCAGCATGCCCAGCGCCAGCCCCAGCGTGACCATGGCCGTGCCGCCGTAGCTGATGAAGGGCAGCGGCACGCCCACCACCGGCAGAATGCCGCTGACCATGCCCATGTTGACGAAGGCGTAGGTGAAGAAGATGGTGGTGAGCGCCGCCGCCAGCAGGCGCGCGAACAGCGTCGGCGCCTCGGCGGCGATCATCAGGCCGCGGAAGATGAGAAACGTGAAGCCGGCGATCAGCGCCAGGTTGCCGGCCAGGCCGAACTCCTCGGAGAAGGCCGCGAAGATGAAGTCGGTGGTGCGCTCGGGGATGAACTCCAGGTGCGTCTGCGTGCCCTGCATGAAGCCCTTGCCCCACCAGCCGCCCGAACCGATGGCGATCATGCCCTGCAGGATGTGGAAGCCCTTGCCCAGCGGATCGCGCGTGGGATCGAGCAGCGTGCACACGCGCTGGCGCTGGTACTCGTGCAGCACGCGCCAGTCCACGCCGTCGGCGCACAACTGCGGCTCGAACGCGATGATGCTGACGATGCCCACGGCCGCGATCACCACCGGCGGCAGCACCAGCTTCCAGGACAGGCCGGCGAAGAAGATCACCGCCAGCCCGGCGGCCATCACCAGCAGGGCCGTGCCCAGGTCCGGTTGGCGCATGATCAGCCCCACCGGCACCGCCAGCAGCGCGAAGGCGCCGATGAAGTCGATCGGCCGCGTCTGCCCCTCGCGCCGGTGGAACCACCAGGCCAGCATCAGCGGCGTGGCGATCTTCAGCAACTCGCTGGGCTGGATGACGATGCCCACGTTGAGCCAGCGCGTGGCCCCCTTGCGCGTGATGCCGAAGAACTCCACCCCCAGCAACAGCACCACGCCCAGCACGTACAGCGGCACCGCCAGGCTCATCAGCCGCTGCGGCGGCACCTGCGCCACCACAAACAGGATGCCCAGCGCGATCAGCATGTTGCGCCCGTGGTCGGCAAAGCGCGTGCCGTGGTCGAAGCCGGACGAATACATCGCCGTCAGCCCCAGGCCCGCCAGGATGAGCACGGCCAGCAACAGCCACAGATCGAAGCCGCGCAGCAGCGGCCACAGGCGGCGCCAGATCGAGGGTTTTTCGAACACGATGGCCATGGGGAATTATCCCTCTGGGGCTGGCCGGGGGTGGCCACCGGCCACAACCGACCCTTCGCCTAACGCCCCCGAAGCGGTCTTTCAGGCCGCTTCGGGTCGGCCCAAGGCTAGTTGATCAACCTCGCCGCCGCAGCCTGCTCGCACCCAAGCCTCCGGCAGCCAGTGCCATAAGCATCAGGCCCAGTTCCGACAGCGTGGGCACCGGCGTCACCGCAGACGGTGGCGATGGCGCGACCTTGCGGGTGTTGGTCAAGGTGCAGGTGACATCCGTTTCCGGCATTTGGAAACTGCCATCTGTGATGGTCACGGCGCCTTCGGCGGCGTTGCAGGTCAGTTCGGCATCGTAGTTGGCCAGATCGGTGTCCGGGTTGGCGGCAATTTCGGTCACCTTCACTTCGGTGCCAGCCTCAACAGGCACGGGTCCGGTGGTCCCGGTGTCGCCTACATCCGTCGATTGCTCTGTGGTTTCGCCATTGACTTGAAGGGTGAACCTGCCCGGGTCTTCCGCCGGTGACAGCACCTTGGTCACCGTCACCGTGGGGGGTGGCGTGCAAGTTATCTTCATGGTGGCGTTGCCATTGAGTGGCAACTCATCATTGGCGCTGTCAAAAATATAGACGATCGGCAACACGCCTGCCGTCGGTGCTGTGTACGTGAGGCTCGTGCCGAGCTGGCCTCCAGGCACTAAAGGCGCGGGTACACCGCCAGACGATTCGGTCGCAAACGCCGATTCAAAGTTATACAGAGCCCACGACGCCGTAGTCGCAGGGTCTGGATTTCCTGGCTCCAGCGTGAACGTGATCTTGTCACCCTGAGCAGCTCACAACTGAACGTCATGGTCGAGAAAGCGTCGGGGTCGTCTGGAGTGACAACGTAGCCCAACACACG
>JAGOEM010000134.1 GCA_017997715.1 Ottowia sp.
CGAACGCGGCTTTGCCGAAAAGCACGGCCTGCAGCCGTGGGCGCGGCTGGTGTCGCACGGGGTGGGGGCGGTCGAGCCGGGCCTGTTCGGGCTGGGCCCGATTCCCGCCGTCCAGCTTGCGCTGGACCGGGCCGGCTGGCGGCATACCGACATCCAGCGCATCGAAATCAACGAGGCGTTCGCCGCCATTGCGCTGGCCTGCCTGCGCGAGATGGGGCTGCCCGAGGACATCGTCAACGTCGAAGGCGGCGCTATCGCGCACGGCCACGCCATTGGGGCCACGGGCGCGGTGCTCACCACGCGCTTGCTGCATTCGATGCGGCGCGACGGCATTCAGCGCGGCGTGGTCACGCTGTGCATTGGGGGCGGGCAGGGCATTGCGCTGGCCCTGGAAATGCTTTGAAAGGCAAGCGCCATGACGCTTTATCTGGACGACATCACCCCCGGCCAACGCTTCAACGGCACCACGCGCGTGCGCATTGAACCAGCCCGCATCCAGACCTTCGCCGCCGAATTTGATCCGCAGCCCTTTCACCTGGACGAAGCGGCCGCCGCGGCGTCGGTCTTTGGTGGGCTGGCGGCCAGCGGCTGGCACACGGCTGCGGTGACGATGCGGCTGCTGGTCGAAAGCGAATTCAAGCCGGCGGGCGGCATCGTCGGCGCCGGCTTTGACGAGCTGCGCTGGCCGCGCCCCCTGCGCCCCGGCGACGAACTGCGCGTGGAAAGCGAGGTGCTGGAAGTGCGCCCGTCCAAATCCCGCCCGGATCAGGGCCTGGTCAAGCTGCGCACCGTCACGCTGAACCAGGACGGCGACCCCGTGCAGATCTCCGTTGGCAACGTGCTGGTGCCGCGCCGGCCAACGCCGTAGCGCCCAGCCAAGCCATGCCATTTCATTCCAACCACCCCCACAGCCCCACAGCAAACCCATGAAATACACCCCTTTTGGCAGAACCGGACTGCAGGTTTCGCAAATCGCTCTCGGCACCGGCAACTTTGGCACCGGCTGGGGCTACGGCGCCGATCCCGACACGGCAGAAACGATCTTCAACGCCTACGCGCAAGCCGGCGGCAACTTCATCGATACGGCCGACGTGTATCAGTTCGGTCAATCCGAAGAGCTGCTCGGCAAGCTGATGCAGGGCCGGCGCGACGACTTCGTGCTGGCCACCAAATTCACCCAGGGCGCCGTGCCCAACGCCAACCGCCTGGTCACCGGAAACAGCCGCAAGGCCATGATCGCGTCGGTGGAGGCAAGCCTGAAGCGCCTCAAGACCGACCGTATCGACCTCTATTGGGTGCATTGGCCCGATGGCGTGACGCCCAGCGAAGAAATCGTGCGCGGCCTGGAAGACCTGTCGCGTGCGGGCAAGATCATCTACGCCGGCCTGTCCAACTTTCCGGCCTGGCGGCTGGCCCGCGCGGTGACGCTGGCCGAGCTGACGGGCGCCTTGCCCATCGCGGCCGCGCAGTTCGAGCACAGCCTGGTTCGCCGCGAACCCGAAGCCGATCTGCTGCCCGCGTCGCACGCGCTGGGGCTGGGCGTGGTCACCTGGTCGCCGCTGGGCGGCGGCATGCTGACCGGCAAGTACCGCCAGGGCGAAAAGGGCCGGGCCGACGGCTTTGGCGGCAAGGTGTTCCAGCCCGAAAATTCGGCGCAGCGCACCCAGATCCTCGACACCGTGATCGCCATCGCCAAGGACCTGGGCGCAAGCCCGGGCCAGGTCGCCATCGCCTGGGCGGGCACGCACGGCAGCGTGCCGATCATCGGGCCGCGCTCGCCCGAACAACTGGCGGACAACCTGGGCGCGCTGTCGGTCGCCTTGTCGGCCGAGCAGATCAGCCGGCTGGATGCGGTCAGCAGCCTCGTCGCCCCGGCGCCCGCCAGGGTGCCCATCGCGTGGGCCGAAGGGGCCGCGCCCAGGCTGGTCGCCTAAACCGCCGGTCGCCGCCACCCGCCGCCGCCGCAGGCTGCGGGCGCTGCACCGGGCTGCGCGGTTTGCGCAGCAGGGGCACGGTTTCCGCCGGGCCGGCACCGGGTGCGCGCTAATATGGCCCGGCCTTAGCGCGTGTTCAGCGTCTCACAGCGGACGGGTGGATGTGGCCTCGGGCGGACTGCTTCGTTGCGAATCCTGGCGGTGCCAGCCGGTCCGCGCCCGGTGGCCACCCGGTCGCCCCGGCACCGCTGCGGTTTGCGCCGCGCCGCCCATCCCGGTCCGCATCCCGCATCCGTCGCATTGAGGCGTTGAACCCGCACGCACTTCCCAAGCCATTCACCATGCAAAAGATCCTGATCATCATCCACGCGCCGCCCTATGGCAGCGAACGTTGCCTGTCTGCCCTGCGGCTGGCGCTGGCCCTGGCTGGGCGCGAAGGCGAAAAGCCGCTGCTCGACATCTTCCTGATGTCCGACGCCACCGTGCTTGGCCTGCCCAACCAGCAGGACGCGTCGGGCAACACCTTGCAGAACATGGTGGAGCAGCTGGTGGCCTACGGCGTACCGGTGCGCCTGTGCAAGACCTGCGCGGGCAACCGGAGCCTGCTCGATCTGAAGCTGATCGACGGGCTGAGCATCGGCACGCTGGTCGAGCTGGCCGAAGCCACCTTGCAGGCCGACAAGGTGATCACGTTCTGATCGGCATCAGCGGTACAATTTGCTATTGCGTTGATAGCTGCCTGCGCCCATCCACCGGGCGATACAGGCCTATTTGACTCATAAACAGCACGCCAAAGCCGCACGCCGCCGAACCACCGCACCCAGCCAGCCATGCCCTTGCACGCCCTGCAGCTTTACGCCGGCCCCGCCGCGCGGCGCCACATTGCGCAGCACGGCCTGCTGCCGCAGCACGTGGCCACCCTACCGGCGGCGGCGGGCGGGCCCAAGGGCTTGATCCTGGGGCCGCTGGACCGCTTCATCTTCGGCCAGTGGTTGCCGCAGTCCAGCCAGCCCGTGGACCTGGTGGGCGCCAGCATCGGCGCCTGGCGCATGGCCGCCGCCTGCCTGGACGATCCGGCGGCCGCCTTTCAAAAGCTGGAAACCGGCTACATCCACGGCGACATGAAAGCGCCACCCGGGCGCAAGCTGCCGCTGCCCGAGCAGGTCAGCGCCACCTTTGGCGACAACCTGCGCGCCATGTTCGACGGGCATGTGCCCACCATCCTCACGCACCCGCGCTACCGGCTGCACGTGCTGGCATCGCGCGGGCGCCATGTGCTGGGGCGGGAAGGGCGCTGGCGCACCGCTGCAGGCTACCTGGGCGCGGCGCTGACCAACGCCGCCAGCCGCCGCGCCATGGGCGCCTGGCTGGAACGGGTGGTTTTCTCGCGCGCCGACGCAACCGGCCAGCCCGCCGCGCTGCCATTTGCCACGCGCGACTACCGCACCCGCCACGTCACGCTGACGGCCGACAACTTCTACCCCGCGCTGCAGGCCAGCGGCTCGATCCCCTTCGTGCTGAAGGCGGTGCACGACATTCCCGGCGCGCCGCGCGGCGCGTACTGGGACGGCGGCATCACCGACTACCACCTGCATCTGGCCTACACCGCTTCTGATTCGATAGCTGCCCGCGCCGATGCAGCGGGCGCTACAGGCCAATTTGATGCAAATCCATCACCAGGCGGCCAACTGGTGCTGTACCCGCACTTCCAGCGCGCGGTGGTGCCCGGCTGGCTGGACAAGGGCCTGAAATGGCGCCATGGCGCCACGCACTACCTGAACCACATGCTGGTGCTGGCCCCCAACCCCGAATGGCTGCGCACGCTGCCCGGCGGCAAGCTGCCCGACCGCACCGACCTGCAACGCCTGGGCCACCCAGAACGCGTGCAGGCCTGGACGACGGCGGTGCAGGCGGCAGGGCAACTGGCGGACGAATTCGAAGCCTGGCTGCGGCGGCCAGATGCCGCACAGGTGCAGGCGCTGTGACAGCGCCGGGCGCGGCCCCATCGGGCGTGCCATCTGGCCGGGCTGCCGCGGATCTGGCGTATTCCAAACAATGGCCGAAGCGCCAGGCCGCGTTGCCCTGGCGCGCCTGGTTTCGCGCCGAACAACCGCACCTGTCTGCAGCAAGGCGACGGGCCGACTTCACCGGCTCCTTGCCCGCCAGCCACGCCGTCACCCCAGGTGGGGCAGCGTTGTTTGCCTGGCACAGCCCGGTGCGGGCGCGCCAGGGCTGACGGCACAATGGGCCCCATGAACAGAGGATGGGGGGCTACCACATGAAGCGCTATTGGCACCAAGCCGCGCGCCCCGTTGCCGCCGGCCGCAACGCCCTGGGTGCGGTGGCCTGGGTCAGCCTGATCTGCGCCACGTGCACGCCCGTGGCATGGGCACAGACGGCCAGCACTTCAGGCGCCGCGCGGATGGCCTTGACGTTCGAGCAGGCGGCCGCGTTGCAGCGCCAGGGCTCGCCCGCGCTGGCGGGGCGCGACGAGGCGGTGCGTGCCGGCGAGGCCGATGCGCGCGCGCTGCGCCACCTGGGCGGCCCGATCGTGTCGCTGTCGGCCAACTACCTGCGCTACCAAAAAACGCTGTCGTTCGACCTGAGTGCGGCCAACGCACAGGCGCTAAACCGCATCGATGGCTTTGTGGACCAACTGTCCGGCCAGTTGCCGCCAGCGCTGCAGCCCATCGGCAACCAGATCGGCTCGCAGATCAGCGGGGCTTTACCCAGCCTGCTGCCCGACCGGCTGAGCTACACCGCGCGCGATTCGGTGTTTCGCCCATCGGTGACGGCGGTGTGGCCGTTCTACACCGGCGGTGCCGACGAAGCCGCGCGCAAGGGTGCGCAGGCCCAGGTCGCGCTGGCCCAGGCCGCGCGCAGCGGCACGGCGTCGATCTCGCAACTTGAACTGGCCCGCGCCTATTTCGGCCAGCAGGCGGCGCGCCAGCTGGTGGTGACCAGCGAGGCGCAGCTGACCGCCATGCAGGCCCACGCCCACAACACCGAACGCATGCAGGCCCAGGGCGTGCTGCCGCGCTCGCGCGTGCTGGAAGTGGGCGTGGCGCGCGATGCGGCCCAGCGCACGCTGGACCGCGCCCGCCTGCAGCACACCAACGCGCAGGACGACTTGTCGCGCCTGCTGGATGTGCCTGGCGCCGTGGCGCCGACCACGCCGCTGTTTGTGCGCGCGCACCCGCTGCCGCCGCTGGAACAGTACCTGGCTTCCGGCGCCGAACAACGCCCCGAGGTGCGCGCCGCCGAGGCCGCGCGCCTGGGCGCCAGCGCCTCGCGCGACCTGGCAGCGGCAGCGCTGAAGCCGCAAGCCTTTGTGTACGGCACCTACAACTTCAACCGGCGCCACGCCGTCGCGGTGGACCCGGACTGGATGGTCGGCATAGGCGTGCAGTTCACGCTGATCTCCAACATCGACCGGCGCGAGATGATGAACGCCGCCGAGTCGCGCCAGCGCTCGGCCGAGCGTGCCAAGGAAGCGGCCGAGCGCAACGCGCGCCAGGAAATCACCCGCGCCTGGAACCAGACCGAGCTGGCGCGCCACAGCTTTTTGTCGCTCGATTCGAGCCTGGTCGCCGCGCGCGAAAACCTGCGCGTGCAGCAGCTGTCGTTCCGCGAAGGCGTGGGCACCGCCACCGACGTGATCAGCGCGCAGACCGCGCTGTCGCAGGCCGAGGCGCAGCGCGTGACCGCCGCCCTGGAATACGACTTGTCGCTGGCCAGCTTGCTGGCCGCCAGCAGCCGCGACGACGAATTTGCCCAACACATGGCCGAGGCCGAATACCGCCTGCAGCCACCAGCCACCACCGGGAGCCCACCATGAACCACAGCGCGCGCCGCGGGCGCTGGAGCCTGTACCTGCTATGGCTGGTGCTGATCGTCGTCGCCATTGGGCTGGGCATCGGCCTGTGGCTGGCCGGCAAGCCGCGGGAAGTGCGGCTGCAGGGCACGGTCGAGGCCGAGCAGATCAACGTGGCGACCAAGGTGCTGGCGCGGGTGGAAAAGCTCAACGCCAGCCTGGGCCAGTCGGTGAAGGCGGGCGAGGTGCTGGCCGTGCTGTCCAGCCCCGAGCTGACCGGCGCGCGCGAGCAGGCCGCCGGCACCCTGGCCATGGCCGAGGCGCAGCGCAAGGTGGCCGACGACATCGCCCGGCCCGAAGACGTTGCCGCCGCCCACGCGGTCTGGCAGGCGGCCCAGGCCCAGGCCCAGCTGGCCGCGGTGTCGGCCAAGCGCGCCGACACGCTGTTTGCCGAAGGTGTGATCGCCGCCCAGCGCCGCGACGAGGCGCGCGCGGCCAGCGTCTCCACCGCGCGCAGCGCCGACGCCGCGCGTTCGCAGTGGCAGAAACTGGTGGCCGGGGCACGCCCCGACGTGCGCCACGCGGCCCAGGCGCGTGAGGACATTGCACGTTCGGCCCTCAAGACCGCCGAGGCGATCAACGAAGAAACCACGCTGATCGCCCCGGTCAGCGGCGAAGTGGCCAGCCGCCTGGCACAGCAGGGCGAGATCGTTGGCCCGCTGACGCCGGTGTTCCAGATCGTCGATCTGGCCCACAGCTGGGTGCGCCTGGCGCTGCGCGAGGACCAGTACCAAAGCATGGCGAAGGGACGCACGCTCAAGGGCGACGTGCCGGCCCTGGGGCTGAAGGAAGTGGCCTTCACCGTGACGGCCATTGCGCCGATGGGCGAATTCGCCACCTGGCGGGCGACGCAACAGTCGTCCGGCTTTGACGTGCGCACGTTCGAGCTGCACCTGACCCCGGCCGCGCCGGTCGAAGGCCTGCGGCCCGGCATGAGCGTGCTGTTCGACTGGCCACAGTAGGCCAGCACGCGGGGCAGGGCACGATGCGTTCGTTTTGGCGCGCCTGGGTCGCCGAATGGCGGCACCTGCTGGCCAGCCCAGCCGATCTGGCGCTGCTCACCTTGTTTCCGCTGGCGGCCATTGCGGTCATTGCCAGCGCGTTCGTGGGTGGCGTGGCGCGCCAGTTGCCGGTCGCGGTGATCGACCAGGACGGCGGCGCCTTTGCGCTTGAGCTGCGCACCGCGCTGGCGGCATCGCCCGCGCTGCGGGTCGTTGGCACCACCGTCGATACCGGCGAGGTGCTGCAGGCGCTGCGGCGTGGCGAGGTGGTGGCCGCGCTGCAGATTCCGCCGGGGGTCGGCCAGGGCCTGGCGCGCGCCCAGACGCCGGTGCTGACGGTGTACTACAACGCCAGCTTCCTCTCGGTCGGCAAGCTGGCCGAAGGCGCGATTGAAAGCGCCGTTACCGCGACGGCCGCCAAATCGCTGTTGACGCGGCAACTCAACGCCGTGGTGCCGGTGGCGCGGCGCGCCGTGCCCACGGTACAGACCAGCGTGCTGTTCAACCCGCAGGCCTCGTTTGAAGGCTTTCTGGAAGCCATGATCCACCCGGCGGTGCTGCACCTGGTGGTGGCCTGCGCGACGGTCATGGCGCTGGGACGCGAATTGCGACACGGCTCGCTGGCGCGCTGGGCGCGCCGCCAGCGCAATCTGCCCATGGCACTGGCCGGCAAGCTGGCGCCCGCCGTGCTGCTGACCGCGTTGTGGGGCGCGGTGTGGCTGATTTGGCTGGCCGGCGTGCGCGGCTGGCGGCCGCAGGGCAGCATCGGGTTGATCTGGCTGGGCCAGGTGCTGCTGTTCATGGGGACGGCGTCGCTGTCGGCGCTGCTGGTGGCCGGTACGCGCCGGGTTGGCACGGCGCTGTCGATGAGCGCGATCTACGCCGGCTCGGCGCTGGCTTTTTCGGGCGGCACGCTGTCGCTCAACGGCGCGTCCAAGCTGGCCATAGGCTGGAGCGCGCTGCTGCCGTACCCGCACTATCTGGCGCTGGCCATGGACCAGTCGCTGGGCGCCCCACCCAGCCTGGCGCTGCGCCCGGGGCTGATCCTGCTGGGCTATACGCTGGTCGCGGGCGGCGCGGCGTGCCTGCTGCTGATCTGGGCGCGCCAGCAGGGCGGGGCAGGGCCTGCGCCGCGCGCGCCGATTCAACCGGAGGCGGCCGATGCGCCACTGTGACCGCGGCTTCGGCGCCGGGTGGGCCGGCACCTTGCTGGACATCGTGCGGACGCGCGATCTGGTGCTGACCATGGTCATCGCGGTGCTGTTCTACGCGTTCTACTACCCGCTGCCGTACCGCCAGCAGGCGGCGTCGGCGCTGCCGGTGGTGGTGGTGGACGAGGAAAACACCCCCGCCACGCGCGCGCTGGCGCAGGCGCTGAATGCCACGCGTGAGGTCAAGGTGGTGGCCACGGTGCCGGCCTACGAAACCGCCGTGCAGGCCGTGCGCGAGCGCCGCGCCGACGGCATCGTGCTGCTGCCCGCGGGCCTGGGCCGCGCACTCGCGGCGGGCGAAGCAGGTGCCGGCGTGGGGGTATGGGTCAACGGCGCCTACCTGACACGCGCCAGCGCCATTGGCGCGGCCGTCAAGGCGGTGCTGGCACACGAGGCGCAGGCGCGGCTCACGCCCCTGGCCGAGGCCGTGCACCGCGGTGCGCCGATTGCACTGGAGGTGCGCGCGCTGTTCAACCCGTTGGCCGGCTACGCCAGCTACGTGTACCCGGCGGTGTCGATGCTGATCCTGCAGCAGACGCTGCTGTTCGGCAGCGCCATGCTGATCGCCACCCGCCGCCGCAGCGGGCGCCTGCCGTGTACGCCGGCTTACTTTGCCGGCACGCTGGCGGCCCTGGTGCTGGTGGGCAGTGGCGCGGCCGCGTTCTTTTTTGGCTGGGCGTTCTGGGCCGAAGACACGCCGCGCACCTTGCAGCTGGGTGCGCTGGCCTGGATGGTGCCGCTGTACGCCGCCACCGTGGCCTGCCTGGGCATGGCGATCGGCAGCTACATGCCCACGGCCGAGCGCGCCATGATGTGGCTGGCGCCCACGTCGGTGGTGCTGTTCTTTCTCACCGGCGCGGCGTGGCCGCTGGACCAGATGCCGCGCCCCATCGCCTGGCTGGCCCAGCTGTCACCCGCCACCGCTGGCGTGCAGGCCTTTGTGCCGGTCAACCAGATGGGCGCTGGCCCGGCCGATGTGGCGCGCTGGCTGGGCCTGCTGGAGCTGCTGTGCGTGGTCTACGGGGTGTGGGCGTCGTGGCGCCTGTGCGGACGCACCGGGCCACAGGCGGCGGGCGATCACATCGACGCGGCCAGCATCGAACGGTAATCCTCGGGCGACGCGATGCGCGGGTTGGTCTTGTGGCAATGGTCCAGCAGGGCGTGTTCGATCACGGGGTCGAACAGGGCCTCGGTCACGCCCAGGGCGGCCAGGCCGGTGGGCAGGCCCAGGCGGGCGGTCATGTCGTGCACGGCTTGGGCCACGTCGGCAGCCGAATCCAGCCCCATCGCTTGTGCCATACGCGCCAGGCGCTTCTCTTTTTGTAGCGATTCGGCGCCCGCATTGAAGCGGATGACGGCCGGCAGGAACACCGCGTTCAGCGTGCCGTGGTGCAGCTTGGGGTTGACGCCGCCCAGGCTGTGGCTGAGCGAATGCACGCAGCCCAGGCCTTTTTGGAAGGCCATGGCGCCGTGCATGCTGGCGGCCATCATGTCCAGGCGCGCGGCGCGGTCGCTGCCATCATGGGTGGCGCGTTCGATCGCGGCCAAGCCACGGCGCAGGCCTTCCAGCGCAATGCCGTCGGCGGGTGGGTTGAAGGCGGGGGCCATGAAGGTTTCCATGCAGTGCGCAATGGCGTCCATGCCGGTGGCGGCGGTCAGTTTGGGCGGCAGGCCGAGCGTGAGCGCCGGGTCGCAGATGGCGGCCTTGGGCATCAGCGACCAGTTGTGAAAGCCCAGCTTGCGGCCGTCGTCGACGATGACGATGGCGCCGCGCGCCACCTCGCTGCCGGTGCCGGCGGTGGTGGGCACGGCGATCAGCGGCGCGGCGGCCTCGGTGAT
>JAGOEM010000001.1 GCA_017997715.1 Ottowia sp.
GTGCAAGCGCTTTTATCAAGACCTGGGTTTCTCCATGGCATCGGAAGGCGGCGGCGTGGCGTACTTCCACCGCGACCACGCCGCCTTTCTGCTGTGCGACTACAACACTGGCGCGCTGGAAGGCGGCTTTCACCTGCACCTGCTGGTGCACCACGTCGACGCCTGGTGGCAGCACGTGCAGGCCAGCGGCGTGGCGCAAACCTACGCCGAACACGGCGTCACCGTGGGCGCCATCGAACAGCAGCCCAGGCGCATGCGCGATTTCATCCTGACCGACCCGTCTGGCGTGACCTGGCGCATCGCGCAGAACACCGACTGACCAGGTGTGAATGAATCCCCCGTGCCACCCGTGCCCGCCGTGAGCCGCCCAGCGCGCCCGCCCGGCGTTACCCATGCTTGGCCCGGCGCGCACGCTGGCTGCGCCTTGCGCCTGTCTTGATCGGGCGCAAGGCAGCTTCCTTTTCGGCCCGCCGGATGCATTCACGCGGTGCGAGCGCGCGGCGAACCCGGCGCGGCTTGCGGTATCGTTGCGCATGGCCTCAGATCAAGCCCTGCCCACCGACCGCGCCGCGTTGTTGGCGCAACTGGCCAAGCCCAAGAAATACGACATCGCCATCGTCGGCGGCGGCGCCACCGGCCTTGGCGTAGCGCTGGACGCCGCCCAGCGCGGCCACAGCGTGGTGCTGATCGAGGCGCACGATTTCGCCAAAGGCACCTCATCGCGCGCCACCAAGCTGGTGCACGGCGGCGTGCGCTACCTGGCGCAGGGCAACATCCACCTGGTGCGCGAGGCGCTGCACGAGCGCGTGCACATCCTGGGCAGCGCGCCGCACCTGGCGCAGCCGCTGGCTTTTGTCATGCCTTCGTACCGGCTGTGGGAAACGCCTTTCTACGGCGTGGGCCTGAAGATGTACGACGCGCTGGCCGGCAGCGCCGGGCTGGGCCGTACCGAATGGCTGAACGCCGCCGCAACCCAGCGCCTGCTGCCCGGCGCGCAGCCGCGCGGGCTGAAAGGCGGCGTGAAATACTGGGACGGCCAGTTTGACGACGCCCGGCTGGCCTTGGCCATCGCGCGCACCGCGGCCAGCCTGGGCGCGCTGGTCGTCAACTATTGCGAAGCCGTGGATGTGCTGCACGACGCCGGCCGCGCCGTGGGCGTGCTGGCCCGCGATGCCGAAACCGGGCGCGAATTCCGCATTGAAGCCAGTTGCGTGGTCAACGCCACCGGGGTTTGGGTGGATGCGTTGCGCGAACGCGACGCTGAGGCCGGCGGCCAGACCGCCGCCCCAATCGTCGCACCCAGCCAAGGCGTGCACCTGGTGGTCGATCAGTCTTTTCTGCCGGGCGATCACGCCCTGCTGGTGCCCAGCACCGCCGACGGCCGGGTGCTGTTCGCGGTGCCCTGGCTGGGGCAATTGATCCTGGGCACCACCGACACGCCGCGCACCGACCTGCCGCTGGAACCCAACGCCACCGACGCCGAGGTGGACTTCATCCTGCGCGAGGCGGGCAAGTACCTCAAGCGAGCACCTACTCACGCGGATATCAAGAGCCAGTGGGCGGGCCTGCGTCCGCTGGTCAAACCCGGTGGCGCCGAAGGCAGCACCGCAGGCATCAGCCGCGAACACACGGTGGCGGTGGCGCGGTCCGGCATGGTCACCGTGACGGGCGGCAAATGGACCACCTACCGCGCCATGGCGGCCGACGTGCTGGCGCGCTGCACCCAGGCCGGCGTGTTGCTGCCGCGTGGCGCCAGCGCAACGGCCGGCTTGCACCTGGTTGGCGCGGCCGGGGCGGGCGCAGCGGCGCCAGTGCCACTCAGCCAGCCGCCCGGCCTGCATCTGTATGGCGGCGAGGCGGATCAGGTCAACGCGCTGCCGGGCGCCGCCCATTGGCTGACGCCGGGCCTGAGCGAAGCCATGGTGCGTTTTGCTGTGCGCCACGAATACGCACGCAGCGTGGAAGACGTGCTGGCGCGCCGCTCACGCCTTTTGTTCCTGGACGCCGCCCAGGCCGTCGCCGTGGCGCCAAAAGTTGCCGCAGTGCTGCAGGACGAACTGAATACTGACGGCCAACTGGCGGCATTCCAGGCGCTGGCCGGCGCGTACGGGCCACTTAAATCGCATTCGCCCGATCACACCGCTTGACACCCCAAAACCAAAGTGCCAGAATAGCGGGCTTCATCCAAATCGGGTGAGGAATCTGCCCCAATCGTTGGAGCGTTGCTGAAGTCTTTCAGCAAGCAGCTTTGCCAACGGCGGGCCCAAGACTGATCCATCAGAGCGCACCGCCAACCGGTTTAGGTTGGCAGTTCTGTTGGGTGCAAGTTGGGAAACATTTGAAATGATCCAGACTGAATCTCGACTCGAGGTGGCCGACAACACCGGCGCCAAGTCCGTCCTGTGCATCAAGGTGCTGGGTGGATCCAAGCGCCGCTATGCAAGCGTGGGCGACATCATCAAGGTGAGCATCAAGGAAGCCGCTCCGCGTGGTCGCGTCAAAAAAGGCGAGATCTACAGCGCTGTGGTGGTACGTACCGCCAAGGGCATCCGCCGCGGCGACGGCTCGCTCATCAAGTTCGACGGCAACGCCGCCGTGCTGCTCAACAACAAGCTGGAGCCCATTGGCACCCGCATCTTTGGCCCGGTCACGCGCGAATTGCGCACCGAACGGTTCATGAAGATCGTGTCGCTGGCTCCTGAAGTCCTGTAAGAAAGGCGCGCCATGAACAAGATTCGCAAGGGCGATGAAATCGTCGTGCTGACCGGCCGTGACAAGGGCAAGCGTGGGACCGTGTCTCTGCGTGTCAGCGACGAGCGCGTGTTGGTCGACGGTATCAACGTCGTCAAAAAGCATTCCAAGCCCAACCCCATGAAGGGTGTGACCGGCGGCATCATCGAAAAATCGATGTCGATCCACCAGTCGAACGTGGCCATCTATAACAAGGCGACCGGCAAAGCCGACCGCGTTGGCGTCAAAACCCTGCAGGACGGAACCCGCGTGCGCGTGTTCAAGTCCAGCGGCGAAGAGATCAAGGCCTGAGGAAAATCATGGCACGACTGCAACAACACTACCGCGAAAAAGTGGCGCCCGAGCTGATCAAGAAGTTCGGCTACAAATCGCCCATGGAGGTGCCGCGCATCACCAAGATCACACTCAACATGGGTGTGAGCGAAGCTGTCGCGGACAAGAAGGTGATGGACAACGCCGTCGCCGATCTGACCAAGATCGCGGGCCAGAAGCCCGTGGTGACCAAGGCCAAGAAAGCTATCGCAGGTTTCAAGATCCGCGAAGAGCAGCCGATTGGCACCATGGTCACGCTGCGCGGCGTGCGCATGTACGAATTCCTGGATCGTTTCGTGACCGTGGCGCTGCCGCGTGTGCGTGACTTCCGTGGTATCTCCGGTCGTTCGTTCGACGGCCGCGGCAACTACAACGTTGGCGTCAAAGAACAGATCATCTTCCCAGAGATCGAATACGACAAGGTTGACGCGCTGCGCGGCCTGAACATCAGCATCACCACGACGGCCAAGACCGATGACGAAGCCAAGGCGCTTCTGTCGGCCTTCCGTTTCCCGTTCAAGAACTAAGGTAACGACGTGGCAAAAGTAGCTTTGATCGAGCGCGAACTCAAGCGCGACAAACTTGTCGCCAAGTACGCCAAGAAGCACGCTGAGCTGAAGGCCATCGCCAACGACGCCAAGCGCAGCGACGAAGATCGCGCGCAAGCCCGTCTGGCGCTGCAGAAGCTTCCGCGCAACGCCAACCCGACCCGTCAGCGCAATCGTTGCGAACTGACTGGTCGTCCGCGTGGCACCTTCCGCCAATTTGGTCTCGGTCGCGCCAAGATCCGTGAACTGGCCTTCGAAGGCCAGATTCCTGGCGTGACCAAAGCCAGCTGGTAATCGGCAGGAGATAACAACATGAGCATGAGTGATCCCATCGCCGACCTGTTGACCCGCATCCGCAACGCGCAGATGGTGGCCAAGCAGACGGTGTCGGTGCCGTCCTCCAAAGTCAAGGTGGCTATTGCCCAGGTCCTGAAGGACGAGGGTTACATCGACGGCTTTGAAGTCAAATCCGACAGCGGCAAATCCGAACTTCTGATCTCGTTGAAGTACTACGCAGGTCGTCCGGTCATCGAGCGCATCGAGCGCGTGAGCCGTCCTGGTCTGCGTGTCTACAAAGGCAGCGGCGCAATTCCCCAGGTCATGAACGGCATGGGCGTGGCGATCGTCACGACACCCAAGGGTGTCATGACCGACCGCAAGGCGCGCGCCACCGGCGTGGGCGGCGAAGTGCTGTGCTACGTGGCCTAAGGAGAAGTACAGATGTCACGTATCGCAAAAATGGGTGTATCGCTGCCGACTGGCGTCGACGTCCAGTTGAAAGACAATCTGATCACGGTGAAAGGCAGCGGCGGCGAGCTCAAGCTGGCCCCTAACCCGCTGGTCAAGATCACCGCCGACAACGGCAAGCTGTCGTTTGTCCCGGTCGATGAGTCCCGTGAAGCCAATGCCATGAGCGGCACCATGCGTCAGCTGGTGAACAACATGGTGGTGGGCGTCAGCAAGGGTTTCGAAAAGAAGCTGAATTTGGTGGGCGTGGGCTTCCGCGCACAAGCGCAGGGCGCCAAGCTGAATCTTTCGGTGGGTTTTTCGCACCCCGTCAACTTCGAGATGCCTGAGGGCATCAGCGTTGCCACCCCCACGCCGACTGAGATCGTGATCAAGGGTGCTGACCGCCAGAGCGTTGGCCAAGTCGCCGCCAAGGTGCGCGAAGTGCGTCCGCCCGAGCCCTACAAGGGCAAGGGCATCCGGTATGCCGACGAACGCGTCGTCATCAAGGAAACCAAGAAGAAATAAGGGCCTGCATCATGTTGACCAAGAAAGCTCAGCGTCTTCGTCGTGCACGTCAGACGCGTATCCGCATCGCCGACAAAGGCGTCGCACGCCTGTCTGTGAACCGCACCAACCTGCATATCTATGCGACCGTGGTGTCGGAAGACGGCGCCAAAGTGCTGGCCAGTGCCTCTACCGCAGAAGCCGACATGCGCAAGTCGCTGGGCGCTGCAGGCAAAGGCGGCAACGTCGCTGCTGCGGAAGCCATTGGCAAACGCATCGCCGAGCGTGCAAAAGCCGCTGGCGTTGAAAAAGTGGCGTTTGACCGTGCAGGTTTTGCATACCACGGCCGCGTCAAGGCGCTCGCCGAAGCTGCCCGCGAAGCGGGTTTGCAGTTCTAAGACGGCAGGACTAGACAAATGGCAAAGTTTTACGCTAAGACGCAGGGTGACGGCCCCGAGGACGGCCTGCGCGAAAAAATGATCGCGGTGAACCGCGTGACCAAGGTCGTGAAGGGCGGGCGCATCATGGGCTTCGCCGCGTTGACCGTGGTGGGCGATGGCGATGGCCGCGTCGGCATGGGCAAGGGCAAGTCCAAGGAAGTGCCTGCTGCCGTGCAAAAGGCCATGGAAGAAGCGCGCCGCAACATGCTGAAGGTATCGTTGAAAGACGGCACCATTCATCACGACGTGACGGGTCACCACGGCGCCGCAAAAGTCATGATGGCTCCGGCCCCTCGTGGTACCGGCATCATCGCTGGCGGCCCGATGCGCGCTGTGTTTGAAGTGCTGGGTATCACGGACATCGTGGCCAAGAGCCACGGCACGTCCAACCCCTACAACATGGTTCGCGCCACGTTGGACGCGCTGCGCAGCAGCACGACACCGTCCGAAGTGGCGTCCAAGCGCGGCAAGTCGGTCGAAGATATCTTCACCGCCTGATTTGGAGTCTTGTCATGGCAACTGAACAGAAAACCGTCAAGGTTCAGCTGGTGCGCAGCCCGATCGGCTGCAAGGAATCCCACCGCGCGACCGTGCGTGGCCTGGGTTTGCGCAAGCTGAACAGCGTGAGCGAGCTGCAAGACACCCCTGCGGTGCGCGGCATGATCAACAAGATCGACTACCTGGTCAAGATCGTCTGAGGAATCGGATCATGGAACTCAATACCATCAAGCCTGCCGACGGTGCCAACCGCGCGCGCCGACGCGTCGGTCGCGGCATTGGCTCTGGCCTGGGCAAGACCGCTGGTCGTGGCCACAAAGGTCAGAAATCGCGTGCCGGTGGCTACCACAAGGTGGGCTTCGAGGGCGGTCAAATGCCTTTGCAGCGTCGTTTGCCTAAGCGCGGTTTCAAATCCGTTTCGCTGAAGTACAACGCTGAAGTCACCCTGTCGGAACTGGATCGCCTGGATATCACCGACATCGACGTCCTGGCGCTCAAGAAACTGGGCCTGGTGCGTCAAATCGCCAAGGTGGTCAAAGTCATCAAGTCCGGCGAGCTCAAGCGCGCTGTCAAGTTGACCGGCGTCGGCGCGACCGCAGGTGCCAAAGCTGCAATTGAAGCGGCAGGTGGTTCACTCGCCTGATCGGCAAGTGAATGTCGAAGCTGTTCTGAATTGAAAGTGATTGAGTAGTGGCCACTAGCGCAACGCAAATTGCTAAGACCGGTAAGTACGGCGACCTTCGCCGTCGTCTGGTGTTCTTGCTGCTCGCGCTGGTGGTGTACCGCATCGGGGCGCATATCCCCGTGCCCGGTATCAATCCGGATCAGCTGCGTCAGCTGTTTCAGGGCCAGCAGGGCATCTTGAACTTGTTCAATATGTTCTCGGGCGGCGCGTTGTCGCGCTTCACCGTGTTTGCCCTGGGGATCATGCCGTACATCTCGGCGTCGATCATCATGCAGCTGATGACCTATGTCGTGCCAACCTTCGAGCAAATGAAGAAGGAAGGCGAGGCAGGGCGCCGCCGCATTACGCAGTACACGCGTTACGGCACGCTGGCTTTGGCGCTGTTTCAGTCGTTTGGCATTGCCGTGGCGCTGGAAGCCCAACAAGGCTTGGTGATCAGTCCGGGCTGGGGCTTCCGGATGACCGCGGTGGTGAGCCTTACGGCCGGCACCATGTTCCTGATGTGGCTGGGTGAGCAGATTACCGAACGCGGT
Source organism: Ottowia sp. (assembly GCA_017997715.1). Lineage (GTDB taxonomy): Bacteria > Pseudomonadota > Gammaproteobacteria > Burkholderiales > Burkholderiaceae_C > Ottowia. Next base: position 7,001 of record JAGOEM010000001.1, read on the forward strand.
TTGGGCAACGGCATCTCGATCCTGATTTTTGCAGGCATCGCGGCCGGTCTGCCGAATGCGGTGGGCGGCATGTTGGAGCTGGTCAATACCGGCGCGATGAGCATCATCGTGGCGATTTTCATCGTGCTCCTGGTGGCAGCGGTGACGTACTTTGTGGTGTTCGTCGAGCGTGGTCAGCGCAAGATTTTGGTCAACTACGCACGCCGTCAGGTCGGCAACAAGGTGTATGGCGGGCAATCCTCGCATCTGCCGCTGAAGCTGAACATGGCTGGGGTGATTCCGCCGATCTTCGCATCGTCGATCATTCTGTTGCCGGCCACTGTGGTGGGCTGGTTCAGCGCGGGTGATTCGATGCGGTGGCTGAAGGACATGGCCAGCGTCTTGACGCCTGGTCAGCCAATCTACGTGATGTTGTACGCGGCAGCGATCATCTTCTTCTGCTTCTTCTATACGGCGCTGGTGTTCAACAGCCGCGAAACGGCAGAGAACCTGAAGAAGAGTGGTGCGTTCATTCCCGGCATTCGTCCGGGTGACCAAACTGCCAAATACATCGACAAGATTCTGGTGCGGCTGACATTGGCGGGTGCCATTTACATCACTGCAGTTTGTCTGCTGCCCGAATTTTTGATCCTTCGCTACAACGTGCCGTTCTATTTCGGTGGAACCTCGTTGCTGATCTTGGTCGTGGTGACGATGGACTTCATGGCCCAGGTTCAGAACTACATGATGAGTCAGCAGTACGACTCACTGTTGAAAAAAGCGAATTTCAAAACTTCGTTGCCCGGTTAACGGATCGACTCGGTTAATTTGTAGAGAAAGCGGGCAGACGGCGTAACAGGCCAGATGCCTAGATAAGGTTTAGGAGAGTGAAATGAGAGTTTCAGCTTCGGTCAAGAAGATTTGCCGCAACTGCAAGATCATCCGCCGCAAAGGCGTTGTGCGAGTGATCTGCACAGACCCGCGCCATAAGCAGCGCCAGGGTTGAGCACAGCTTGCACGCACCAACGTTTTTAGGATAAGAGCTCATGGCACGTATTGCTGGTATCAACATTCCGCCACACAAGCACGCCGAAATTGGCCTGACGGCAATTTTTGGTATTGGGCGTTCGCGCGCACGCAAGATTTGCGAAGCTTGTGGCATCCCGTTCGACAAGAAGGTCAAGGACCTGACGGACGGCGACCAAGAGAAGCTGCGCGATTTGCTCGCTCAGTTCATCATCGAAGGCGATCTGCGTCGCGAAACCACGATGAACATCAAGCGCTTGATGGACATCGGCTGCTATCGTGGCTTCCGTCATCGTCGTGGCCTGCCGATGCGCGGCCAGCGTACGCGCACCAACGCCCGCACCCGCAAGGGTCCGCGCAAGGCAGCGCAGTCGCTCAAGAAATAATCAAGGAACTGCTGAACCATGGCTAAAGCACCTAACAACGCAGCTCAGCGTGTCCGCAAGAAGGTCCGCAAGAACATTGCGGACGGTATCGCGCACGTGCATGCGTCGTTCAACAACACCATCATCACGATCACCGATCGCCAGGGCAATGCCTTGTCGTGGGCGTCGTCGGGCGGTCAAGGCTTCAAGGGCTCGCGTAAGTCGACCCCTTTCGCGGCCCAGGTCGCGTCCGAAGTGGCCGGTCGCGCTGCGGTGGACCAGGGCATCAAGAACCTGGACGTCGAGATCAAAGGCCCCGGCCCCGGTCGCGAATCCTCCGTTCGTGCGTTGGCCGCGCTGGGCATCCGGATCAATTCGATTTCCGATGTGACGCCGGTTCCGCATAACGGCTGCCGTCCACAGAAGCGCCGTCGTATCTGATTCGCTTCGTTCACTAAGCCCACCGCCGCAGCAAACATCGCTTGCGGCTCCCACGGCAAGTTTTGGCCGTGGCAGATGACTCAACAAGGATTTACCAGTGGCACGCTATCTTGGCCCCAAGGCCAAACTCTCCCGCCGTGAAGGCACGGACCTGTTCCTGAAAAGCGCACGTCGCTCGATCAGCGACAAGGCGAAATTTGATTCCAAGCCCGGCCAGCATGGCCGTACTTCTGGTCAGCGCACTTCTGACTACGGTCTGCAACTCCGCGAGAAGCAGAAGGTCAAGCGCATGTACGGCGTGCTCGAGAAGCAATTCCGTCGCTACTTCGAAGAGGCCGACCGCCGCCGTGGTAACACCGGCGCCAACCTGTTGTCGCTGCTGGAATCGCGTTTGGATAACGTGGTGTACCGGATGGGCTTTGGCTCAACCCGTGCAGAAGCGCGTCAGCTGGTGTCGCACAAGGCCGTTACCGTGAACGGTAAGCCAGTCAACATCCCGTCGTACATGGTCAAGACCGGCGACGTGGTGGCTGTGCGCGAACAGTCCAAGAAGCAGAACCGTGTGGTCGAAGCCCTTCAACTGGCCGGCCAAGTGGGTTTCCCAGCTTGGGTGGACGTGAACGCCGACAAGGTCGAAGGCACTTTCAAGAAAGTCCCGGATCGCGATGAGTTCGCTGCTGACATCAACGAATCGCTGATCGTCGAACTGTATTCACGCTGATTTTTGCTTTTCAGCACCTTTTTTGTTCCGACCCGCCGCCCTGGCGGGTTTGGTGCTTCGCCAGCCTTACCGGTGTAACGAGCCGGGGGTATTGAGAGGAAGTCTAGAGAATGCAAACCCAACTTCTGAAACCCAAAGCCATCAATGTTGAGCCACTGAGCGACAACAAGGCCAAGGTCACCCTTGAGCCTTTTGAGCGCGGCTATGGCCACACATTGGGCAATGCTCTGCGCCGTGTCCTGCTGTCGTCGATGCTGGGTTATGCGCCCACCGAAGTCACGATTGCAGGCGTTCTGCACGAGTACTCGAGCATCGATGGCGTCCAGGAAGACGTCGTCAGCATCCTGCTGAACCTCAAAGGCGTGGTGTTCAAGCTCCACAACCGCGATGAGGTCACCCTGAGCCTGCGCAAGGATGGCGAAGGCGTCGTCACCGCGGCCGACATTCAGACGCCGCACGACGTTGAGATCATCAATCCTGAGCACGTGATCGCCAATCTGTCGCAAGGCGGCAAGCTGGATATGCAGATCAAGGTCGAAAAGGGACGCGGTTACGTACCAGGCACGCTGCGCCGCTACGCCGACGAGCCGACCAAATCGATTGGTCGCATCGTTCTGGACGCCTCGTTCTCGCCCGTCAAGCGCGTGAGCTACGCCGTTGAGAACGCCCGCGTTGAGCAGCGTACCGATCTGGACAAGCTGGTCATGGAGATCGAGACCAACGGCGCCGTCACTGCGGAAGACGCTGTGCGAGCTTCGGCCAAGATCCTGGTGGAGCAGCTGGCCGTGTTCGCGCAGCTGGAAGGCAGCGAGCTGGCCGGCGTGTTCGAGCAAAGCGCGCCGCGCAGTGGTGCTTCCAGCTTCGATCCGATCCTGCTGCGTCCTGTGGACGAGCTGGAGCTGACCGTGCGTTCCGCCAACTGCCTGAAAGCAGAAAACATCTACTACATCGGTGATCTGATTCAGCGCACCGAGAACGAGCTGCTGAAAACGCCGAACCTCGGCCGCAAGTCGCTCAATGAGATCAAGGAAGTGCTGGCCTCGCGCGGTCTGACACTGGGCATGAAGCTCGAGAACTGGCCGCCTACCGGCCTGGACAAGCGCTGATTGGTACTAAAATTGGCCGCTAGCGCCCAGTAGACGGGCGCAGGCAGCTATCAATTTCGAAGTAATCGTCCTCATCGGACATTCACAGTGCAAGGGCCGTACCTGATACGGCGGTCCTCTTAACAAGGTTCCTAGAAGGAAAAAGCACCATGCGACACGGCCACGGACTACGTAAACTCAACCGCACAACCTCGCATCGACTGGCGATGTTGCGCAACATGATGAACTCGCTGATCGAGCACGAAGCGATCAAGACCACGGTCCCCAAGGCCAAGGAATTGCGCCGCGTGGTCGAGCCCATGATCACCTTGAGCAAGACCGACAGTGTGGCCAACCGCCGCCTGGCGTTTGCCCGCCTGCGTGATGACGCCAGCGTTGCCAAGCTGTTCAACGAACTGGGCCCGCGTTTCAATGCGCGTCCGGGCGGCTACACGCGCATCCTGAAGATGGGTTACCGCGTGGGCGACAACGCCCCGATGGCTTACGTTGAGTTGGTTGATCGCGCCGAATCATCGGGCGACGACAAAGCTGAATAAATCTGATATACTCGTAGGCTTACCGCGCGATGGAGCAGTCTGGTAGCTCGTTGGGCTCATAACCCAAAGGTCGGAGGTTCAAATCCTCCTCGCGCAACCAAGTTGCAAAAAAGCCCACCGATTGGTGGGCTTTTTTTATTGGCGCGGCTAAACGCCCCATGCGCCCGGACGAAGGGCGCGGCAGCCTACCAGCCCGCTCGTCTCAAAACGAATGGGCTTTCTTGGGCCGGCTTGCCGTCTTGCGGCAGGGTTTGCCAGGTACCACGGATTTCCGCGCCGCAACGCGCCGGCGTCAACTGACCGGACCAGAACGCATAAAGGCGCTTGCCGTCCACCGATTCGTCCAGGTTGAATTCCCCCGCTTCCACGTCGCCCGATGCGATCGAGCGCTGGTTGCCGTAGCGAAATTCACCGCGCAGGCTTTCGTTGAACTCGGGGTGCTGGCGCAGCGTCAGTTGGCCGCGTTGCTGGGTGGCCGTTAACTCCAGCTCCCACGTGCCATAAAGCTGGGCGGGGCTCAATGTCTTCACGTCTGGGCAGTCGGCCGAGCCTGCGGCAGCGCTGTCGCTTGTGCCTGGGCTCACGGCACTTCCGCTGCCGGCACATGCAGTGAAGAGCGCGGCGACGGCAAGGACAGAGAGCAACGCGCGAAGTGGGTGGGTAGTCTTTCGCATGTTCAATTCGCGGGTGTGGCAGCGGCGCTGTCGTGCGCGCGGCGGGCAAATTCGGCACGAAGCGCCTTCAACTTGGCGCGGGGGTCTTCACGCACGGTGGCGCTGTCCAGCGCCATCTCGGCGATAAAACGGCTGGGCTGGGCGGCGACGAGTTCACGCGCCTTTTTGCGGCGCCGGGTCCAGCTGACCGCCAGCGTGCGCTGTGCGCGCGTGATGCCCACGTACATCAGGCGGCGCTCTTCCTCGATCCGCGCAGCCAGGGTGGCCGCGCTGGCATCCTCGTCGGGCCGAAACGGCAACATGCCCTCCACCACCCCCGCCAAGATGACGTGGGGCCATTCCAGGCCCTTGGAGGCGTGCAAGGTCGACAGCGTCACCATGTTGGGGTCTTGTTCGCGCTCGTTCAGTGTGGAGATCAACGACACCGTTTGCGCCACCTGCAGCAGCGAGCTGACCTCGCGCGCCGTACCTGCGCCTGTGCTGTCGTCGATCTGTCCGCCGCAGCGCCCGGCCATCCAGTCGCAGAACTCCAGCACGTTGCTCCAGCGCGATGCCGCGACGGTCTCGCTGTCTTCGCTGTCGTACAGGTACTTCTCGTAGCCGATGTCTTTTAGCCAGTCGCTCAGGAAGGTGCGGGCGGCGTCCTCGCCCATTGCGCCGCCGGCCCGAAAGCGCAGGTCGTTCAGCTCACGGCCAAATTCCAGCAGGCTCTCGACGGCGCGGTTTGGCAAGGCGCTGCCCAGCGATTGGGCAAACAGCGCGCCGAACAGCGACAGGTGCGACCGGCTGGCGAAGTCGCCCAGTTGGGCCAGGGTCTGATGGCCGATGCCGCGCTTGGGCGTAGTCACGGCGCGCAAGAAGGCCGGGTCGTCATCCTCGTTGATCCACAGGCGCAGCCAGGCGCACAGGTCCTTGATCTCGGCGCGGTCAAAAAAGCTTTGGCCGCCGGTCACCTTGTACGGAATCTGCGCGCGGCGCAGGGCTTGTTCGAGCACGCGCGCCTGGTGGTTGGCCCGGTACAGAATGGCAAAGTCGCGCCATTCGTTGTGCGGCGATGTCTGGCGCAGCGACTGAATGCGCGCCACGGCACGCTCGGCCTCGTGCTGCTCGTGGTCGCAGTCGACCACCCGCACCGGCTCGCCCTCGCCCAACTCCGAGTACAGCGTCTTGGGAAACAGCTTGGGGTTGGGGCCGATGACGTTGTTGGCCGCACGCAAGATGGCGCTGGTGGATCGGTAGTTCTGTTCCAGCTTGACGACCTTCAGCGCCGGGTAGTCCTGCGGCAGCCGCTTCAGGTTGTCCAGCGTGGCGCCGCGCCAGCCGTAGATGCTCTGATCGTCGTCGCCAACGGCGGTGAAGTTGCCGGCATCGCCCACCAGCAGTTTCATCAATTCGTACTGCGTGGCGTTGGTGTCCTGGTATTCATCTACCAGCGTATGTGCCAGCCGCGCTTGCCACTTCTGCGCGAGTAGCTCATCTTTTCGTAGCATGCGCAGTGGCAGGCCGATCAGGTCATCGAAGTCGACACTTTGGTACGCGCTCAGGCGCTCTTCGTAGCGCGCCATCAGCTCGGCGGTATGGCGTTCGCCTTCGGACGTGGCCTGCGCGCGCGCGTCGGCGGCGTTCATGCCGTCGTTTTTCCAGCGGCTGATGGTCCATTGCCATTGGCGCGCGGTGGCGGCGTCGGTGGTGGCGCCGCAGTCCTTGATCAGCGACAGCACATCGTCGCTGTCGAGAATGCTGAACTGCGGCTTCAGCCCCACCGCGGCGCCGTCCTCGCGCATCAGCCGCACGCCCAGGGCGTGAAAGGTGCAGATCAGCACCTCGCTGGCGGCCTTGCCGACCAGGCCGCGCGCGCGTTCGCGCATCTCGGCTGCGGCCTTGTTGGTGAAGGTGATGGCGGCGATGCGCTTGGGCGCCACGCCGCATTCGATCAGGCGCGCGATCTTGTGCGTGATGACCCGCGTCTTGCCCGACCCCGCGCCCGCCAGCACCAGACACGGGCCGCGCAAATGGTTGACGGCATCTTGTTGCGCGAGATTCAGACCAGAAGAAGACAAGGCGGGCAATCGACCAAATCGTGCATCTTAGCGCGCGGTGGGCGTTCAGGCGTGCGCCACTCCGTTGCGCACTGCGTCACCAATCTGCCACATTTTTCGGCGACTTATGTGGTCGAAAGTTCGCGATTGGCCGGCCTTTGGCGACACTATGGCGCCGCTCGCTCAGCTAGCGAATGCCCGCGACCAGGCGGGTCAGCCGTGGTGCCGAGACCGACCAAAACCGATAAGGACATACCGATGAAGAGACAACAGACGTGCAGCCTTTGGCTGGCCGCCAGCCTGGGGTTGGCCAGTGCCACGGCGGTGCTTGCGCAAACACCGTCGCAGGTGCCCGGATCTCCGGCCGCGAAGGTCTCGCCCGCAGGGGCGCGTCTGACGCCCACCGCCCAAGTCGGCGGGCAGACGGTTCAGCTCAATGGCAAGGGCACGCGCTACCGCGCGGTCGTGCGGGTCTACGACGTTGGCTTGTACACCACCGCCAAGGTCAATTCGGTCGAGCAGTTGGCCGCCCTGACGGGGCCCAAGCGCCTGCACCTGATCACACTGCGGGACCTGACCGGCGATTCATTGGGCGTGGCCATGGTCAAGGGCATGCAGGACAACGCGCCCGCGGGGGAAAGGATCAAGCTGATCGCACACATGGATCGCCTGAGCCGCATTTTTGGCGCAGAGCAACTGGCGCCGGCGGGTACCGTGCTGACCATCGACTACGTGCCGAGCCAAGGAACCATGTTCTTCCTCAACGGCGAGTCGAAGGGCGAGATCGTGACCGATCCGGCCTACTTCGTGGCGGTTGCCCGTATCTGGCTGGGCCCCAAGCCCGCAGACGCAGCGCTGAAAGACGCGCTGCTTGGCATCGAAACCCGCCGCCCGGAGTCCGCTGGCGGTTGATGCGCATGGCATGATCGAGGCGCGCCACCCGGTGCACTCGCTGAGGGGGCGAGTGGTTGATCCGGCGTTGGTTCGCGCTTCCGCTTGATCGCCATCTTCGCCGTCACCTTTCCTTTCTTTGCGCTGGTGCTGTGCGGCTACCTGGCGGCGCGGTCGCGTCTGCTGCCGTTGGATGCGGTGCCGGGGCTGAACACCTTCGTTCTGTACTTTGCGCTGCCGTGCATGTTGTTTCGGTTTGGCAGCACCACGCCCCTGGCTTCGCTGTTCGATCCGGTCGTGGCGGCGCTGTGGTTGCTGTGCGGCGCAGTCGTCATCGCCTTGGCGGCGTGGTTGGCCCGCGCGCGTGGCGCCGGTTGGCCAGATGCGGCGATGGGCGCGCTGGTGGCTGGTTTTCCCAATTCGGGCTTCATGGGCGTGCCGTTGATTCTGGCGCTGCTGGGCGATGCCGGCGTGGGCCCGGTCATGGCCACTTTGCTGGTGGATCTGGTGGTGACCACCTCGGTGTGCATTGGCCTGTCGCAATGGGGTGCGGCGGATGAGCACGGGCCCGTCAAGGCCGTTTTGCGCGCGCTGAAGGGGGTGGCGCGCAACCCCATGCCCTGGTCGATTCTGCTGGGCGCGGCTGCCGGCATGGTCGGGCTCACCCTGTGGGCGCCGCTGGGCAAAACCATTGGGCTGCTGGCCGATGCGGCTTCCCCGGTGGCGCTGTTCACCATTGGCGCAGTGCTGGCGCGTTCCCAGATGCACGCGCGCGTCACGGGCGACCGGGGGGCGCACCTGCGGGACGAACCCTGGTTGGCGGGCATCAAGCTGCTGCTGCACCCGCTGCTGGTATGGGGGCTTGGCTGGGTGGCAGTGCGCCAGGGCTGGTTGGCGCCGACGATGCTGGTTCCGCTGGTGATGGCCGCCGCCTTGCCCGCCGCCAGCAATGTGTCCTTGCTGGCCGAACGCTTTGGTGCAGACAATGGCCGTGTGGCGCGCGTGATCCTGTGGTCCACCGCGCTGGCGTTCTTCACGTTTTCGGGTTTGGTGGCCCTGCTGCGTTAGCGCCAGGGCAGCGGATGTGCGTCAACGCCCACGCTGGCCAACACGATGGCCTGAACGCAAAAACGGACCGGGTCTTTCGCAAGCCGGTCCGTCCTTGGGACATCCCAGCTTTCGCCGGGCGCAAACTGCTTATTTGTGCTGGGGAGGCAGATTCATCGGCTGAATCTGCTTGACCTCGGCGTCCAGCTCGGTCTTGGGCATCGAGGTGACGCTTTCGCGGATCACACCACCGCCCACCACGCTGCCAGTAGCCTCGCCTTTGCCATTCACGCGGTTTTCGCAATCGACTTTGTAGAAAGCGGGCAGGTTGGCGCAACGCTGCAGCTCGTTCTGGCGCGCTTGCTCGGGCGTGACGCTGGTCAGCTGCGCGCCGCGTGCGTTGCGCGTTTCCATGCGCGCTGCGCTCTTGTCCTGGTTGGTCTCAGCGGGCGTCATTTGCGCCAACGCGGGCAGGCTCAGGGCGCCCCCCAGGGCGATGACGGCGATCAGTTTATTCATGGTGTTACCTCTCCAATAGGATCGTTCTCGCCGCGCGAAAGCGGCGCTGCCGAAATGGCCATCGACCGGGCGATTGCTCGCCGCCGACTTCCTCGCGCAGTCTAGGTCAGATGGCAGAGTCTGCCTGTCGGACAAGACCGCAATCTGCCGCGCCCTTGCCGGTCACACCGCCAGCGGGTCCACGTCGATCGCCCAGCGCACCACGGCGCGGTGGTCGGCACTGGCGCGCAGCCCGTGCAGCAGCGGCTGGCAGGCGGCCAGCACGCGTTGCAGTGCCGCGCGCGACGGGCTTTCGATCAGCATCTGCGCGCGCTCGATGTTGGCCACACGCTGAATGGTCAACGGCACGGCGGGGTACCAGGTCAGCGCGGCAAAGGCTTCGGCCAGCTCGCCGCCAGACAGTGCCTGGGCCGCAGCCTGCGCCGCCGCATTCAGAAAGCCCTGCGCCACGTCTTGCGACCGGGCTTCGGCGCGCAGCAAAGCCAGGTGGCTGAACGGCGGCAAGCCGGCCTCAGCGCGCTCCTTCAGCTGCGTGGCGGCAAAACCGGGGTAGTCGTGCGTCTTCAGTGCGGCAAACAACGGGTGCTGCGGGTGTTGCGTCTGCACCCACATCTCGCTGGATACGCCACTGTGCAAATCGCGCCCGGCGCGGCCCGCGGCCTGCATCAGCAGGGCAAACAGGCGTTCTGGCGCGCGAAAGTCGCTGGAATACAGCGCGCCATCGGGGTTGACGGCCGCCACCAGCGACACGCGGCGAAAGTCGTGCCCCTTGGCCACCATCTGGGTGCCCACCAGCACATCCACGTCGCCAGCGTGCACCTGGGCCAGCTGCGCTTCCAGCTGGCCGGCGCCGCGCGCCGAATCGGCGTCGATGCGCAGCACCCGCACGGGCTGGCCGTCGGGGCGGTGCACGTCCGCCAGCAGCTCGACCAGGCTTTCCTCCAGCTGCTCGGTGCCCCGGCCCAGCGTGCCGATGTCGGGGTTGCCGCACTGGGGGCAGGCGCGTGGCACGCGCTGGGTAAAGCCGCAGTGGTGGCAGCGCAGTGTGCGGTCGATCTTGTGAAACACCCGGTACGCGCTGCAGTGCGGGCATTCGCTTTTCCAGCCGCAATCGCCGCAGTGCAGCACCGGCGCCCAGCCACGGCGGTTCAGCAGCAGCAGCACCTGCTCGCCGCGCCTCACCCGCTCGCCAATGGCGGCCAGCAGGGGCGCCGCCAGCAGCGTGCCCTTGGGCTGGCGGTTCATGTCGACCCGGCGCACGCGCGGCAGCCCGGTGCTGGCGTCTTCATCGGCGGCGGTGCCAATGCGCCGCGGCATCGCCAGGCGCTGGTAGCGGCCCGGGCCATCGGGTGCGGGCGTGCTGGCGTACCAGCTTTCCAGCGAAGGCGTGGCCGAACCCAGCACCACCTTGGCGCCGCACAGGTGGCCGCGGTACACCGCCAGGTCGCGCGCCGAATAGCGGGCGCCTTCCTGCTGCTTGTAGCTGGGGTCGTGCTCTTCGTCCACCACGATCAGCGCGAGCGCGGGCAGCGATGCCAGCACCGCCACGCGCGTGCCCAGCACGATGCGCGCGTGCCCCAGGTGCGCGGCCAGCCAGTTGCCCAGGCGTTGCGCCGGGGTCAGGCCGCTGTGCATGGCCACCACGGCGTCGGCGCCAAAGCGCTCGGCAAAGCGCGCCTCCAACTGGGGTGTCAGGTTGATTTCGGGCACCAGCACCAGCACTTGGGCGGCCGCATCGCGCGCCAGGGCGCTGGCGGCGGCGCGCATGTAGACCTCGGTCTTGCCGCTGCCGGTGGCGCCAAACAGCAGAAACGGGCCGGCGTTGCCCTCTATCTGATGCAGCGCACCGGCCTGTTCGGCCGACAAGGGCAGCGCCGCATCGGCACTGAGCGTGACCGCCACCGCCGCGCCCTGCCGCTTGAGCCGGCGCGCCAGCTGCACGCTGCTGAGCGTGCGCAACTGCGGCGGCAGTGCGGCCAGGGCCACTTCACCCAGTGCGCGTTGGTAATAGCGCGCGGTGAAGGCGATCAGCCCGCGCCAATGTGCGTCCAGCGGCGGCAGGCCTTCCAGCGCGCCCACCACGGCGCGGGTCTGCGCGGCCCATTCGGGTGGCGGCGCGGGCTGGTCGGCCGCCCACACCACGCCCAGCACTTCGCGCGTGCCCAGCGGTACCCTCACCAGCGTGCCAGCGGGCAAGGGCTGGTCGGCGCGGTAGGTCAGCAGCTCGGCCAGGCTGCTGTGCGCCGGCGTGGGCACCGCCACCGCCAGCCAATGCGGCCCGGCGGCGGTGGCGTGGGCGGCGCTATCAGGATCGACTTGCACAGTGGTTGCTAAGTCCTTGATTTGCAATCGCTTGTCCGTTCATACCCAATTTCTGTGGATAACTTTGTTGACAACCCTCTTTGGCTCGCCCGAAAGCCTTGTCAGACAAGGCTTTGCTTAGCTTGCCCAGCAAAAGGGCAGGCTTCAGAATCCATTTAAATCAACCACTTACGAGTATGCGATGGCCGGCTGCCGGGGTCAGATGCGCAGGTTCCAACGATTCTCGTTTTGTGCATAAGTCAAGCCCTTCGGCCCCACAAATTGACGGAATAACTGCGTTTTGGCGGTTGACGGGCGGCCCGTGCCAGCGTAGGCCGCAGGCGGCTCAGCGTTGGCGCAGCGCGCGTGAATGGCGGTGCACCTCGTCCACCAGGTGCGACACATGCTCGGGCGGGGTGAATTGGCTGATGCCGTGGCCCAGGTTGAAGATGTGCGTGCTGCCCGGCGCCGCGCGGTCGGTGTGCGGGGTGCCAAAACTGTCCAGCACCCGGCGCACTTCGGCGCGAATGGCGTCTGGCGGGGCAAACAGCACGTTCGGGTCGATGTTGCCCTGCAGCGCCTTGGGGGTCTGATTTTTTATGTCATTTATGCCGCTGTCGCCCGTTGGGTGGGCGCTGGCAGCTATGGTTTCAGGAGTGGTCTGGCGTGCCGCATCGGTCACAATGCGCCGCGCCGTGCCCAGGTTCATCGTCCAGTCCAGGCCCAGCGCGTCGCAGTCCAGCCCCGTCATTTCGGGCAGCCACAGCCCGCCGCCCTTGGTGAAGACGATGCGCGGCACCACCGCGCCATCGGGCCCGGTGCGCTTGAGTTGCGCCAGCACGCGCCGCGTGTAGGCCAGGCTGAAGGCTTGAAAAGCCCCATCGGCCAGCACGCCGCCCCAGCTGTCGAACACCATCACCGCCTGCGCGCCCGCGTCGATCTGCGCGTTCAGGTACTGCGCCACGCTGTCGGCGTTGATGGCCAGCAGGCGGTGCATCAAATCGGGCCGCGCGTACATGAAGGATTTCACCTGGCGGTAGTCGTCGCTGCCGCCGCCTTCCACCATGTAGCAGGCCAGCGTCCACGGGCTGCCTGAAAAGCCGATCAGCGGCACACGGCCCGCCAGCGCCTTGCGGATGCTGCTCACCGCATCAAACACGTAGCGCAGCTTGTCCATGTCGGGCACGGCCAGCGCGGCCACGGCGGCCTCGTCGCGCACCACTTTGGCGAACTTGGGGCCTTCGCCCACCTGGAAGGACAGGCCCAGGCCCATGGCGTCGGGCACCGTCAGGATGTCGCTGAACAGGATGGCCGCGTCCAGCGGGTAGCGCGCCAGCGGCTGCAGCGTGACCTCGGTCGCGTAGTCCACGTTGGTGGCCAACCCCATGAAGCTGCCGGCCTGCGCGCGCGTGGCGCAGTACTCGGGCAGATAGCGGCCGGCCTGGCGCATCAGCCAGACTGGGGTGTGATCGGTGGCCTGGCCCAGACAGGCGCGCAGGAAGGTATCGTTTTGCAAGGGGGCGAAGCTCATCCGGCGATTGTCGCAGGCGGTTACCTGCGCTTTGCCAAGGGCGTTTTGGCCCGGCCGCCTGCGTCCGCCCGCGGCCATGGATGCGGCGCCGTCCTACGGGCGGGGCCTGCCGCGCCTGACAGTGTTTCCATCGTCTGGCCACTGGAGGCCAAGGCCGTGCGGCGCCACACTGCGGCATCGGTCAGGCCGACAAAAGGGACAGGCTGCAAAGCCTTGCCGGCCCCGGGCCGCCGATGGCGCCGCAGTGCCACTGTGGCGTCTTTCCCCGCAACGAGGAGATTCAAGATGCTTCACTACGCCGTCGTTTTTTTCATCATCGCGATCATTGCCGCCGTTCTGGGCTTTGGCGGCATCGCCGCTGGTGCTGCGGGCATCGCCAAGATCCTGTTCGTCGTCTTTCTGGTGCTGGCAGTGGTTTCGCTGGTGGCCAACCTGATCAAGAAGTAGGCCGGGCGCGCTGCCTGTGGGCAGCGCTGCCCCCGCCGACCAAGTTCATCCACCGCCGGCAGCCCGGCGGTTTTTCATCGCCGGGCCGCCCCAAGATGAAAAGCCCCCTTGGGGGGCAGCGCACCCCGCGGAGCGGGGAAGCGTGGGGGCCAACTTTCATCGTCGGGCCGCCCCAAGATGAAAAGCCCCCTTGGGGGGGCAGCGCACCCCGCGAAGCGGGGAAGCGTGGGGGCCAACTTTCATCGTCGGGCCGCCCCAAGATGAAAAGCCCCCTTGGGGGGCAGCGCACCCCGCGAAGCGGGGAAGCGTGGGAACTACAGCTGTCATGCGGCAGCACCCGGCCGAGGGTGTCAGCGCGCTCCGCCGGCACCGGCCGGCACGCCGGGCGCGCGATCAAACACCCGCTGCAGCACTTCGGTATGGGGGTAGGCGTTGCCCGGGTCGACCTTGCGGCGACGTTCGGGCGCGCAGGGCATGGTGCCGTGGTCTACGTCGGAATGGCGCACCAGGCCGCTGCGCCCGACTTGCGGATTGCGCTGCACGATGCCGTGCAGCAGGGCGACCAGCGCGTCGATCTGCGCGGGCGGGAACGGGTCGCGCCCGTCACCGTCGTTGATCAGTTCAATCGCGATGGAGCGGCGGCTGTAGGTCAGCACGTGGTGGGCCACTTGCGATTCCGGCACGCTGGCGCGCACCGTGCCGTCGCGGTCGATCATCCAGTGAATGCCCAAGGTCGGGTGCGCGCCGATCACGCGCAGGTTGTCTTGCATCTCGCCACCGGGCACCCAGATCGGCTGGCCTTGGGCGTTGCACGTGGGGCCGCCGGTGGAATGGACGACCACCATGTCGACCGGCTGGGTCCGGGCAGGGCCGGTGGTGCGGGCGTGGACATGGCCGGCCGACACCAGCAGCGCCGCGGCAAGCGTGATCAGCCACCGAGGGCGCAAGGGCCGCAATAAAACAGGCGAAGTGGGCATCTGAAAAAAAGGTGCGTCTGAAGTCAGTGGGTGGTGCGGTGTGCAGCGCCTATTCGGGCACGATGGAAAACCCGGCCGGCGCCTGGCTGGGCGCGGCGGCCTGGCAGTGGTACATGTCCAGGTAGACGGAATGCACGGCGTTGCTGCAGGCCACGCGGTACACGTCGACGATGTGGTAATCCTTGCCGTCGCCCGCCCTTTGTTCGTGCACGCGGTGCAAATACGCCTCGCTCGATTCGCCTTCGATCTGTTCTGGCAGCGCCGTGCGCATGCCCACGCTGCCGCTGCGTTGAAACGTTGGCGCCTGCCCGTCGTCGCAGCGCAGGCGCGCCAGATAGGCGCGCTGGCCGGCGGGCATGCACACCTCGATGGCGTTTTGTTTGCTGCTGCCCAAGGTGACCGCCTCTGGGGCGGCCTCGGGCGCTTGTGCCCACAGCGGCAGAGCAGGGGCCGCACAGCAGACAGCGGCAACAGAAAGCAGGCGGGGCAGGTTCATGGGGCTTGGTTGCGGTGGTGGGTAGCAGCGGCTTCGGCAGCCGGTGGCGCGCGCAGGGCGCGTTGGATCAAGGCGGACAGCCAGGCGGCGTCTGGCGTGGCCTGGGCGCGGCCCGCGGCGACCAGGGCCAGGCCCAGCGCGGCCAGCGCCAGCACGATGCCGGGCGTCCACCACAGGCGGTCAGCGTCCTGCTGCAGCGCGCTGCCGACCATGAACAGCGCCAGCACGGTGAAGCCGCCAATCAGGCTGATCAGCGCGCGCACGAAGGCGTGCAGCTCAAAACGGCCTTCCAGCACCACGCGCCCGTCGGCGTGGCGGAAGGCGCCGCTGAACTGCGATGGCACGCCGCTGCGCTGGCCGGCCGCGCTGCGCACCAGGCGCACGCGCCGCGCGCTGACTTGCCCTTGCGCCACGGGGTTGGGCACATCTTCTACGCCCGCGGTTGCGCCTGGGCGCGCGGTGGCCAGCGTCAGGCGCCGCACCGACTCGGCCAGGTCGTAATCGCTGACGAAGCGGGCCGGAATGCCGTCCCACAAAAAGCTGAGCAACGCGCGGATCATGGGCCGCCCTGGGGTTGACCGTGCGGCGCGGCCAGCGCGCGCTGGATCAACGCGGACAGCCATTCGATGTCGCGCTGCGCCATGGTGCGCGCCAGGTTGACGATGCCCAGCACGATGCCCAACAAAGCCAGCCCGACCAGCGGAAACCACCTCCACTGCGGCGCCTGGCGCAGCACCAGGTAAGTGGCGCCCAGCGTCCAGCCGCTGGCGATCAGCAGCCACAGCGCCATGAAGGCACGCACCAGAAAGTGCGGGGCAAACGTACCTTGCAGCCGCGTGTGGCCGTTGTCCGCGCGGAAGGCGCCGGTAAAGACGGGCGCAAAGGCATTGCGATCGCCAGGCCGAGAGGCTTGCAGCGACACATGGTCTGCCGCCACTTCGCCGCTGGCTGCGGTGCCGCGTTGGCGGCCCGCGCCGCCGTGCAGGGTAGCGGCCTGCAGCTGCGCCACCGCTTGGTTGACGGGCAGTGCGCTGTCGAACTGCGCGGGCACGCCGCCGAACAGGTAGCGCAGGGCGCGGCCGATCATGCGCAGGCGCGCTCCAGCGCCTGGTCGATGTCCCACAGGATGTCCCCCACATCCTCGATGCCCACCGACAGCCGCACCATGTCGGCGCGCACGCCGGCACGCGCCAGTTCGTCGTCGTTCAGCTGGCGGTGCGTGGTGGAGGCGGGGTGGATCACCAGGGTCTTGGCGTCGCCGATGTTGGCCAGGTGGCTGAGGAATTCGCAGGCGTCGATGAATTTCTCAGCCGCCGCCGCGCCACCGTTCACCCCAAAGGTCAGGATGCCGGACGCGCCCACATGCCCGTCCACCGCGTGGAACTGCTTTTGCGCCAGTTCGTGGTACGGCGAATCGGGCAGGCCGGGGTAGTTGACCCAGGCCACGCGCGGGTGCTGGCGCAGGTAGTCGGCCACGCGGCGTGCGTTGCGGCAGTGTTCGCGCATGCGCAGGTGCAGGGTTTCGCAGCCCTGCAGCAGCTGCCACGCGCTCATGGGCGGCAGCACGGCGCCAAAGCTGCGGTTGACTTCCATACGCGCCTTCATGGTGTAGCCGAAGTCGCCAAAGGTCTCGTAGAACTTGACGCCGTGGTAGGCGCGGCTGGGCTCCACCATCTCGGGGAACTTGCCGTTGTCCCACGGGAAATGCCCGCCTTCGACGATCACGCCGCCCATGGTGGTGCCGTGCCCGCCGATGTATTTGGTGGCGCTGTGCACCACGATGTCGGCGCCCAGCCGCAGAGGGTTGCACAGGTAGGGGCTGGCGACGGTGTTGTCGATGACCAGCGGCACGCCGTGCGCGTGCGCCACGTCGGCCACGGCGGTGATGTCCAGCACGTTGACCAGCGGGTTGCCAATGGTTTCGCCGTACACCGCGCGCGTGTTGGGGCGCATGGCGGCGGCAAAGTTGTCGGGGTCGGCCGGGTCGACAAAGGTGGTCTGGATGCCCAGCCGTTCAAAACCCACGCCCAGCTGGCCGATGGTGCCGCCATACAGCGTGCTGGCCGCCACGATGTGGTCGCCGCTTTTCAGGATGGCCAGCAGCGCCGTCATCTGCGCGGCCATGCCGCTGGCGCAGGCCAGCGCGGCGCGCCCGCCTTCCAGGCTGGCCATGCGCTCTTCAAACACCGCCACCGTGGGGTTGCCAATGCGGCTGTAGACGTGGCCAAAGGTCTGCAGGTTGAACAGGCTGGCCGCGTGTTCGGCGCTGTCGAAGACGAAGCTGGTGCTTTGGTGGATGGGCGTGGCGCGCGCGCCGGTCACCGGGTCGGGCACGGCGGCGGCGTGGATGGCGCGGGTGGCAAAGCCAAAGGCGCGGTCGGCGCCGGGCGCTTGAAGGGGGTCTGTTTTTTGAATCATTTTGGCCTTCAGCGCAATGTACACGGGCGCAAGCAGCTATTAAAAATGTAGTCAAATAGGTGCGCTTGCCAGCTCAATACGGCAGCACCTGCGGCCGCTTGGCCGAGATGACCCGCGTGTCCACACCGGCCCAGCCCAGGCCGCCAAACAGGCGCGCGTGTTCGATCTTCACGCAGCGGTTCTGTATCACCTGCAGGCCAGCGGCTTCGGCCAGATCGGTGGCGGCGTCGTTCGCCACGCCCAGCTGCAGCCACAGGCAGCGCGCGCCAATGGCAATGGCTTCTTGCGCCAGCGGCGGGATGTCTTCGCTTTTGCGAAAGCAGTCCACCATGTCGATGCGGCCGCCTTCGGCGCGCAGGGCGGCATCGGCTTCGCGCACGCTGGCGTAGGCGCGTTCACCCAGAATCGTGCCGCCTGCCTTGGCCACCAGCGGGTTGACGGGCACCACGCGGTAACCATGCGCCTGCATGTACTTGGCGGCGAAGTAGCTGGGCCGGTGCCATTGCGGCGACAGGCCCACCACGGCCAGCGTGCGGCAGCGGGTCAGCACATCGCGCAGGGTGCCGATGGTGTCGGGGGTTTGGGGCATGGCGCGATTGTCGGCCAGCCTGGGGTGTCGGTCCGGCGTCCGGCTTGGGGCTGCGCGTGTGCCCGCCGGTCGGCTCAGGCGCCCGGCGGGCCGCCAAAGCCTTCGGTCGCCAGGCGGCTGCCGTCGTCAAACACCAGCGTGCGTTCTGGCCATTGCAGTGCCCCCAGCTTGAAGGACTGCAACGGCGGCTGGCCGTTCAGGCGCGCCTGCCAGCGCCCGCCCACCGAATAGTCCACGCAGAACACCTTGCCCAGCGGCCCCAGCCAGGCCAGCGGCGGCACGCCGTCGAACAGGTCTTCGCCGTGCGTGTGCTGTTCGGCGGCGGGGTTGGGAAAACGCCGTCGCCAGTAATGGCCGACGACCACGGGCGTGGCTTCGTCGTAGGTGTTCCACCACGCCACGCGCATGACGAAGCGCCATTTGCCACCGGCATAAAAAGGCGTCTGGCCCTGGCATTCCACGCCAGAGGTCAGCACCTTCAGCGGGTTCAGCATCTGCTTGTTGACCTCGTTCAGGGCGTGTGCGGGCATGAAGGGCGGGGCTTGCGCGGGCGATTCCAGGTCGCCGCCCCAGCCGGCCAGTTCGCTGGCCATGCGTTCGTGCAGATCGCTTTGGTGCGCGACCTGGCTGGCCTCGGCCTCGCGCGCGTCGTAGGCGCGGGTCAGCGTGCCCAGCGGCAGCTGGCGGGCGGCGTCGATATCGGCCGGGCGCCAGGCCGCGTGCACCACGCGCAGGTCGGCGCGCTCCAGCGCCACAGGCCAGTTGGCGGCCATGGTCTGCAGCGCGGCGCGGTCGGCAGGCGTGGCCCGTGCAAAGGGCGCGTACTTGAGCATGTCGCGCTGCACGCGCCCGTCAAAGAACCAGCCCGAGCCGTCTTTGGGGTCGTTGCGCAACAGATTGATTTCATGGTTGCCCGCCACCGCCTGCGCGCGCCCTGCATCCAGCAGCGACTGCACCAGGCGCAGCACGCCCGGGCTGTCGGGGCCGCGGTCGCACAGGTCGCCCACGAACACCAGGCGCCGCCCGCTGGGGTGGCTGCCATCGGCGCCGTAGCCCAGGTGGCGCAGCAGATCGCGCAATGCGTCCAGTTCGCCGTGAACATCGCCCACGATGTCGAGCGGCCCTTCAAACAGCGGCTGGATCAGGCCCATGAAACTCCTTGGTCGCGGTGGCTGGCGGAAAAAGGGGATTCTCCGCGCTTTCTGCGCGGGCCCGTCGACGCACGGCGCGGGACTGAGCCAGCCTTGCCCTACGTCAAGACGCGCCGGCAGGCTCATGCTACAACCGACTTATCTCGCAACGGCGTGGCGGGCACGGCATCGGCTGGCGGCGCGCGCACCACCTTGGTGACCCATGGACCAGCACTTCCTGACCCCCCTGTTTGATCCGCAGTCGATCGCCCTGTTCACCGGCCCCCAGGACGCCCCCGAGCGCCTGACGCCCCAGGCGCGTGCGTTGCTGGCGCACCTGGCCGAACAGCCTTTCAAGGGCCACGTGACGCCGCTGGACGTGCACACCACCGGCACGCTGGCCGACCTGGCGCAGGCGCGCGCCGACCTGGCCATCATCGCGCTGCCAGAGGAAGAAATCCTGCCCGCGCTGGAACTGGCCGGGCGCATCAAGGTGGGCGCGGCGCTGGTGCTGTCGGCCGGGGTGTCGGCGCACAAGGCCAGCGACATGCAGCGCGTGGCGCGGCGCCACGGCTTTTGGCTGCTGGGGCCCAACAGCTCGGGCTTTCAGCGGCCACTGCAACTGCTGAATGCCAGCACGGTGGGCAGCCTGGCCTCACCGGGGCAACTGGCGCTGGTGTCGCAATCCGGCGCGCTGACGGCGGCGATTCTGGACTGGGCCAAGCACACGCGCGTGGGCTTTTCCACCGTGGTCACGCTGGGCGCGCACACGCAGGTCAACCTGGCGGCCACGCTGGACTTTCTGGCGTCGGACCGGCACACGCAGGGCATCGTGGTCTATATGGAGGGCATCTCCAACGCGCGGCGCTTTACCAGTGCGCTGCGCGCCGCCGCCAACGCCAAGCCGGTGGTGGTGCTGAAGGCCGGCCGCAAGCTGGCTGGCAACGCGGCGGCGCAAACGCATTCCAGTGCCATCGTCGGCAGCGACGAAGTGTTCGATGCGGTGCTGCGCCGCGCGGGCGCGGTGCGGGTGCGTTCGTTTGTCGAGCTGTTCTCGGCCGCCAAGTGCCTGGCCTCGCGCTACCGCCCGGTGGGGCCGCGCCTGGCGGTGGTCACCAACGGCGGTGGCCCCGGCGTGCTGGCCGCCGACTGGATCAGCGAGCTGGGCCTGCAGCTGGGCGTGCTGTCGCACGAGGCCAGCCAGGCGCTGGCGCCGCTGCTGGCGCCCAGCGCGTCGTTGACCGACCTGATCGACCTGAGCGAAGAAGCCACGCCCGAGCAGTACCGCGCCGCGCTGGAAGCGGCATCCAAAGACCGCGCCATCGACGGCGTGCTGGCGCTGTATTCGCCCAAGTTTGGTGGCGATGCCATGGCCGTGGCGCAAGAGCTGGTGCAGATCAAGCAGCGCATGAGCAAGCCGCTGGTGGCCTGCTGGCTGGGCGATGCCAGTGTGTCGGCGGCGCGCCACGCGCTGAGCGAGGCGCTGATACCGGGCTTTCGCACGCCGGAAGCGGCGGTGGGCGCCTTTGGCAACATCTCCAGCTTCTATCAGAACCAGCAGATGCTGCAGCAGACGCCGCCGCCGCTGTCGGATCTGGCGGCGCCCGATGTCGATGGCGCCCGCCTGCTGATCGAAAGCGCGCTGGCCGAGCGGCGCACCGTGCTGACCGAGATGGAATCCAAGGCGCTGCTGGCGGCCTTTCACATCCCGGTGACGCAGACCCTGCTGGCGCGCAGCGCCACCGAGGCGATGATGATCGCCGCGCAGATCGGCTTTCCGGTGGCGCTGAAGATCGATTCGCCCGACATCTCGCACAAGAGCGACGTCGGCGGTGTGGCCCTGAACGTGACGAACGCCACCGCCGTGCGCGACATCTACCAGGACATGATGGAAACGGTGCGCGCCAAACTGCCCGACGCGCGCATCAACGGCGTCACCGTGCAGGCCATGGCGCGCAAGAAGCATGGGCGCGAGCTGTACATCGGCGTGGTCACCGACGACCCCTTCGGCCCCGTGATCGCCTTTGGCGCGGGCGGCACCATGATCGAGCTGCTGGACGACCACGCCATGGAACTGCCGCCGCTGAACCAGTTCCTGGCGCGGCGGCTGATCGAGCGGTCACGCGTGCACGACACGCTGAAAGCCTGGCGCGGCGCGCCCGCGGTGGACATGGCCGCGCTGGAGCGCGCCTTGCTGCGCGTGTCCGAAATGGTGTGCGAGCTGCCCCAGCTGCGCGAGATGGACATCAACCCCATCATCGTGGACGAACACGGCGCCGTGTCGGTCGACGCGCGCATCGTCATCGGCGCGGCCGCGCAAACCGCGCCTGGCCGCGCGGGGCGCTACGGCCACCTGTCTATCCTGCCGTACCCGGCGCGCTTCGAGCAGATGTGGCCGCTGCGCGGCGGCGGCGAATACGTGCTGCGCCCAATTCACCCGGACGACGCGCAGATGCTGCAAGAGATGATGAAGCGCCTGTCATCGGAAAGCCGTTACTTCCGCTTCGTGTCGAACATGGCCGAGCTGCCCGCGTCGATGCTGTCGCGCTTCACGCTGATCGACTACGACCGCGAGATGGCCCTGTGCGCCGTGGCCGAAACCGAAGAGGTGGGCGAAGACGGCCAGAAGATCAAGAAGAACCGCATCATCGGCGTGTCGCGCTACATCACCAACCCGGACCAGACCAGCTGCGAATTCTCTCTGGTGGTGGACGACGGCTACGCCGGCCAGGGCCTGGGCACGCGCCTGATGCTGAGCATCATGGACGTCGCACGCGAAAAAGGCCTGCAGGAAATCATCGGCCTGGTGCTGACGCACAACAACGGCATGCTGAAGCTGATGCGCAGCCTGGGCTTTGAGGTGAAGGCGTATGCCGACGACCCGGATTTCCGGCTGGTGACGCATGTGCTTTGAGTGGGCGTTGCTACTGAATACATAGCTGCTTGCGCCCGCTGGTATTGCGCTGAAGCCAGATATTGTTTGAATAGTTGGGTGTTGGGTGCGTTTGCAGCGCATCCTCCAGGTGGCGTTCAGGCGTTCAGGCGTTCAGGCGTTCAGGCGTTCAGGCGTTCAGGCGTTCAGGCGTTCAGGCGTTCAGGCGCGCGGTGGCCGCGCCTTGTGCAGCCGCACATCGCGATCGCCCACGGGTTCCTCGTCACCCCAACCGCGCGCCCGGTACAACGCGGCGGCGCGGCTGCTGGCCGCAGTTTCCAGCCAGGCGCTTGGGTGCACGGCGAACAGCGCGCGCTCGGCCTCGGCCAGCAAGTGGCTGCCGATGTCCCGGCCTTCGTGCGCGGGCAGCACGAACAGCGCGAACAGGCTGGCGTCGTCCAGGTCGACCATGGAAAAGCCCACCACTTCGGCCTCCACTTCAGCCAGCCAGGCACAGGGCGTGCCGCTCGTCAGGGCTTCGGCCAGGGCGGCGGGCGTGATGCCGCGCGCACGCAACTGTTGCAGGCTGAGGTGGTTCTCTTGCACCGCCGTCCGCACCTGCAGCAGTGCGGCCACGTCGCCGGGCGTGGCGACGCGGTAGCGCAAGCCGGGCGGCGCCGTCATGCGCTGGCGGCGGGCGGCAGCAGGGCCAGCGTCGATGTGGCGGTGGCCACCACTTGCCGATCTTGCGCACGCAGCAGGCGCGCGTGGGTGAAGGCCAGCTGCTTGCCGCGCCGCTCCACCTCTCCGAAGGCGATGTAGCGGCCTTGCGGCGCGGGCCGCAGGAAGGCGGTGTTCAGGTTGACGGTGGCGCACGACGCGCCGATGGGCAACTGCGCCAGCGTGGCAAAGGCCATGGCGAAATCGAGCATGGCGGTGACGGCCCCACCCTGCAGCACGCCCGTGCCCTGGATGAACAGCGGATCGGGGTTGAAAGCCAGCTCCACCGTGCCGGCCCGCAGATCGGCGGCACACAACTCGGCGCCCAGCGCGCGCGCCATCGGGTTGGCGTCAAACGCAGTGGGCTGGCTGCCGCTTTCGATGAAACGGTGGAGCAGGGCTTGGTCGGGGTTGGCTGGGGTCATGTCAAGGCACATTGTGATGGCAGCCTGGCCGTGGGGCGTTGGGCTGAGCGCCAACGGTGGGGTGGCGTCGCCCATCCATTTGGAAGGGCGTCTCGCCAACAAGCCCGACGTTGCTGCCATGCCGGTTTGCACGCCTTCGCGGCGGCCGTCACGAAGGCTTGCGCCGCGCGCTGGGCTCGATGCCCTCCGTTCACTTCGTATAGCGGCTTGTGGTGTGGGCACCCGCCCGAAACGCCTCCGGCGTCTGCCCCGTCCACTCTCTAAACGCACGGATGAAGCTCTTGTCGTTGCGAAAGCCTGCCGCGTGTGCCACGTGCCGAATGGGTTGCTGGGTGCGCAGCAACAGGGCGCAGGCCTGTTCGCGGCGGGTTTCGTCTTTCAGCGTCTGCAGGCTGGTGCCTTCGGTGGTCAGCTGCCGGTGCAGGCTGCGCGGTGACAGGGCCAGGTCGGCGGCCAGCGTGGTCGCGGTGTGTGACGGGCGCTGGCGCAACAGCTGGCGCACACGCAGCGCCAGCAGGCGGTCGCGCCGGTAGGGCAGCACCATCAGGGGCAGGGCGCGGCGCAGCATCTGGTCCAGATCGGCGGCGCAGCGGCAGGGCCAGGTAAGCGGCGTCAAAGCGCAGCGCGGCGTGCGGCGCGCCAAAGTGCAGCGGCCCAGGGAACAGCGTGTCGTACACGTCGGCGTGCGGCGGTGCGGCAAAGGGAAATTCAGCCGCCTGCAGCGCGATGTGTGAATCCACCCACCAGCAGGCCAGGCCGTGCACATTGCGCAGCAGCGATGTCAGGGCGAATTCGCGCACCGGGCCGGGTGCACGCTGTTCGGTGATGCGCACTTCGGCCCATGCGGGCGCGTCGGAGGGGGTGATCAGCTGCAGCGTGACGTCGGTGGTCAGCAAACCATGGTGGCGGCACCAGCGGCGCAACGCCACGCCCAGGGTGGGCGCGCTGTGCGAGGCGCGCGCCAGCATGCCGTAGCTGCCCCAGGGCAGCGGACGGCTGAACCAGCCGGGGGCTTCGTCGTCCAGCTCGCGCATGGCGGTGGCGCACAGGCGTTCGAACTGCAGGGCGCTGACGCGGTCTGGCCAGGCGCCGCCTGATTCTGGCGCAATCTGTGCCGATTGCAGGGCCGCCAAGGGGCTGAGCCCGCGTTTTGCATAGGCGTCCAGCACCGCTTTGACAAAGCCGAACGGGGTGCGTTGGTGCGGGGGTGAACGGGATTCGGCGTGGGGCGGCGGCACAGGGTGGCAGTTTCCATCATGCTGGCGCAATTTGCAACCATACTGGCGCCAAACGCGGCGGCCTTGGCGCTAAGCTGGCGGCCAAGAGCGTGTTCCATGTCGCCTTGCGGGTGTGTGGGCGTGGCGTCGGTCGGGCTGCTTCGTTGCCAATCCGCGCGATACCCCCGGTGTTGCAGCGTTGTGCGCCTGGCAGCCCATCCCGGTCCACATGCCCCGCCCCTCGCGCTGAGACATTGAACGCGCTCTAAGGCCAAGCCATCGGCGGCCAGCGATTCGCTAAAGTGCTTGTTTCGCTGGTCGTGACAAGGAGACAAACCCACATGGCAACCCCGCAGGACAGTTACGCGCGCGGCGCGACCGAGCCACCGCTCATCGAACAGACGCTGGGCGCGTTCTTTGACGACATGGTCGACAAGGTGCCCGATCGCGAAGCGCTGGTGGCGGTGCACCAGCAGCGCCGCTATACCTACCGCCAGCTGCAGCACGACGTGAACCGGCTGGCCAGCGCCTTGCTGGGCCTGGGGCTGAAGCCCGGCGACCGCATCGGCATCTGGTCGCACAACAACGCCGAATGGGTGTTGATGCAGCTGGCCACGGCCAAGGTGGGCCTGGTGCTGGTCAACATCAACCCGGCCTACCGCACGGCCGAGGTCGAATACGCGCTGAACAAGGTGGGTTGCACGGCGCTGGTGCTCATGCCCAGCTTCAAGACCAGCGACTACATCGGCATGCTGCGCGAACTGGCGCCCGAATGGGCCGGCCAGCAGCCAGGTGAATTGAGCAGCGAAAAGCTGCCGTATCTGAAGCACGCAGTCTGGATCGACGTGGCGGACGAGGGCGCTGACCAGCCTGGCTTTCAGCGCTTTTCCGACCTGCTGGCCTCGGGCGATGCGCAGGACGCGCGCCTGGCCAGCACCGCGCGCCTGCTGCACAACGGCGACGCGATCAACATCCAGTTCACCAGCGGCACCACCGGCTTTCCCAAGGGCGCCACGCTGACGCACCGCAACATCCTGAACAACGGCTTTTTCATCGGCGAGGCGATGAAGCTGACGCCCGAAGACCGGCTGTGCATCCCCGTGCCGCTGTACCACTGCTTTGGCATGGTGCTGGGCAACCTGGCGGTGCTGACGCATGGCGGCTGCATCGTCTACCCCAACGACGGGTTCGAGCCCGTCAGCGTCATGCAGACCGTGCAGGATGAGCGCTGCACCGGCCTGCACGGCGTGCCCACCATGTTCATTGCCGAGCTGGATCACCCGCGTTTTTCCGAATTCGATTTCAGCACCCTGCGCACCGGCATCATGGCCGGATCGCCGTGCCCGATCGAGGTGATGAAGCGCGTGCAGAAAAGCATGAACCTGGCCGAAATCACCATCGCCTACGGCATGACCGAGACCAGCCCCGTCAGCTGCCAAAGCGCCACCGACACGCCGCTGGACAAACGCGTGTCCACCGTTGGCCTGGTGCAGCCGCACCTGGAAGTGAAGATCATCGACCCCGACACCGGCGCCACCGTGCCGCGCGGCGTAACGGGTGAGCTGTGCACCAAGGGCTATTCGGTCATGCAGGGCTATTGGGAAGACCCCACGCGCACGGCCGAGGCGATCGACGCCGAGGGCTACATGCACACCGGCGACCTGGCCACCATGGACGAGCAGGGCTACGTCAACATCGTCGGGCGCAGCAAGGACATGGTGATCCGCGGCGGCGAAAACGTGTACCCGCGCGAGATCGAAGAGTTTCTGTACCGCCACCCGCAGATCCAGGACGTGCAGGTGGTCGGCGTGCCCGACACGCGCTTTGGCGAAGAGCTGTGTGCCTGGGTGGTCATCAAGCCCGGGCAGACGCTGGACGAAGACGGCGTGCGCGCCTTCTGCAAGGGCAAGATCGCGCACTACAAGGTGCCGCGCTACATCCGCTTCGTCAGCGAATTTCCGATGACCGTGACCGGCAAGATCCAGAAGTTCAAGATCCGCGACGCGATGATCGAAGAGTTGGGTATTTCAGAGCAAAAAACGGCTTGAGCGCCCTATCTACCGGCGCAGTAAGCTATTAAATAAGTAGTAAACAGGAGATTTCATGCCCGCACTCGAGAGCAAGCTCAACGCCCGTTCGGCCGACTTCCTGGCCAACGCCGAGGCCATGCGCGCCCTGGTCGAAGACCTGCGCCAGCGCGTTGCCCAGGTCGAACAAGGCGGCGGTGAATCTGCGCGCAAAAAGCACACCGACCGCGGCAAGTTGCTGCCCCGCGTGCGCGTGCAGATGCTGCTGGACCCGGGCACGCCTTTCCTTGAAATCGCGCCGCTGGCCGCGCTGCACATGTACGTCGAAAAAGATGGCAAGGACGCCGCGCCTTCGGCCGGCATGGTGGCGGGCATTGGCCGCGTGTCGGGCGTCGATTGCATGATCGTCTGCAACGACGCCACGGTGAAGGGCGGCAGCTATTACCCGATGACGGTGAAGAAACACCTGCGCGCGCAAGAGATCGCCGCGCAAAACCGCCTGCCCTGCATCTACCTGGTGGACAGCGGCGGCGCCAACCTGCCCAACCAGGACGACGTGTTTCCTGATCGCGAGCACTTCGGCCGCATCTTCTTCAACCAGGCCAACATGAGCGCGCAGGGCATCGCCCAGATCGCCGTGGTCATGGGCAGCTGCACCGCCGGCGGCGCCTACGTGCCGGCGATGAGTGACGAATCCATCATCGTCAAGAACCAGGGCACCATCTTCCTGGGCGGCCCGCCGCTGGTGAAGGCCGCCACGGGCGAAGTGGTCAGCGCCGAAGACCTGGGCGGTGGCGATGTGCACACGCGCCTGTCGGGCGTGGCCGATCACTTGGCCCAGAACGATCTGCACGCGCTGGCACTGGCGCGGCAGGTGGTGGCCAACCTGAACCACACCAAGACCTACAGCGGCGCGCTGCAGCCGCCCGAAGCGCCCAAGTACGCCGGCGAAGAGCTGTATGGCGTGATCCCCACCGACACGCGCAAGCCCTTTGACGTGCGCGAAATCATCGCCCGCGTGGTTGACGGCAGCGACTTCCACGAATTCAAGGCGCGCTTTGGCAACACGCTGGTGTGCGGCTTTGCCCATATCGAAGGGATGCCGGTCGGCATCATCGCCAACAACGGCATCCTGTTCAGCGAAAGCGCGCAAAAGGGCGCGCACTTCATCGAACTGTGCTGCCAGCGCAAGATTCCGCTGGTGTTCCTGCAGAACATCACCGGCTTCATGGTGGGTCGCAAGTACGAAAACGAAGGCATTGCGCGGCATGGCGCCAAGCTGGTCACCGCTGTGGCCACCGCCAACGTGCCCAAGTTCACCATCATCATTGGTGGCAGCTTTGGCGCCGGCAACTACGGCATGTGCGGCCGCGCGTACAGCCCCCGCTTCTTGTGGATGTGGCCCAACGCGCGCATCAGCGTGATGGGCGGCGAACAGGCCGCCAGCGTGCTGGCCACCATCAAGCGCGACGGCATCGAAGCCAAGGGCGGCAGCTGGACGGCCGAGGAAGAAGACACCTTCAAGAACCCCATCCGCCAGCAGTACGAACACCAGGGCCATCCCTACTACGCCACCGCGCGCC
The DNA here is from genome assembly GCA_017997715.1 of Ottowia sp. Lineage (GTDB taxonomy): Bacteria > Pseudomonadota > Gammaproteobacteria > Burkholderiales > Burkholderiaceae_C > Ottowia. The sequence continues at coordinate 35,078 of JAGOEM010000001.1, forward strand.
TGTGGGACGACGGCGTGATCGACCCCGCCGACACCCGCCGCGTGCTGGCGCTGGGCTTGTCGGCAGCGCAGAACGCGCCGATCGAGGATGTGAAGTTCGGCGTGTTCAGGATGTAGAGCAGTGAGGCACCCCCTGAGTCGCTTCGCGCCTTCCCCCTCTCCTGTGGGAGGGGGACAACGCCTATGTCCGGCGCAGGTCCGGGCATGGCGTTGGCTGGAAGGCGTTGTGCCACGGGTCGGCGGCGTTCCATCGAGGTGATGGACTGATATGGATAACGCGAGTTACTTCACCACCCTGGCCCGCTACAACGTGTGGGCCACAGGCCGCCTGCTGGATGCGGTGGCGGCGGTGCCGGAGGACGACTACCGGCGCTACGTGGGGCTGTTCTTCAAGAGCATCCACGGCACGCTGAACCATCTTCTGGTGGCCGACAACATCTGGTTTCCGCGCTTTGCCGAAGGCCGTTCGCCCAGCATGGCGCTGAATGCCGAGCTGGCGCCTGACCGCGCACAACTGGCCGCACGCCTGCGTGAGGGCGTGGCGCGCTGGGCGCCGCTGATCGGCACCTTCACCGCGGCGCAGTGGCAGGGCCCGCTGGATTACGTCACCACCCAGGGCGTGCCGGTGTCCTTGCCCTTTACGCCGACACTGGGCCACGTGATCAACCACGGCACGCACCATCGCGGGCAGGTCACCGCGGCGCTGACGGCGCTGACGGCGCTGGGGCAACCCGCGCCTGTCATCGATCTCGTTTACATGCTGGTAGAGGAACAGAAACAACCATGAACCAAGCCCTTCGAATCAGCACGCAGAACCGCGTGGCCACGGTGGTGCTCAGCCGCCCCGACGTGCGCAACGCCTTCAACGACGAAGTGATCGCCGAGCTGTCGCACGCCTTTTCGCAGCTGGGCGAAGACCCCGCGGTGCGCGCCATCGTGCTGATGGCCGAAGGCCCCGCCTTTTGCGCGGGCGCCGACCTGAACTGGATGCGCCGCATGGCCGACTACACGCGCGACGAAAACGTCGAGGACGCGGGCAAGCTGGCCTTCATGCTGCGCACCTTGTACGAATGCCCCAAGCCCACCATCGCCCGCGTACAGGGCGACGTGTACGCTGGTGGCATGGGCCTGGTGGCGGCCTGCGACATGGCCGTCAGTGTCGACACCGCCCACTACTGCCTGAGCGAGGTCAAGCTGGGCCTGATCCCCGCCACCATCAGCCCCTACGTGATCCGCGCCATGGGGCCGCGCGCCGCGCACCGCTACTTTCTGACGGCCGAGCGCTTCACCGCTGCCGAAGCGCTGCGCATTGGCTTTGTGCACGAAGTGGTGCCCGTCGAAGCGCTGGACGCCACGGTCAGCGACATGGTGGGCGCGCTGATCAGCGCCAGCCCGAACGCCGTGCGCGAATGCAAACAGCTGCTGCAGGACGTGGCCGAGCGCGATATCTCGCGCCTGCTGATCGACCGCACGGTGGAGGGCATTGCCGACATCCGCGCCAGCGATGAAGGCAAGGAAGGCGTGCAAAGCTTCCTGCAAAAGCGCAAACCAGCGTGGCTGGCCGATTGATGATCAAAATGCCTTCTGGCGCCCAATCCACGGGCGCAAGCAGCTATTGTTGATATAGCGAATATGTTGTTGCAGATCAGCCTTGTGCGTCCGCGTGTCGTCCCCGTTGCCCCGCGCAGCGTTGGGGTGCGGCGCGCGTGCGCAAGGAGAACCCCATGAACGACTGGCTGCAAACCGTAGTGCAGTGGCTGCACAGCATCGGCATTCATCCCACCACCGACGCCGCCGCTGCGGTGGGCGACGCGGTGGGCCAGGCCGGCGCGGCCGTGGGCGGCGCCGTGGCGCCCGTGGTGGCCAAGATGGACATGCCTTCGCTGCTGGCACTGGCCGCGGCGCTGGGCTGGGCCAGCGGTTTTCGCCTGTACGCCGTGGTCTTTCTGGTGGGCGCCATGGGTTATGTCGGCTGGATTCCGCTGCCCGCAGGCCTGCAGCTGCTGATGCACCCGTCGGTGCTGGCCGCCAGCGGTTTCATGTTGCTGGTCGAATTTTTTGCCGACAAGATTCCGTGGATCGACAGCCTGTGGGACACCGTCAACAGCGTCATCCGCATCCCTGCCGGCGCGCTGCTGGCCGCTGGCGTGTTTGGCGCCGACAGCGGCAGCATGGGCCTGGTTGCGGGCTTGCTGGGCGGCTCGCTGGCCGCTACCTCGTTCGCCACCAAGGCCACCACGCGCGCGGCCATCAACACCTCGCCCGAACCCTTCAGCAACTGGCTGGCCTCGTTCTTTGAAGACGGGCTGGTCGTGCTGATGGTCTGGCTGGCCACGCAATACCCCGTCACCTTCGGCGTGGTGATGGCGGTGATGCTGGTGGTGTCGGTGCTGTTGCTGGTGCTGCTGTACAAGTTTTTGAAGGTGGTGGTGCGCAAGTTGCGTGGGTTCTTTGGTGGCGGCACCGCTGCCGAGTTGACGGAGCCAGCACGACGATGAAGCGAGCCCTTCGTTGGCGGACAGAGCTGCGCGATGACGGCGTGTGGGAGCCGCCCCTACGCAGATTCGCACCCCTGGCGCTGCTGTTGTTGCCCGGCGCCTCCCTGCTATCCAGAAACCCCAACGATGGTTGGATGCTTGTCTTCGTGATCGCGATGGGCGCGATGGTGCTGTGGACTGTCGGGCTCGCTCAGTGGGGCTTGCGCGATCGACTTGTGTTCGGATTGCGTATGGAAGGCGCGAGCGGCAACACGCTGCTGATCGCGGACAACCAGCGCATAGCCGTTGACCGGATCCAAAGCCTGCTTGTGCGGGGGCCACTGGCCAAGCGTGAATTGATGGTGTTTTCGACGCTTGATGGGGCATCCTCATTGCTTGTGGGCGGGCCACAGCATCGTCGCGATCTGGCTGAACAGTATTTGCTGGCAGGTCTGGAAGACCTGCCCTTCAAGGTCGAAATCCAAGCGCCGGAAAGCCCCTTCCTTCAACCAGACACCGTGTTCTAAACAACGCCAACCGCAGCCCATTTCAGGAGACAAACCGATGTTCAAAAAAATCCTCATCGCCAACCGTGGCGAAATCGCCTGCCGCGTGGCGGCCACTGCGCGCCGTCTGGGTGTGCGCACCGTGGCGGTGTATTCCGATGCCGACGCGCATGCCAAGCACGTGATGGTTTGCGACGAGGCCGTGCACGTGGGCGGCAGCGCACCCAAGGACAGCTACCTGCAGTGGCAGCGCATCATCGATGCGGCCAAGGCCACGGGCGCGCAGGCAATTCACCCTGGCTACGGGTTCTTGAGCGAGAACGAAGAGTTCGCCAAAGCCTGCGCCGACAACGGCCTGGTGTTCATCGGCCCGCCGGCCAGCGCCATCAAGGACATGGGGCTGAAGGCCGAATCCAAACGCCTGATGGAATCGGCCAAGGTGCCGCTGGTGCCGGGTTATCACGGCACGGATCAAACCCCCGCCCTGCTGCACAAAGAGGCCGATGGCATTGGCTACCCGGTGCTGATCAAGGCCAGCGCGGGCGGCGGCGGCAAGGGCATGCGCGCGGTCGAGAAGACGGAAGACTTCATCGCCGCGCTGGAATCGTGCAAGCGCGAGGCGATCAACAGCTTTGGCGACGATGCGGTGCTGATCGAAAAATACGTCCAGCGCCCGCGCCATATCGAGATCCAGGTGTTTGGCGATACGCAGGGCAACTACGTGTACCTGTTCGAGCGCGATTGCTCGGTGCAGCGGCGCCACCAGAAAGTGCTGGAAGAAGCGCCCGCGCCAGGCATGCCGGAAAGCATCCGCGCCGCCATGGGCGAAGCCGCCGTGAACGCCGCGCGCGCCGTGAAATACGTGGGCGCGGGCACAGTGGAATTCATCGTGGAACAGCCCGGCGGCTATGAAAAGCCCGAGCAGATGAAGTTCTACTTCATGGAGATGAACACCCGCCTGCAGGTGGAACACCCGGTGACCGAAGCCATCACCGGCCAGGACCTGGTGGAATGGCAGCTGCGCGTGGCCAGCGGCGAGCCGCTGCCGCTGGAGCAGGACGACCTGCTGCTGGAAGGCCATGCGATCGAGGCGCGCATCTGCGCCGAAAACCCCGACAACAATTTCCTGCCTGCCACCGGCACCCTGCACGTGTACCGCAAGCCGGCGCACAGCGCTTTCGAAATCGGCGCCGTGCGCGTGGACGATGGCGTGCGCGAAGGCGACGCCATCAGCCCGTTCTATGACAGCATGATCGCCAAGCTGATCGTGTGGGGCGAAACGCGCGAAGAGGCGCTGGCCAAGCTGGACGAAGCGCTGGCCGCCACCCACATCGCGGGCCTGCAGACCAACGTGCAGTTTTTGCGTCACGTGCTGGCCACGCCTTCGTTCAGCCAAGCCAGGCTGGACACGGCGCTGATCCAGCGCGAAAGCGAAAGCCTGTTCGACCAGGACCGCCTGGGCGTGCAGATGACCGTGGCCGCCGCCGTGGCGCGCGCCGTGCTGACCGAGCGCGGGGCGCAAAGCCACGACCCCTTCAGTCGCCGCGACGGTTTTCGATCGCACGGCGTGGCTTCGCGCCGCATGGACTTCGACTACCAGGGCCAGCCGGTCGTGGCCAAGCTGCGCTATCTGGACGACGGCCTGCATCTGAAGGTGGGCGAGCATGACGCTGCGCCGCTGACCTTCACCGCGCTGCCGGGCGGCGCCATCGACCTGCGCTTTGGCGGCGACCGCCAGGTGGTGCAGGTCTACCCGCTGGGTGAGGTGGCGCACGTGTTCGGCACGCGCGGCGCAGCGCCGATCACCGAGCTGGATGTGTTGGCGCACGCCGGCGAAACCAGCGCCGAAGGTGGCCGCCTGACGGCGCCCATGCCCGGCAAGGTGGTCAGCTTTGCCGTGACGGCGGGCGACAAGGTCAGCAAAGGCCAGCCGCTGGCGGTGATGGAGGCGATGAAGATGGAGCACACCATCGCCGCACCGGCCGACGGCGTGGTCGAAGAGCTGCTGTACGCGCCCGGTGATCAGGTGATGGACGGCGACGAGCTGCTGCGCCTGGGCACGCCCGCGGCGTGACCGGGGCCGGTTGATGAAGCTGCTGTTCTGCCAGCCCGCCGCCCGCGACAACGATGTGTGGTTGCAGGATTTGCGCGCGGCGCTGCCCGGCGTGCAACTGGACGAATGGCAGCCCGGCCTGCCGCCGGTGTACGACGCGGCGGTGGTCTGGGGCCCGCCGCAGCAGATGGTGGACGAACAGCCACAGCTGAAGGCGCTGCTCAACCTGGGCGCGGGCGTCGACAAGCTGTTGGCGCTGCGCCTGCCGCCCGGCATGGCCGTGGTGCGGCTGGAAGACGCGGGCATGGCGGTGCAAATGGCCGAATATGTGTGCCATGCCTTGATCCGCTTCTTTCGTGAATTTGGTGCCTACGAGCGCCAGCAGAAAGAAGGGCTGTGGCACCCACGCCGCCCGCACGCGCGCGCCGATTTTCCGGTGGGCGTGATGGGCCTGGGCGCGCTGGGCGCGCGCGTGGCGCAGGCGGTGCAGCAATTCGAATTTCCTGTGCTGGGCTGGAGCCGCACACCGCGCGATCTGCCCGGCGTGCAGTGCTTTCATGGCGACGGAGGTCTGCCCGGGTTTCTGCAAGCCACGCGCGTGCTGGTCTGCCTGCTGCCGCTGACCGATGCCACGCACGGCATGCTGAACCGCCCTACGCTGGAGCAGCTGCAACTGGCCGGCTATGTGATCAACGTGGCGCGCGGCGGCCTGCTGGTGGAAGACGACTTGCGCCAGTTGCTGGACGACGGCCACCTGGCGGGCGCCACGCTGGACGTGATGCAGCAAGAACCCCTGCCGCCCGGCCACTGGCTGTGGACGCACCCGCACGTGACGCTGACCCCGCACATCAGCGCGCAAACGCTGCGGCCTGATGCGGTGGCGCAGGTGGTGCGATCGGTGCAAGCCCTGGCGCGCGGCGAGGCGCCCAGCGGGCAGGTGCAGCGGGACCGAGGCTATTGACAGCGTGGCGCCATCAGGGCGCTGCTGAATTGATAGCTGTTCGCGCAGTCGTGTAGGGCGCTGCAGCCCTAAATCATTCAAAAATCAACCCGCCGACGGCCTGCGCGGCGTGTCTTGCAGGCAAGGCGGCGCATCCTGCTTGACCAGGATCACCGTGCACGGCGCCTGCATCGCCACCTTGATCGGCACGGTGGCGACAAGGCGCTGCAGCTGCAGCCCGTGGGTGGCCGCGCCCATCACGATCATGCTGACGTTGTTGGTGCTGGCGTAGCGCACGATGGCGTCGGCGCGGTCGCTGTCCTCCAGCACCTGGTACGACACCTGGTGCCCGCCCAACGCCATGGGCTGCGCCCAGCGTTTGAGCATGGCCAGCATCTGGCGCTGCAAGGTGGTTTCGCTGCGCGCGCTGTCGGTGCTGCTGGTCGCCGAAGCGGACACCACGGTGACCACCGCCAGGCGCGCGCCGGGGCGAATGCCCAGCGAACGCTTGACCGCTTCGCGCAGCGAATGCAGCGTAGCTTCGGTCACGTCGTGATGCGGCACGGCCACCATGACGATGGGCACTTCGGCCACCACGCGCGCGGGCAGCGGGCTGGGTTGGTATTGTTCGCCCGCGGCGCGCAGCCAGCGCCTGAAATGTGCGCCGAAGCCGGTGCCACGCAGGCGCGCCCCGCGTTCGCCCACGTGCACCTGTTCGGGGTGCGAAAGATCGAATGCCAGGTGCGCGGCCGACGGGTAGCGGTTGGCGGCGACGGGTTCCAGGCAGCGCAGGATCACCTCCTGCAGCCACGGCGGCAAGGTGGCCCGGTGCTGGCGCGGCGGCGCGGGGTCCATCCACAGGCGCTGGCGCAGGCCGCCCCGCGTGGTGGGCGCGCCAAAGGGCAGCTGGCCGGTGGTCAGCTCGTACAGCATGGCGCCGATGGCAAACACGTCGCTGCGCGGGTCGCCGCGCACGCCCACCACCTGTTCGGGCGACATGTAGGCGGGCGAACCGATGGCCGGGCGCAGCTCTTCGGCCAGCAGATCGGGCAGGTGCGCGTGCCAGGACAGGCCGAAGTCCAGCAGCACGGCGCCCAGCATGGCCGATGGGTCGGCCGCGGCGGCGGTGACGGCGGCTGCGTCGCTGGGCGGGCGCACGATGACGTTGGCGGGTTTCAGGTCCAGGTGCACCGCGTTCTGCTGGTGCAGCGCGTGGGCGGCGGTGGCCACGGCCGCGCCCAGGGCGCCCAGCGTTTCGGCGGACAGCGGCTGGCCCTGGGTGACGCGCTGCAGCCAATGGTCCAGCGTGTGGCCGGGCACGTGCTCCATCACCAGGTAGGGGGTGGTGGCCAGGTCGCCCACGGCCACCAGGCGCGGCACGTGCGGGCCATTCAGCGCCTGCATGATCTGGTGTTCGACCTCGAAGCTGACGATGGTTTCAGCACCGTCGCCGGGCGCCATGCGCGGCAGCTTCATCACCATGGGGAAGGGCGCTGCGCGGCCGTCGGCGTAGTCCACGGAATAGATCTGGGCCATGCCGCCGGTGTGCAGCAATTCGCCCAGGCGAAAGTCGTCCAGCACCGTGCCGGGGGCGGGCGTTGTCATCGGCCCACTTCCAGCCGGTCGGCAAAGAAAACCGGCAGCGGCGTGGCGCGAATGGCTGCGGCGGCGGCCGGCACGTCGTAGGGCACGCGGTGGAAGGTGAGTTGCTGCGCGGCCTCATCGAACAGGGCGTACATGGCTTCAACGCGCCCATCGCGCGGCTGCCCGACCGAGCCGATGGTGGCCAGCCAGCGGCGGTGCCGTGGCACCGGAATGGCAACGCCCGGCGTGGGCAGGAACGGCATCAGCTTGCCGGCGCCGCCGCGAAAGTACAGCGTCTGCAGGTGCACATGGCCGCCAAAGACGTAGTGCACGGCGTCGTCGCCCGCTGGCGGGGTGCTGGCCCCATCCAGGCTCAGCGCGGCCATGGCGGGGCTGGTGACATAACGCCACCTGCTGGGCGCATCGGCGCTGGCGTGCACCAGCAGGGCGCTGCCGCTGCGCGCCGTCAATGGCATGCGGCCCAGAAAGGCGCGTTCGGCGGGGCTGAGCTGCGCCCGCGTCCACGCCACCCCGGTGTGGGCCATTGGCGCGGCCTTGGCGATGTCGACGTTGGCGAAATGGTCGTGGTTGCCCTTCACGGTCAGCGCGCCAGCGGCCACCAGGCCCATCGCGCGCTGCACCACCTGCGAGGGAAAGGCGCCATAGCCAACCAGATCGCCCAACAAGGCGTACTGCTGCGCGCCCGCCGCTTCGGCATGCGCCAGGCAGGCATCGAAAGCGTGCAGATTGGCGTGAATGTCGGAAAGCAGGGCGAGTTTCATCGGGCGCGAACCCCATCAGTCAAAGGGGGTAACGTGATCTTACGACCGCGCGGGACAAGGGATTGCCAGCAAGCGCCGATGCGCGCCCGAGGCTAAACTGCGCAGTTGATTTTTGCCAAGCTTTCAGAGCCCCACCATGACACTTCCCACCCGAGTCAAGATCGTCGATGTCGGCCCACGCGACGGGCTGCAAAACGAGAAGCAGCCGGTGCCCGCCGCCGTCAAGGTGGAACTGGTTCACCGCCTGCAAGCGGCCGGCTTGAAAGAGATCGAAGTCACCAGCTACGTCAGCCCCAAGTGGGTGCCGCAGATGGCCGACAACCACGAGGTGATGAGCGGCATACAGCGGCAAAGCGGCGTGCGCTACAGCGTGCTGACGCCCAACATGAAGGGCTTTGAAGCCGCGCTGGCCGACCGGCCCGACGAGATCGTGGTGTTTGGCGCCGCCAGCGAGGCCTTCAGCCAGAAGAACATCAACTGCTCGATCGCCGAGAGCATCGAACGCTTCGCCCCCGTGGTAGAGGCCGCGCGCGCAAAGGGCATCTACGTGCGCGGCGCCATGAGCTGCACCGTGGGCTGCCCCTACGAAGGCGAGATCGCCCCCGAGCGCGTCAGCTACCTGGCGGGCCTGATGAAGGGCATTGGCGTGCAGCACATCGGCGTGGCCGACACCATTGGCGTGGGCACGCCGCGCAAGGTGCAGGCGGCGATCGAGGCCACGCTGCAGCACTACGAGCTGAACGACATATCAGGCCACTTCCACGACACCTATGGCCAGGCGCTGGCCAATACCCTGGCCGCGCTGGAAATGGGCGTGTGGCAGTACGACACCTCGGTCGCCGGCCTGGGCGGCTGCCCGTATGCCAAGGGCGCCACGGGCAACGTGGCCACGGAAGACGTGGTCTACATGTTGCACGGCATGGGGATCGACACCGGCATCGACCTGGACCGGCTGGTGGATACGGGCGCCTACATCAGCGAACAGCTGGGCCGCAAGACGGGTTCGCGCGTCGCCACGGCTTTGCTGGCCAAGCGCGCGGGATAAGCCATGGCCCTGCATCTCTGGCTGGCGTACTTTGCCGCCGCCTGGCTGATTGCGCTGTCGCCCGGTTCGGGCGCCGTGCTGTCGATGAGCCACGGGCTGAACTACGGCGTGCGCCAGACCACGGCGACCATCTTCGGTTTGCAGCTGGGCCTGGCGTTCATCTTCCTGGTGGCCGGTGCCGGCGTGGGGGCGCTGCTGATGGCGTCGGCCAACGCCTTCATGGTGGTCAAGGTGCTGGGCGCGGCCTATCTGGTGTGGCTGGGCCTGCGCCAGTGGCGTGCCCCGCTGGGCGCGCTGAGCGACGACGGCGCCCTGGCACCAGGCCCCACGCCCACGGTGCGCCAGCGCGTGGCGCTGGGTTTGTTCACCAACGCCACCAACCCCAAGGGCATCGTCTTCATGGTGGCGGTGCTGCCGCAGTTCATCACGCCTGCGCGGCCACTGGCGCCGCAGCTGGCGATATTGCTGGCCACCACGGTGGTGGTGGATCTGATCGTGATGCACGGCTATGCGTTTCTGGCTTCGCGCCTGCGCCAGTGGTTGCGTACAGTGCGCGCCCGCCGCAACCAGAACCGCGTGTTCGGCGGCGTGTTGATGGCGATGGGCGCCAGCCTGCTGCTGATCGACCGTGCGGCGCGCACCGGTTGAAACGTGTTTCTTTGCCATGGCCGACCTCGCTGAATCCCTCTTGCCCGAAGGCGTGAAGCGCGTGGCCGCCGCCTTGTCTGCCGCCGGCCACGCACACGCCCCCGTCATGCTGGACGACGCTGCGCGCACCGCGCAGCAGGCCGCCGATGCGCTGGGCATTGCCGTGGGCCAGATTGCCAAGAGCATCATCTTTCGCCGCAAGCAAGATGACGTGGCCGTGCTGGTCATTACCAGCGGCGACCGGCGCGTGGACGAAAAGCGCGTGGCCGAGCTGGTGGGCAAGATCGGCCGTGCCGACGCCGACTTTGTGAAGGCACGCACCGGTTTCACCATTGGCGGGGTGGCCCCGCTGGCCCACGCGCAGCCGCCCGTCACCCTGATCGACCGCGAGCTGTACCGCTTTGACGTGATCTGGGCCGCCGCAGGGCACCCGCATGGCGTGTTTCAGCTGCGCCCCGGCGACCTGGAACGGCTGACCGGCGCGCCCGTGGCCGATGTGGTGCAACCGCTGGCGGCAAGCTGAATGCTATGAATAACGAAGCTGCTTACGCAGGTAAATCGGGCGCTGGCGGCCCATTTGATTCAGATAATGCCGCCCAGGTCGCATCGCCGTGCACCGGCGTATGCCGCCTGCACCCCACCACCGGCTGGTGCGAAGGCTGCTGGCGCAGCCTGGACGAGATCGCCGGCTGGTCTTCGATGAACGCGCCGCAGCGCCGCGACGTGCTGGCGCGCACGGCACAGCGCCGCGAAGGTACAGGCAACCAGGAAGGCACATGAAACGCATCGACTGCTATCTGGACTTCGTCTCGCCCTACGCCTACCTGGCGTTTGAGCAGCTGCCGCGCGCGCTGCAGGGCTTGGGCTACGAAGTGGTCTACCGCCCCATCCTGTTGGCCGCGGTGCTGAAGACGCACGGCCAGCTGGGCCCGGCAGAGATCGCGCCCAAACGCGACTGGACCTATCGGCAGGTGCTGTGGCAAGCCGCCGAGCTGGACATTCCCCTGCAAATGCCGGCCGCACACCCCTTCAACCCATTGCGGCTGCTGCGCCTGGCGTGGGCGTGCGCGCAGCAGGGCGCACCCAGCCGCTACGTGTGCGAGACGCTGTTCCGCCACGTATGGCGCGCCGACGGCGCCCCTGCCGACGATGCCGCCAGGCTGGCCGAACTGACGGCCCAGCTGGCGCCCGCGCGCGACCCGGCCAGCGCCGAAGTCAAGCATGAGCTGAAAGCCGCAACCGACGCAGCACTGGCCGCTGGCGTGTTCGGCGTGCCCACCTTCGCCGTGGATGGCCGCCTGTTCTGGGGGCTGGACGCACTGCCCATGTTGCGCGCGCAATTGCAGGGCGACGCGCGCGTTGATGCGGTATGGCAACACGCCGCAAGCGTGGCGCAAGGCGTTCGGCGTTGAATAGGCCGGTGCGTTAGGCGCCGCCTGTCTGCTATTTGAAACATAGCTGCTGGCGCACAGTGCACGCCCGCCAGAGGTGGTTTTTGTTGCCATCCCAAGCCTTGCACCTGCCATGCCCAATGCCTTCAACTTCGCGGCCTCGCCCTTTGACTGTCTGACGCTGGACGAGCAGCGCACCGTGCGCGACGCGGTGGACATCGCCTACTTTCCCGAAGGCGCCACCGTGCTGGAGCCCGGCGCCGCGCCTACCCACCTGTTCGTGGTCATCAAGGGCGTGGTGGCGCAGCTGGAAGACGGGCAAACGGTGGCCACCTACGGCCCCGATGAATGCTTTGACGGCCGCGCCCTGGTGGCCGGGCGCGTCAGCAGCCGCTTCGTGGTGCTGGAAGAACTGGTCGCCTACGAGCTGCAGCGCGAAGCCGTGATGGCGCTGATCGCATCCAACGCCACCTTTGGCGCGCTGCTGTTCGCCGACATTGGCGCCAAGCTCAGCGCGCTGTCTGAACGGCGCAGCCAGCACCAGCTGCAGTCGCTGACGCTGTCGCGCGTCGACGAAGCCTTCATGCGCCCACCCCTGATCGTGGAATGGGGCACGCCCGTGCTGGACGTGGTGCGGCTGTTTCAGCAGCAGCGCAGCACGCACGTGCTGGTGCGCGACGCGCGCAGCGAGCCCGAGCGCATGGGCATCTTCACCACCAACGCGCTGCAGCGCGCCGTGCTGGACGAACGGCCCCTGGCCACGCTGCCGGTGGGCGACATGAGCAACTTCGCGCTGATTTCGGTACAGGCGTCAGACCAGCTGGGCGACGCCATGGCGCTGATGCTGAAGCGGCGCATTCACCGCGTGGTGGTGCGCGAAGGCGAACGCATCGTGGGCGTGTTGGAAGCACTGGACCTGTTCAGCTTCCTGTCCAACCATTCGCACATGATCGCGGTGCTGATCGAACACGCCAGCGATCTGGACGGCCTGACCGAAGCCGCCGCGCAGATCACCCGCATGATCAGCGTGCTGCACCGCGGCGGCACGCAGGTGACCCTGATCGCGCAGCTGGTGCAGCAACTCAACGCACGCCTGTTTGAACGCGCCTGGCAGATGATTGCGCCGCCCGAGCTGCTGGCCGCCAGCTGCCTGTTCGTGATGGGCAGCGAAGGCCGGGGCGAACAACTGCTCAAGACCGACCAGGACAACGCGCTGGTGCTGCGCGACGACTTCACGCCGCCGCCCGATCTGGAGGCGCTGTGCGATCAGTTCTCGGCCGCGCTGGCCCGCTTTGGCTATCCACCGTGCCGGGGCGGCATCATGCTCAGCAACCCGGCCTGGCGTGGCAGCGTCAGCGAATTCAGCCGGCGCGCGCGCCACTGGCTGCTGGAGCCCAGCGACGAACACCTGATGTGCCTGGCCATCTTCATGGACGCGCACGCCGTGGCGGGCGACCCGGCCCTGCTGGAACAGGTGCGCGGTAGCGTCCATCAATTGGCTACCGACAACGACGCGCTGCTGGCGCGCTTTGCCGCCGCCATCGAAGCCTTTGGCCAGAACAGCGGCTGGTGGGGCCGCCTGCTGAGCCGGGGCGATGCCGAGCGCCTGGTGGACCTGAAGAAGGAAGGCATCTTTCCGATCGTGCACGGCGTGCGCAGCCTGGCCTTTTCGCTGCGGATCAACGCCACCAACACGGCCGAGCGGGTTGCCGCGCTGGTGCAGCACGGCGTGCTGGGCGCCGCGACCGGCGATGAGCTGGTGCAAAGCCTGCACCTGATGATGGGCCTGAAGCTCAAGGCCGGCCTGTCCGAGCTGGACACGGGCAAGCCGATCAGCGGCGCGATCGACATGGAGCGCCTCACCACGCTGGAGCGCAACCTGCTCAAGGACGCGCTGGCCGCGGTCAAGCGCTTCAAGAGCGTGCTGCGCCAGCGCTTTCGCCTGGACAGCCTGTGAGTGCGCCGCTGCGCGAACACTGGCAGGCCTTGCGGCGCCGCTGGCTGCTGCGCCGGCTGTGGCTGCCAGAGTTCAGCTTCATGTTCCAGCCGCCGCCCCCGGGCGAATGGGTGGCGCTGGACTGCGAGACCACGGGCCTGAACGTGCGCACGGACGAAATCATCGCCATCGGCGCGGTGCGCATCGTGGGCCAGCGGGTGATGACCAGCGAACGGCTGGAGCTGCTGGTGCGCCCGCAAAAAGGCGTGTCGGCCGAAAGCGTGCGGGTGCACCGCCTGCGCGCGCGCGATGTGGCGGACGGCCTGCCGATCGACGAAGCCATGAAGCGGCTGATGCACTTCATCGGCAGCCGGCCCCTGGTGGGTTACTACCTGGAATTCGACCTGGCCATGCTCAACCGCGCCATTCGGCCGCTGCTGGGGGTGCGCCTGCCGCAGCCGCGAATCGAGGTATCGGCGCTGTACCACGACCACAAGTTCCGTCAGCTGCCCCCTTCGCACCAGCAGGGCAACGTCGAGATCGATCTGCGCTTTGCCACGCTGATGGACGATCTGGCGCTGCCGCAACGTGAAGCCCATGACGCGCTGAACGACGCGGTGATGGCGGCGCTGGCCTTCGTGAAACTGCGTCAGTTGCACAAGGAATGAGTGGCGATTGCTATCACTAACGTAGCTGCTTGCGCCCATTGGATAAGCGCTACAGGCCATTTTGATGCTGAAATGCATGGCCATGATGCCTGCCGGGCCGCGCACTGGGATCGTTCCTAGCTGGTAGCGATCCCAGCTGGGCAGACGGCGCCGCAGTGATTACGCTGGCCGCTTGGCACTTGAGGAGGCGACAACATGATGGCTGTGGGCGCTTGGGGCGCGCGCTGGCAAGGCGAGGCCACACCCCTGAGCTGCGGGGGCGTTGCTGCACCGGCTGGGTCAGCGGACACAGCCCAGCGTGGCTACCCGGTGGGCGATGGCACGTTTGCCGCCACGGTGCGTGGCACCGCGCCACAGCCTGAGCGCGATCTGCAGTTCGCCATGATGGCCAACGACGCCTATGCGTCGAACGCCACCGGCCCCACCGGCACGCAGTCTGAACGCGAACTGGCCGCCGCCGGCTGGCAGCGTCTGACGCCCGTGGGCGACCAGCTGGTGGATGCGCAAGGCCACCCAATTCCGATTGACCTGGGCATGCTGCACGATGCCAAGACCGGGTTCGATGCGGCGATCTACCAGAACGCGCAGGGGCAGTACGTCGTCGCCTACCGGGGCACCGACAACTGGAGCCCGGGCGTTGGCGGCGACACCCGGGCCAACCTGGGCCAGGGAGCGGGCCTGGCGATCGACCAGTACGAAAGCGCCCTGGCCCTGGCAGAGCGCGCAGACAAGGTGTTCGGCGCCGGCAACGTGGCCTTCTCGGGGCATTCCTTGGGGGGCGGCCTGGCGTCCGCGGCGATGTTGTCGGTGGGTGCGCCCGGGGTCACCTTCAACGCGGCTGGGCTGAGCGACAACACCTTGCGCCGGCTGGAGCTGGGCGCGTCCGCCAACGCCGTGCGCGCGGACACGGCCGCCAGCGGAGAGATTCGGCGCTACAACGTCGAGGGCGAGCTTTTGACCGGCATCCAGCAAGGGCCGCCATTGCCCGATGCGGTGGGCCATGAACTGCGCATCGCCCCGGCCAGCGGCAACCGCCATTCGAATCCGGTTGAGCTGCACGGGGGCGGGGGCGATCAAGCGTCCTACGTCGAAGCCCTGCGCGACAACACCGCCTACCGGCCGGGTGCGCCGATGCCGGGCGCGCAACTGCTGGAGCGCTACTACGAATCCCGCTTGAACACCCTGGCGTCCTTCGGCACCCATCTGGCCGACGCCGGACGCCATGCGGGCCAGGTGGCGCAGGACACCGCGCTGGCCGTCGCCGAAGTGGCGCACACTGACCTTGCCCAGGGCCACGCGGCGCCTGCGGCTTTGCGGGTGGGCGGGGCCCTTACCGATGCCGCGCTGGACATCGGTGCCGGCGCTGCAGAGAACGCCGCAGACTACATGGGCGACCAGGTCATGGAGGCCGGCACGCTGGCGGGCAACGTGGTGCGCACCGCTGGCGCCGCTATGGGCCTGGGCCAGCAGTCCGCAGCGCTGGCCGTCCGGTTGGAAAGTGCGGGCCAGCGGGCCAATCAGCTCATCGACCAGGCGGGCCAGCTGGCAGCCCGGGGCCTGGACCGTGCCGGTGACCACCTGAGCTGGGCGGCCGATCGTGCGGCCGATGGCGTCCGTTGGGCGACCGAGCAAGCGGTGGAAGGCGCCGAATGGGCGGCGGACAAGGTGGCCCAAGGCGCCGAATGGGTGGGCGATCGCCTGTCGGATGTCGGCCGCTGGGTAGGCCGCTGGAACCCCTTCGGAGGCGCCTGATGGGCGATGGGCGGCCACCGCGCCACCACGTAGCCGCGCGGCGTGCGCCGGGGGTTAGCATTCGCAGCTGCACTCACTCAGAACCACGCATGAATAGGCGCTTGCTGTCCCTGTCGCCGTTCGTGGCGCTCATCCTGGCGGCCTGCGGCCAGCAACGATCGGACGCGATGAACCCGCAACTGTTTCGCTCTCCCCAGGCGGCGGCCCTGTACGCGGCCGCGTCGCGTGGCGACCTGGAGCGCGCCCGCGCACTGATCGCTGAGGGCGTGAGCCTGAACAGCGCCAACCAACGCGAGCAGACCTTGCTGGACGTCGCCATGCTGGAGGGCGACCGCCGCGCCTTCAGCAGCCTGCTGAGTCTGGGCGCTGACCCGACGTACCTGGGGCAACACCGCGATACGCCGATGCACTTTGCCGCGGCGTTTGAAGACCCCTATTGGCTGCGGACCATCGTTGCCCGCGGCGCCTCGGTCGAGACGCGCAACCGGCTGGGGCAAACGCCGCTCTTTCGCGCACTGGGCGCTGGCACACAGGCCAACGTCGGGCTGCTGCTGGAGGCGCGCGCGAATGTCCGGGCGCGCGCCAGCAATGGCGAGACTTTGCTGCACCACGCCGCGGCGATCCGGAGCGCTGAGGATGTGTGGCGCTTTCTGCAGCTGGGTGTCGACCCGAACGCGATTGACGATCTGGGCTACACCTTCCAATACGCGTTCTTCGGCACGCCCGACAGCAAACTCAGCGCGCAAGGGCGCGAGACGCGGGAAAAGGTTCGTGCCTGGCTGCAAGCGCGCGGCATTCCCATCCAGCAAGCGCACCGCCGGTAAGCCGGCTGCAGGGCGCCGCAGCGCCAGCGGCCCGCGCGCTGCGCCTGGCACGCATCACTAGCTTCGGAGCGTCGCCAAAAAAGACGTCTTGTGTCTTGCCGCCCATCCGGCGGAGCAGGTCACGTCGCGCCCTTGTGGTCTGCGGTGTGATGGCTTGATCGAGACCGCGCGGTCGCTGCAATAAACATAGCTGCCCACGCCCACACCATGCGGAAAGTGGGCGTATTTTCCATAAAAAAAGCCGGGCGCCAAGGCCCGGCTTTTTATAGCGATGCGCGACCGCTCAGTGGCTCGATGCCGTGGATGCGCCCAAGCCGGTTTCCGACCGCACCTTCTGCGCCGGGTACGAGGCGCGCTCGGCGGCGGCATTGCGGCTCTTGTCGGTGATCGAGAAGAACCAGATGCCGAAGAAGCCGATGGCCATCGAGAACAGCGCGGGCGACGTGTAGGGGAACAGCGCCGAGCCGGCTGGGTTGCCCATGGTGGCTTCCCACACCGAGGGCGACACGATGGTCAGCCCCACGGAGGAGATCAGGCCCATGAAGCCGCCGATCACCGCGCCACGCGTGGTGCAGTCTTTCCACAGCACCGACAGCAGCAGCACGGGGAAGTTGGCCGATGCGGCGATGGCGAAGGCCAGCGACACCATGAAGGCGATGTTCTGCTTCTCGAACAGAATGCCCAGGGCCACGGCGACCACGCCCAGTGCCAGGGTGGTGATGCGCGAGACACGCAGTTCCTTGGCGCTGTCGGCCTTGCCCTTCTTGAACACGGTGGCGTACAGATCGTGCGAGACCGCCGAGGCACCCGACAGAGTCAGGCCAGCCACCACCGCCAGGATGGTCGCGAAGGCCACGGCAGAGATGAAGCCGTAGAACACGTTGCCGCCGACGCTCTTGGCCACCAGCACCGCCGCCATGTTGGCCGTGCCGGCACCGCCGTGGATCACGCCTTTGATGGTGTCTGCAAACTCGGGGTTGGTCAGCACCTGGGTGATGGCGCCAAAGCCGATGATGAAGATCACCACGTAGAAGTAGCCGATCCAGGTGGTGGCCCAGAACACGCTCTTGCGCGCTTCCTTGGCATCGGGCACGGTGAAGAAGCGCATCAGGATGTGGGGCAGGCCCAGCGTGCCGAACATCAGTGCCATGCCGAAGCTGATGGCCGAGATCGGGTCCTTGATGAATCCACCGGGGCCCATGATCGCCAGGCCGGCCTTGGCGGCGGCATCGGGCGTGGCGCCGTTGTTGGCAGCGATCTGCGCGCGCACCTTCACGCCGTCGGCAAACAGCGCTTCAGGGCTGAAGCCGTACTTGGCCATCACCATGAAGCCCATGAAGGTCACGCCGGACAGCAGCAGCACCGCCTTGATGATCTGCACCCAGGTAGTAGCCGTCATGCCGCCGAACAGCACGTACACCATCATCAGGCCACCCACCAGAACCACGGCAATCCAGTAATCCAGGCCGAACAGCAGCTTGATCAACTGGCCCGCGCCCACCATCTGCGCGATCAGGTAGAACGCCACCACCACCAGCGTGCCGCTGGCAGCAAAGGCGCGAATCGGACCTTGCTGGAAGCGGTAGCCGGCCACGTCGGCAAAGGTGAACTTGCCCAGGTTGCGCAGGCGTTCGGCCAGCAGAAAGGTCAGGATCGGCCAGCCGACCAGAAAGCCGATGGAGTAGATCAGGCCGTCGTAGCCGGTGGCCATGACGGCAGCGGAAATGCCCAGGAACGAAGCGGCCGACATGTAGTCGCCCGCGATCGCCAGGCCGTTCTGAAAGCCCGTGATGCCGCCACCAGCGGTGTAGAAATCGGCCGCCGACTTGGTGCGGCCCGCCGCCCATTTGGTGATCCACAGTGTCGCCACCACAAAGGCGGTGAACATGATGATGGCGGTCCAGTTGGTCGCCTGCTTGGCAGCAACGCCCACGTCGCCGCCGGCCGCGTGGGCCAGGCCCACGCAGCCCAAGGCTGCGGTCAGGCCGATCAGGCCGCGTGAAATTCGGGTGGCGCTCATTTCGTGGCGTCCTTGAGGATTTCGCGCGTCCGGGCGTCGAACTCGGTGTTCGCGCGGCGCACATAAAGGCCGGTGATGATGACGGTGAACACGATCACCCCCATGCCGATGGGAATGCCCAGGGTGGTGACCCCTTCGCCCAACGGCCTGGCCAGCAGTTCCTTGTCGAATGCGATGAGGCCGATGTAGCCGTAATACACGATCAGCATCAGGATCGTGAGCGCCCAGCTGTAGCGGTTGCGGGTCTGCGTCAGCTGCTGGTACTTGGGATCGCGCTGGATCCGTTCGACCGTAGGGTCTGTCATGGCTTGTCTCCTTTGAGGTGGTGTGCAGTATGCGCCGGGCAATGCTGATTGCACCGCGGCATTCTGTGAACAGGCACTGACCAATCGCTTACGTAAGTCAGGCGTCAACCTGGCGTCGATGCCAACACCCATGCGATGTCAGCTGTATGTGCGTGCGGTGAGGTGTATCAGGCCGCGGCGCCGCTTCGACGCAAGAAATTTGCTCAGGGTTTTCGAGTGGGGCCCAGTGCCAGCGGTGGGAGCGTCTTGCGCCCGAAGGGGCTGATATTTCACATCAAAAAATATAGCGTCAGGGTTGATCCCGAGGCCGTGAGTTTGAAGAAAGCATGGTCGGGAAAAGGGCCAAAAGTCTGTCAGAAAACGGTCAGGTGGTACTTGGAAAGTGCCCTGCGGGACACCCCGTGTTTGCGTGTCCCGAGTTTGCATATTTCAAAAGTAACGGAGACAAAAAGCATGGCAACTTCACAGGCCGCACGGCCGATGACGGGCGAGGAGAAGAAAGTCATCTTCGCCTCGTCACTCGGCACCGTGTTCGAGTGGTACGACTTCTACCTATACGGATCGCTGGCGGCGATCATCGCCAAGCAGTTCTTCGCCGGGCTGGATCCGACTTCGGCGTTCATCTTCGCGTTGCTGGCGTTTGCTGCCGGCTTCATCGTGCGGCCATTTGGCGCACTGGTGTTCGGCCGCCTGGGCGACATGATCGGGCGCAAGTACACGTTCCTGGTGACCATTCTCATCATGGGCCTGTCAACCTTCATCGTCGGCATCCTGCCCACCTACGCCTCCATCGGCGTGCTGGCACCGGTCATCCTGATCGTGCTGCGCATGCTGCAGGGGCTGGCGCTGGGCGGTGAATACGGTGGCGCCGCGACCTACGTGGCCGAACACGCGCCGCACGGCAAGCGCGGTGCCTATACCTCGTGGATTCAGACCACGGCAACGCTGGGCCTGTTCCTGTCGCTGGTCGTGATTCTGGTGGTGCGCAACGTGCTGGGCGAGGAGGCGTTTGTCGCCTGGGGCTGGCGCATTCCGTTCCTGGTTTCCATTCTTTTGCTGGGTGTGTCGGTGTGGATTCGCCTGTCGATGAACGAGTCGCCGGCTTTCCAGAAGATGAAGTCGGAAGGCAAGACCTCCAAGGCGCCGCTGACCGAATCCTTCGGCCAGTGGAAGAACCTGAAGATCGTGCTGCTGGCCTTGTTCGGCCTGGTCGCCGGGCAGGCGGTGGTCTGGTACACAGGCCAGTTCTACGCCTTGTTCTTCCTGACCAGCGTGCTCAAGGTGGATGCTTCCGCCGCCAACATCATGATCGCGATTGCCTTGCTGATCGCCACGCCGTTCTTCGTGATCTTCGGTACCTTGTCCGACAGGATCGGCCGCAAGCCGATCATCATGGCGGGCCTGCTGCTGGCGATGCTGACCTACTTCCCGCTGTTCAAGGCGCTGACCAACGCGGCCAACCCCGACCTGGCCGCCGCACAGCGGGCCAATTCGGTCACCGTGACCGCCGACCCGGCGGAGTGCTCGTTCGGCGGCAACCCCGTGGCGCGCGACATCGACTTCCGCACCTCATGCGACATCGCCAAGCGCTATCTGGCGCAACAGTCGGTGAGCTACGAGAACGCCGCCGGTACCGGCCCCGCGTCCGTGAAGATCGGCGACAAGCTCATCACCGCACCGGCAGGCGTGGTGGAAGGCGGCAAGTTCGACGCCACCAGCGTGGCCGCCATTGCCGCGTTCAAGAAGGAGGTCAGCGACACGCTGAAGGCCGACGGCTACCCTGCCAAGGCCGACCCGGCCAAGGTCAACTGGCCGCTGACCATCGCCATCCTGACGGTGTTGGTGATCTACGTGACGATGGTCTACGGGCCCATCGCAGCGGCCTTGGTCGAGATGTTCCCGACCCGGATCCGCTACACGTCAATGAGCTTGCCGTACCACATAGGCAACGGCTGGTTCGGCGGCATGTTGCCCACCATTTCGTTCGCGATGGTGGCGTCCAACGGCAACATGTACTACGGGCTTTGGTACCCGATCGTGATCGCCGCGATCACCTTCGTGATCGGCGTGCTGTTTGTGCGTGAAACCAAGGACGTGGACATCTACGCCGACGACGCGTAAGCCGACGCGGGCGGGCAAGCCCGCGCAAGTGGCGCCGCAAATGCTGGTGGCGCCACTTGCCAGCCGCGCGGGCAGTCCAGATCCGCCCATGAAGAATGCCGCCGTTGCTTGCGCACAGCGGCATTTTCTCTTTTGGTCTGAACAGCGCGCGGCAACTGCGCCGATATCGTCAAAATCAAAGCCGCGCTGCTGTTTGTCCAGCCGCCCCGGGCTTATCGCTTGAAGCGGCCTTCGCTGATGATCGACAGATCGGCGTAGTCGATGCCGCTGTGGTCCTGCGGTGAATAGCTGATCTCCAGCCCGCCCAAATCAAAGCTCCTCAAGCTGTTGAGGCCGGCCACCACGCTCTGCCGCGTGGGGTTGGGGCCGGCGCGGCGCAGGCCTTCCACCAGCACTTTCGCCGCGGCGTAGCCCTCCAGCGCGGCGGGCGACAGGTTGATGCCCTTGGCTTTGGCGGCGGTCATGGCGTCTTTCACCATGGGCGTGGCGACGGATCGTTCGCTGGGGAAGACCTGGGTCACGATCACCCCGCGGCTGGCGTCGCCCAGCGCCTTGATGAAGCCGCTGGACGCGTTGTTTGACAAGGTGACCACCTGCGCGGCAGAGCCTGCGGCCCGCAGCGCCTTGATGCCATCGGCCACCGCCGTTCCCGAGCCGATCCAGATCACCGCCTGCGCACCCGCTACCTTGGGCACGATGGCGGCGTAGTCTGGCCTGATGCGGTCGGCCGGCACCACGGCGGTGGGCTCCAGCTTGGCGGCTGTCAGCCCGTGTTTGGCGCCTTCAAGGGCATCCTGGCCGAACGAGTCGTCCGCGTGAACCACCGCAAAAGTGCGCAGGCCGATACTGGTCAGGTGGGTCACCGCTCTTTCCGCTTCGCGCTGGTAGGTGGCGCGCACGTTGAACACGTGCCTGGGCACCGGCTTGTGCAAGGCAATGGCGCCGGTCGATGGCCCCACCAGCGCCACTTCGTGCTTGTCCAGCATGGGCAGCAACGCTTGTGTATTGGGCGTGCCCCGCGTCATGAACAGCGCCAGCACCTGCTTGTCTTCGATCAGCTGGCGCGCGTTTTCCACCGTGCGCCTGATGTCAAAGGCATCGTCCACGCGGATCAGTTCGATGCGCTGCCCGTGGATGCCGCCGTGCGCGTTCACCGCATCGAACACCAGCTGCGCGCCCTGGTCGGCTTCGCCCACCGTGGCGGCCACGGTGCCCGTGATGCCCACGGTCTGTCCCACCAGGATCTGCGCGTTTGCGCCTGATCCCAAAAGCAATCCGGCCACCAAGGCGCAAAGTGAAAGAGGCAACACACGCATGTCCAAACTCCTGGTCTGGGTACAAGCCCTGGCGGGTATGCCGGGCAACGAACGCGCAGTGTACGACGATGTAATGAATTATTACTAACGCAAAGTTGAGCGCATACCCCTTGTGCCAGCGGCGCGCCGCACTTGCAGGCAGAATATTTGCCCCACATGGGCCACGCGCCCACTGAGAGCCACTGCATGACCACCGGTTTCATCCGCATTCGCGGAGCTCGCCAACACAACCTCAAGAACCTTGACCTGGACCTGCGCACCGGCGAGATGACGGTGGTGACCGGGCCCTCGGGCTCGGGCAAGTCGTCCCTGGTGTTCGACACGCTGTACGCCGAAGGGCAACGCCGCTACGTCGAAACCTTCAGCGCCTATGCGCGCCAGTTTCTGGATCGCATGGACAAGCCCGCGGTCGACAAGGTGGAAGGCGTGCCGCCCGCCATCGCCATCGACCAGACCAACCCGGTGCGCAGCTCGCGTTCCACGGTCGGCACCATGACCGAGCTGAACGACCACCTGAAGCTGTTGTTTGCCCGCGCCGGCCAGTTGTTCGACCGCCAGACCGCGCTGCCGGTGCGCCACGACAGCGCCGACAGCATCTTCGACGAGTTGGTACGGCGTGCCGCGCAGGCCGGTGACCCGCGGCTGGTGCTGACCTTTGCCGTCGAGCTGCCCGCCAACACCGGCGCTGATGAAGTGCAGCAATGGCTGTCGGCCAGCGGCTTCACCCGCGTACAGGCCGAGCGCGAAGTGGCTGGCAAGAAGGTGCTGGACGTGGTGGCCGACCGCTTCCGCATCGCCGGGGCCGAGCGCGCCCGCGTGGTCGAAGCGATCGAGGTCGCGCTCAAGCGCGGCAGCGGACGCATGACCGTGTACGCACTGCCGGCGGGCGAGGCCACCCCCTCGGGGGGCAGCGAAGCGCGCGAAGCGGCGAGCGTGGGGGCGAACGAGGGAACCGAGCGCCCCGGCGCCGGGTCGTCCCAAGGCGGGGCAGCCCCCTTGGGGGGCAGCGAAGCGCGCGAAGCGGCGAGCGTGGGGGCGAACGAGGGAACCGAGCGCCCCGCCGCCGGGCCGTCCCAAGGCGGGGCAGCCCCCTTGGGGGGCAGCGAAGCGCGCGAAGCGGCGAGCGTGGGGGCCCTATCACTTTTGTGGAAATTCTCCACCGGCCTGCACTGCCCGGAAAGCGACTTGCGCTACGCCGAGCCGATTCCGTCGATGTTCTCGTTCAACTCGCCCGTGGGCGCGTGCGAGACCTGCCGTGGCTTTGGCCGCGTCATCGGGGTTGACTGGGGCCTGGTGATTCCCGATGAACGCATGACCTTGCGGGCCGGTGCGATCAAGCCGATCCAGACGCCCGCCTGGCGCGAATGCCAGGACGATCTGATGCGCCACGCCGAAAGCGCCGGCATACCGCGCGACACCGCGTGGAACCGGCTCACGGCCGAACAGAAAAACTGGGTCATCGAAGGCACGCCCACCTACAAGGACGGCCAGTGGAGCAAGCAGTGGTACGGCATCCGGCGCTTCTTCCAGTACCTGGAAAGCAAGGCGTACAAGATGCACATCCGGGTGCTGCTGTCCAAGTACCGCAGCTACACCCCTTGCCCGACGTGCGGCGGCGCGCGGCTGAAGACCGAATCGCTGCTGTGGCGCGTGGGCAGCAAGGCCGATGCCGACGCGGTGTTGGCGCCGTCGCCGCGCCGGCCCGCCCTCGGCGGCGACAGCGGGCAGCCCGCCAGCGCAGCGGCAGGGCCTGGGGCCACACGCTTCATGCCGCAAGGCGTGAAGTGGACGCGCGAACAGCTGGACGCGCTGCCCGGCCTGTGCCTGCACGACTTGATGCTGCTGCCCATCGACCGGCTGCGAACCTTCTTCGACCGGATGGCCGATGCTCCTGAAAACAGAGCTGCTAGCGCCCATCCAGCAAGCGCTGAAGGCGTATTTGACCGAGAATCTGCCGATGCGCAGGCGCGCCGCCTGATCCTGGAAGAGATCCAGACCCGGCTGCGCTACCTGGCCGACGTTGGCATCGGCTACCTCACGCTGGACCGGCAAAGTCGCACGCTGAGCGGCGGCGAAGTGCAGCGCATCAACCTGACCACCGCGCTGGGCACCAGCCTGGTCAACACGCTGTTCGTGCTGGACGAGCCCAGCATCGGCCTGCACCCGCGCGACATGGACCGCATCACCGAAGCCATGCAGCGCCTCAAGCGCGCCGGCAATACGCTGGTGGTGGTCGAACACGACCCCGCCGTCATGCTGGCGGCCGACCGCGTGCTGGACTTCGGCCCCGGCCCCGGCGCGGCGGGCGGGCAGATCGTGTTCGATGGCACGCCGGCCGAGCTGCGCGCCAGCGACACCCTGACCGGCGCCTACCTGGGCGGCCGCAAAACCATTCAGTCGGGCCTGGCGCGCCCGGTGACCGACAGCACGCCGCGCCTGATTCTGGAAGGCGTGACCGAACACAACCTGAAGCACGTCTCGGTCGACTTTCCGCTGACGCGGCTGGTCACCGTCACCGGCGTGTCGGGCTCGGGCAAGTCCAGCCTGATTCAGGACGTGCTGGCGCCCGCCTTGATGCGCCACTTTGGCAAGGCCACCGAATCGCCTGGCGCGCACGAACGCCTGCTGGGCGCCGACCATTTGAGCGGCGTGGTGTTCGTCGACCAGTCGCCCATTGGCAAAACCGCGCGATCCAACCCCGTCAGCTACGTCGGCGCGTGGGACACCCTCCGCGCCATCTTTGCCGACGCGCCACTGTCGCGCCAGCGCGGCTACACGGCGGCCAAGTTCAGCTTCAACAGCGGCGACGGGCGCTGCCCGACCTGCGGCGGATCGGGCTTTGAACACGTCGAGATGCAGTTCCTGTCCGACGTCTACCTGCGCTGCCCCGACTGCGATGGCAAGCGCTACCGGCCTGAGATCCTTGAAGTGAAGATCGAACGCCAGGCGCCCACCGATCTGCGCGCGCGCCACTTGAACGTGGCCGACGTGCTGGACCTGACCGTGGCCGAAGCCGTGCAACTGTTCGCGCGCGACCGCGAGGTCATCCGCGCGCTGCAGCCCATCGTCGACGTGGGCCTGGACTACGTCAAGCTGGGGCAGCCCGTGCCCACGCTGAGCGGCGGCGAAGCGCAGCGCTTGAAGCTGGCCGGCTTTCTGGCCGAGGCCGCCAAATCGCAAACCGCCACGCGCCAACCGGCCGCGCGCAAAGGCCAGTTGTTCTTGTTTGACGAGCCCACCACCGGCCTGCACTTTGACGACATCGCCAAGCTGATGCGCGCCTTCCGCAAGCTGCTGGAAGCCGGGCATTCGCTGGTGGTGATCGAGCACAACCTGGACGTGATCCGCGCCAGCGACTGGCTGATCGACCTGGGCCCCGAAGGCGGCGACGCCGGTGGCACGGTGGTGGCCGAAGGCACGCCGGATGCGGTGGCGCGCCACGCCACATCGCACACCGGCGCGGCGCTGCGCGCCTATGCGCAGACGCTGGGCGAGGCGGTGGCGTTGACGGCCGAAGAGCCCCGTGCGCTATATAAAACAGAGCTGCCTGCGCCCAATGGGCGTGCGCTAGAGGCCAAAAACACTTCAAACTCTATCGAGATCATTCACGCGCGCGAACACAACCTGAAGAACCTCAGCGTGGACATTCCGCGCGGCAAGTTCAACGTGATCACCGGCGTCAGCGGCTCGGGCAAATCCACGCTGGCGTTCGACATTCTGTTCAACGAAGGGCAGCGGCGTTACCTGGAATCGCTGAACGCCTACGCGCGCAGCATCGTGCAGCCGGCCGGCCGGCCCGAGGTGGATGCGGTCTACGGCATTCCGCCCACGGTGGCGATCGAGCAGCGCCTGTCGCGCGGCGGCCGCAAGAGCACGGTGGGCACCACCACCGAGGTGTGGCACTTTCTGCGCCTGCTGTACGTCAAGCTGGGCGTGCAGCACTGCGTGCACGACGACGCGGCGGTGCAACCACAAACGCCCGAACGCATTGCCGCGCAGATCATGACGCGCTTCAAGGGCCAGGTGATCGGCTTGATGGCGCCGCTGGTGGTGGGCCGCAAGGGCGTGTACACCGAACTGGCTGACTGGGCGCGCCCGCGCGGCCATACCCACCTGCGGGTGGATGGCGAGTTTCTGCCGACCACGGGCTTTCCGCGCATCGACCGATTCAAGGAACACACCATCGAGCTGCCGGTGATGAGCCTGCCGGTCACCCCCGGCAACGAAGCGCAGCTGCGCGAATCGCTGACCCGCGCGCTGGAGCACGGCAAGGGCGTGGTGCATGTGCTGCACGACATCGGTGGCCTGCGCCACGCGCTGGAAACGGGCATGTCCACCCAGCACATCGGGCGGGTGGAGGTGTTTTCCACCAAGCGCGCCTGTCCGGTATGCGCCACCAGCTATGCCGAGCTGGACCCGCGCCTGTTCTCATACAACAGCAAGCACGGCTGGTGCCCCGACTGCGTGGGCACCGGCGTGAAGCTGACGCGCGAGCAGCGCAAGGCGCTGGACGATTCGGTGCTGGCCGACGACCAGAAAGGGCGCGAGCAGACCTTTGCCGAGGTGGAAGTGGAAGACGTGGGCCACGCCGCCTGCCCAAGCTGCCAGGGCACGCGCCTGAACCCGGTGGCGCGCCACGTGCGGCTGGATGGATACACCCCGCCCGGCACGGAGGTGCGGGACCGCGCGAAGGTGCAGGGCGTCGCCATCACCGACCTGGCGCGCCTGTCGGTGCGCGATTTGCGCCAGTGGTTTGACGGCTTGCGCCTGCAAGGGCGCGACGCCGATATCGCGCGCGATTTGCTGCCCGAAATCCAAAGCCGGCTGGCTTTTCTTGAACAGGTGGGCCTGGGTTATTTGACGCTGGACCGCGGCGCGCCCACGCTCAGTGGTGGCGAGGCGCAGCGCATCCGCCTGGCCGCGCAGCTGGGCAGCAACCTGCAGGGCGTGTGCTACGTGCTGGACGAGCCGACCATTGGCCTGCACGCGCGCGACAACCAGATCCTGCTGGACGCGCTGCACAACCTGTCCAGCAAGGGCAACACGCTGGTGGTGGTGGAGCACGACGAGGACACCATCCGCCGCGCCGAGCACCTGATCGACATCGGCCCCGGTGCCGGCGTGCGCGGCGGCCACCTGGTGGCGCAGGGCACGGTGGCCGATGTGGCCGCCGCGCCCGATTCCGCCACCGGCCGCTACCTGCGCGACGCGATGCGCCACCCCCTGCACCCGCGCCGGGCCATCGGCAAGGCGCCGCCCGCCGTGGCGGTGACCGAAGGCGACGGCTGGCTGTCGCTGAAAGGCGCCTACCTGCACAACCTGAAAGACGTGGACGTGGCCGTGCCGCTGAAGCGCCTGGTGGCGGTAACGGGCGTGTCCGGCTCAGGCAAATCCACGCTGGCGCGCGACGTGCTGCTTGCCAGCGTGCAGCGCTTTGTACGGCAAGAGATGAAGGGTAAAAAGGCCGCCATCGCAGACGCGGCGGGCGCAGGCAGCTATGAAATAAATAGCCACGGCCTGATCGGCTGTACTGGCCTGGAAGGCTTTGGCCAGATCGACCGCGTGCTGGAAGTGGACCAGACACCCATCGGCAAAACCCCGCGCAGCTGCCCCGCCACGTACATCGGCTTTTGGGACACGGTACGCAAGCTGTTTGCCGACACGCTGGAAGCCAAGGCGCGCGGCTATGGCCCCGGGCGCTTCAGCTTCAACACCGGCGAAGGGCGCTGCCCGTCGTGCGAAGGGCAGGGCGTGCGCACCATTGAGATGAGCTTTCTGCCCGATGTGAAAGTGCCGTGCGAAGTGTGCCGCGGCGCCCGCTTCAACCCCGAGACGCTGGCCGTCACCTGGCGCGGCAAGAGCATCGGCGACGTGCTGCAGATGGAGGTGGACGAGGCGGTCGACTTCTTCGCCAGCATGCCCAACATTGCGCACCCGCTGCAGCTGCTGAAAGACGTGGGCCTGGGCTACCTGACGCTGGGCCAGCCATCGCCCACGCTGAGCGGTGGCGAGGCGCAGCGCATCAAGCTGGTGACCGAACTCAGCAAAGTGCGCGACGACATCACCCGCCGCGGCAACAAGGCGCCGCACACCCTGTACGTGCTGGACGAACCCACGGTGGGCCTGCACATGCAGGACGTGGAAAAGCTGATCCACGTGCTGCACCGCCTGGTGGACGGCGGCCACAGCGTGGTGGTGATCGAGCACGACCTGGACCTGATCGCCGAGGCCGACTGGATCATCGACCTGGGGCCGGAAGGCGGCGACGGCGGTGGCCGCCTGGTGGCCGCCGGCACGCCGGAAGACGTGGTGCGGCTGGGCACCCACACCGGGGTGGCATTGGCGCCGGTACTGGCGCGGGACGGCGTGGGTCGAGAAGCTGTGCCTGCCTGAACCTTGGTGCCGCTGCCTGCGCCCGCAGGGCGTGGGCGGCCGCACCGGCTGCCAGCCCTAAACGGTGAGCCGACCCCGCTACAGTTCGGCCAAAGGTCGGCCATGTGGCGGGTCTGCAAACACTGGAGGGAGTTTCGTTTGAACAAGAATCTGAGCCGCGCATTGGCGGTGGTCGTCGCTTTGGGTGCGGTTTACACCGGCACCAGCTGGTGGCTGGGCCAGCGCGTGGAGGCGCAATACACCTCATTGCTGGACCGCGTGGCGGCCCAGCTGGGGCCGGACAAGATCGCAGAACGGCGCTACGACCGTGGCCTGTTTGGCGCGCAAAGCACGGTGGTGCTGCAGTTCCGGGTGCCCGACGGCGAGGCGCCCGAGGCCGCTGAAGAAACGCCAGGCGCAGACCCGGCCAAGCCAGAGGGCAGCGATGGGCCGGAAAGCGTCCGCATCGTGCGGGTCACGCTGCAGGACGACATTCGCCACGGCCCGTTGGCCGGCTGGCGGCCAGCGGCGGCGCGCGTGCGCACCCAGCTGATTAGTGTGGAAGGGCTGGACGACGAAACACGCCAATTGTTCGCCAAGGCCAGTGCGCCCGAGGTCGTTACCTACGTCGGGTTTGGTGGCAACTACCAGGGCAACGTCCACCTGCCAGCCGGCGAGCTGACCGACCCCAAGCGCCCTGAAAGCCGCGCGCAATGGCAAGCCCTTGACTACGACTTTGACCTGAGCGCCGATGCCACGCAGTTCAGCGGCAAGCTGCAGTGGCCGCAGATGAGTCTTCAGATGGAGGGGGCCGAGGCGTCGGACGGCCTGGACGCGCCCAGCACGGCCCCGGATGCCGCCGCCGCCCCGCCGGCCACCAGCACGACGCGCGTCGACCTGAAAGGCCTGGTGCTGAACTTCGCCTACCACCAGCCGACCGGCCAGTGGTTGATGCCGCTGGGCAAGAGCGACGGGCAGCTTGAAGCATTCACGGTGACGCACCGGGCAGGCCGGCAAACCGAGTTCAAGCCGACGCTGGCGCTCAAAGCGCTGCGTCTGGAATCGGAAACCACCGAGAACGCTGGCCTGCTGGATGCCGTCACGCGCGCCGTGGGGCCGGGCAGCCTGGGCGCCACCGAGTTCAAGGAAATCCGCTACGAGAGCAAGTTCTCGCGCATCGACAGCCAGGCCCTGGCCACCGCGCAGCTGCTGCTGATGGCCTTTGTCTTTGGCACGCCCGACAAGCAGCCGGTGGACGACGCCGCCATTCGTGACATGGCGCAGCGCTGGATGAACGCCAGGCCCGCCTACAGCGAACGATACAGCGCCACCGCGCAGGATGGGCAGGTGGGCGAGATGGGCTACGAGATGTCCTTGCGCGATGCGCCTTCGCCCGACAGCGCGTTGCCAGACGGCATGCCCTGGTTCTTTGCGCTGCTGCAGCGCCTGCATGTCAGCGCCGACATGCGTTTGCCCAAGACCTTCCTGCCCGCCATCGCCGGCATGCTGAACGACCCCGGCATGCAGCCGGGCGCCCTGGCCGAAATGGCGGACGACTTCGCCCGCCGCGGCTGGCTGCAGGACGATGCGGGCGTGTGGGTCGGCAAGGTCGAATACGGCCAGGGCGCGCTGACGCTGAA